>CAYMQZ010000091.1:0-9864 GCA_964392705.1 uncultured Gemmatimonadota bacterium
CGCTGCAAGTTCGGTCCCGGGCCGCCACGGGCTTGGTCCGCTAGGGCCCGACCCGGTACTCTTCCTGTGCCCGATCCGCGGCGACCGTGGCACGGCCCGGCGGAAACGACCGACCCGACCCGGAGGTCCACCATGCGCGCGACCCGACCGCCGCCGCCGGCGGCCTTCCTCCTTTTCGTCTCGTTCTTCCTCTTCGTCGTCGTGACGCTCGCCCCGGCTCCTCTCTCGGCCCAGGACCCCGAGCCGCGTACGCTCATCCACGCCGGAACCCTGATCGACGGGCGGAGCGAGGAGCCCCGCTCCGAGGTCACGATCGTCGTGGAGGGGGACCGGATCGCCGCGGTAGAGGACGGCTTTCGGGATCCGGGGGCGGAGGACCGGCTCATCGATCTGAGCGGCGGCGTCGTGCTTCCCGGCTTCATCGACATGCACGTCCACCTCGAGGGGGAGACGAGCCCCGACCGCTACCTGGAGCGGTTCACGCTGAACCCCGAGGACCTGGCCTTCCGCTCCACGGTCTTCGCCCGGCGGACGCTGGAGGCGGGCTTCACGACGGTCCGCGACCTGGGCGGGAGCGGCGTCAACACCGCCCTCCGGAACGCGATCGAGGAGGGCTGGGTGGCGGGACCGCGGATCGTGAGCGCCGGCTCGAGCCTGGCGGTCACGGGCGGGCACGGCGACCCCACCAACGGCTACCGGCGGGACCTCATGGGCGAGCCGGGCCCCCACCTGGGCGTGGTGGACGGGGTCCCGACGGCCCGCCAGGGCGTGCGGCACCAGATCAAGCAGGGGGCGGACTGGATCAAGATCACGGCCACCGGGGGCGTGCTGAGCGTCGCCCGGGAAGGGCAGCGCCCGCAGTTTTCGGAAGAGGAGATCCGGGCGATCGTCGAGACCGCCGCCGACTGGGGCGTGAGCGTGGCGGCCCACGCGCACGGGGACGAGGGCATGCAGCGGGCCGTCCGGGCCGGCGTGAGGACGATCGAGCACGGGACGCTCATGAGCGAGGAGACGATGCGCCTGATGGTGGACCGGGGCGCCTACTACGTCCCGACGATCACCGCCGGGAAGGAGGTGGAGAGGCTCGCCCGCGTCGAGGGCTACTATCCCGATGTGGTCGTACCGAAGGCGCTGGAGCTGGGCCCCCGGATCCAGGAGACCTTCGGCCGGGCCTGGCGGGCCGGCGTGCCGATCGCCTTCGGCACCGACGCCGGGGTCTTCAAGCACGGGGAGAACGCGCGCGAGTTCGTCTACATGGCCGAGACGGGCTATCCGCCCATGGACGCGATCCGCTCGGCCACCAGCGTGAACGCCCGGGTCCTCGGCATGGAGGACCTCATCGGCGCCATCGAGCCGGGCCTCCTGGCCGACATCATCGCCGTGGACGGGGATCCCCTCCGGGACATCGAGACGCTGAGGGACGTCCGCTTCGTGATGAAGGACGGCGTGGTGTACAGGCAGGACGGAGGGAGCTGAGAACGATGCGCGGGAGCACGGCGGCGAGGGATGTCGCTGGCTCCTAAGTAAGCTCGCTCAGAGGACCCTGGCCTGCATCTCCACCGCCGCCGACCACCCGAGCCCCAAGGCGAAGCCGAGGGCGATCCCCGAGGGCGCCGCCCAGCCGGCCACGATGGTGCCGAGGGCGATGGCGCAGGCCAGGAAGAGCCCGAGCGCCGCCGTGGCCACGGTTCGCCCCCACGCCAGGCGGTCTCCGGCGGCCGCCGTCGCGTGCACCAGGATGGAGGCGCCCACCGCGACGGCCACCGCGGGGAACTGGGCCCGGGGCACCACGCCCTCGAGGACGAAGCGGTCGAGCAGGTAGGCGCCGACCCCGCTCCCCAGGATGCCGAGCGCCGCCCGTGCCCCCGCCCGCCAGCCCAGCCGCCACCCCAGCCCGGCGGCCGTGAGCAGCGCCGGGAGGATGAGCCCCGGCCACTGGAAGAGCCACAGGCCGGTCCGCGCCACGCGCACGGCCGCCTCGGTCCGCGTGGCCGACATCCACTGCAGGACCGGGAAGTCCACCAGCGCCAGGCCCCGGACGGCCTGCGTCTGGTCCAGGACCAGCCCCACGCCCCCCACGCCCAGCAGGATCGCCAGGAAGCCCAGGGTGAGGTTCAGCCCGCGGGCCAGGCGGGGGTCGAGGCGGCGGCCCAGCCAGGCGGCCAGGGCGCGCGCTCGGGCGCGGAACCAGACGGCGACGCGGGCGGCGAACGCCCGGCGGGCCATGGCCTCGATCGGTTCCCGCCGCCGGGCGATCCGCACGGCCATCCACCGGATCAGCACGGCCAGGGCGAAGAGGATGAGGACGAGGAAGGCGGCCGGCCCGGCGGCGTCCAGCAGCACCTCCCAGGATTCCCCGAGCGCGAAGCCCACCACGACCCAGCCGACCGCCCAGACCGTCCCGGCGGGGAGGTCCAGGAGCGCGAAGCGGCGGTACGGCATGCCGGCGGCGCCCGCCAGGAAGGGCACGAAGATGCGCAGGTAGGAGGCGAAGCGGCCCAGCACCACCGCCCAGCGACCGCGCCGGGCGAAGAAGGAGCGGGCCGCGTCGATCGAGCCTCCGAGGAGCTTCCGGAGGGGTCGCCACTCGAGGAGCCGTGTCCCCCAGGCGCGGCCCAGCCAGAAGCCGGTCGAGTTCCCCACGGCGGTTCCGATGGCCGCGGCGGCGGCCACGCCCGCCAGCGCCACCTGCCCCCGCGAGGCCAGGACGCCGCCGCCGGCCATGGCCAGCTCCCCCGGCGTGACCAGGCCCAGGAAGAACGCCGCCTCGGCCCAGGAGAGGGCGCCCACGATCAGGTAGACCACGGGGCCGCGGAGCCCCAACAGCGTGGCCAGGATGTCTTCGACGAGCTGTCCCAAGGGTTCCGCGCGGGGGTGGGGTGGAGGCCGTCGCTTCGGGCCGGGCGGAGACTAGAGGCACGGTGGGCCGGCGGCAAGCCGGCGGGCCGGCGGGGCTCTTCCATTGCGACCTGCACGCACGCTCTCGTGAAATGCGGGCCGGGAGGAGAAGCGTGGTGGAGCCGGGAGCGGGCCGATGTCGCGGCCCGCGGCGCCGCGCGCGCGTCCCGGATGATTCGGCACCCGGCCTGCAGGCATCGGGGAGCGAGTCGCGCCTGCCGGCCCGGGAAACCGGCCGGCTCGAAGCCTATGCGTGAGGGGAGGGAAGGGATGGGTAGGAGGCTGGCGATTCTGCTGTCGGGCTTGCTCGCCGTGTCGTCGATCGAGGCTCCCGGTCCCGGAGAGGGGTTCCTGGGGGTCCACCCGGTCGCCTCGCAGGAGCCGGAGGCCGAAGCCCGTGCGGTCCGGCTCGAGGGCCACGGCCTGACCGTCGACGTGCCCGCCTCGTGGCGCGCGATGCCTCCGCACGTGCTGGGGTCCCTGGCCGACACGGTGTCCACGGTCACGGGGCGACCGGTGCAGTACGCGACCGGCTTCCAGATCGGCTCGTTCAGCGGCTGGCTCCAGTATCCCTACGCCCTGGTCCAGGTCGTGGACGTGGGGCGGCCGGTCGAGGCGGAGGCGGTGCTCGAGATGTGGAAGGCCCGCGGCGGACGGATCGTCCGTTCGACCACCTCGCGGATCGACAGCAGCGGCGTGATGCGGGACATGGAGGTGGGAGAGCTGGTATGGAACGAGCCGGACGGCGTGCTCTGGATGCCGATCGCGAGCACGGTCACGAACGTGGGCCGCGTGCACGGGCTGAGCGGCTGGCGACCCTACGAGCGCGGCCTCCTCATGATCCACGTCTACGAGGCCGCGACCCGCGACCTCGAGCGTCTGCGCCCCCTGGTGCGAGAGGTCCTCCGGTCCGGCGAGCTGGACCCCTCTTTCGCGAATCGCGACCAGAGCGAGAACTGATCGAGTCGGCACGCCCCCGCCTGTGGCCGGAAGCGCCACGAGACTGCCGCCGGGCTTCCCCGTGACCCCGCGCCCACCGGGCACGTCCTTTGCCTCGGGAGGTGACGGGTAACGCTTGCGGAGGAAGTCGAGCATGTCGAGCCCGGTCGGAGGGCGGTTCGGATTCGCGAGAGCGCGGCGGCCAGCGGGGCGCTCGCGGTGGCCCGCAGAGCGTTCGCGGCGTCCAGCCGTGCGTGCCTGGTGGCCCGCGGCGCGTTCGCGGCGGCGGCCCGCGCTCGTGGCGATCCTCGCCGGCCTGCTGGCAGTCGGGACGGCCTGCACGGTGTCGCGCCAGGAGGCGGCGCGGGTCGGGAACCAGTACGCCGCGCAGGCCGACCGCGAGCTTCCCATGGTCCGCGACTCGCGGGTGCAGGGCTACGTACAGGCGCTCGGCGACCAAATCGCGCGGCGGGCGGATCCCGGCTGGACGTACCGCTTCCGGGTCGTGGACTCGAAGGAGGTGAACGCGTTCGCCCTTCCGAGCGGACACATCTACGTGAACCGGGGCTTGATCGAGCTGGCCGGGACCATGTCGGAGCTGGCCGGCGTGCTGGCCCACGAGGTCGCCCACGTGGCGGAGGGACACTCGGCCGAGCAGATGGGCCGCGTCCGCACGGCGAACCTGGGGCTCGTGGCGGCCGCCGTGCTCCTGGGCGGGCTCCCTTCCGAGGCGGAGCCTGCGATACAGGTCGGCGGGACGGCCGTCTTCTCCTCCTACAGCCGCGGGGCCGAGCGGGAGGCGGATCGCGTGGCGGTCGACCTGCTGGTGGACGCCGGCATCGACCCGAACGGGTTCGCCCGCTTCATCGACCGGATGCTGGAGATGCGGAAGCGTCGGCCGATCGCGGTCGAGCGCTGGTTCTCCACTCACCCGACCATGGAGTCGCGGGCCCGCGACATCCGGGCCGAGATCTCCCGGATCCCGCCCGCCCGCCTGCGCGGGCTGCAGGCGGACTCACGAGACTTCCAGGCCGTGAAGCGGCGGTTGTAAGCGCTCCCGCTCGCGGGGAGGGGCGCCCCAGGCGCACTGGCCCAGGGCCGGCCGAGGAGAAGGCGCCGGCAGGCTGGCAGGTCGCTAGTGGAACATCTCCGGGCTGATCTCCATCGAGACCTCGGAGATCCGGTTCGCCGGCAGTCCGGCCCGCCGGGCGTGCTCCATGATCGCCTCGGGGCTCGGGGCCTCGTACTCACAGTAGATCTTGCCCTCGGAATCCGAGACGTAGCTGCGGATCCAGACGACGTCCTGCATTTCGGCGAGGACCTCGTTCGACCTTCGTCCGACCGCCTGGAGCTCCTCCAGGGTCACCGACCCGACATCTCGCTCGATGATGTATCGCGGCACGGTCAAGTCTCCTGCGTTTCGATCTGGGTCGAGCGTCGTAACGCTTCACACGCCTTGTCAAGATCGCGATCGTCGAGGCGCGACGCAATCTCCTCGGCCTCCTCCAGGTAGTAGGCGACCCCGGCCGAGGAGCCGCGAGCCGCCTGCACCCGGGCCAGCCGCTCGAGCATCCAGCCACGGCCGGCCGGGTCGTCCAGCTCGGACCGGATCTCGAAGGCCTCCTCGAACCGGCGCGCCGCCGCGTCGGTGTCCCCCTGATCGAGGTGCACGTCGCCCAGGGTGGCCAGCGCGTGCGCCTCCAGCAGGCGCTGGCCGGTCTCGCGGTTCACGCCCAGGGCGGCCTCGAGACGCTCGCTGGCCTCGTCGGGGCGGCCGAGATCCCGCAGGGTGCGTCCGATGCTGTTCAGGACGAGACCCGCATCCACCCGATTCCCGACCTCCTCCAGGTCGCCCAGGGCCGGCTCCAGGCTCTCGAGCGCCGCGTCGTACGCCCCGCTCTGCCAGTGCAGGATCCCCAGGGTGTAGCGGAGGCGGCCACGCCGGGCCAGCTTGCCCATCCTCCCCGCGAGCTCGACGGCTCTACGGTACCGTCGGACCGCCGCTGCCGGGTTGTCGGCCCCCAGGAGCCGAGCCTCGCCCTCCAGGGAGTCGAGCTCGGTCGCCCGATCGTCCAGAAGTTCGGCGAGCTCCCGGGTCTTCTCCCACGCTTCCAGGGCGGCCTCCCGCTGGCCCAGGGCCTCGCGGGCCTTCGCCGCGTCGCGCCGCACGGCCATCTCGGAGGCCGCGTCCTGCAGTCCGGCGAACAGCTCGGCGGCCTCCTCCAGATGGGGGAGCGCTTCCTCGTGGCGGTCGAGGTTGTGGAGGACGTCCCCCAGGAGCCGGAGCGAGTTCGCCAGGCCCCCCAGGTGCCGCGCCTCCCGCGTGAGCTCGACGGCCTCGCGATAGAGCTCGAGGCTCTCCTCGATCCGGCCTTCCTCGAGATAGATCCGGGCGATCCCCGTGAGGTGCCAGTGGAGCTGCACGACGCTTGAGGCCCCGGTTCGCACCGCCGCCCGGGCCTCCTCCAGGTACTCGAGCGCGCGAGCCCGGTCGCCCAGCGCGCCGTGCACGGTCGCGATGCGGTGCAGGATGTAGCTCTCCTTCACGACGATGGGGTACGACTCCCGCTGGACCCGCCGGTCCCGCTCCAGGGCCTCGTGGAACAGCTCCAGCGCGCGGTCGTACTGCTCCAGAGCCTTGTAGAGGCTTCCCAGGTTGGCGAGGTCGCCGATCAGGCCCTCCTCGTTGTCGAGCCGGCGATCCAGCTCGATCGCCCGTTCCACGAGCTCGACGGCCTCCTCGTGCCGCGTCTGGTACCAGCGCAGCAGCCCCATGCTGCGCAGCGCGTTGCATTCGATGGCCGGGAGGTCCCGCTCGCGGGCCAGACGGAGCGCGCGCTCGAGCGCCCGCTCCGCTCCGTCGTGGTCGCCCGTGAGGCTGCGGAGATCCCCCTGCCGGACGTAGGTGGCGGCCAGGTGGTCGGGATGCCGGTCGGGGTCGAGCACCGCGAGCAGCTCGCCGATCGTCTCCTCCTGCCGCTCGCGCAGCCCCAGGAACTCGAGGGTCCGTTCCTGCCGGAGGAGCAGCCGGACCCGCGTCTCGAAGCGGGCCTCCTCGTCGTCGAGGCGCCCCACCCACTCCAGGGCCCGCGCCTGCACCTCCGACGCCTCCTGGAACTCGCTGAACCCCTGGAGGCGATCCGCCGCGGCGATCGAGTATTCGACGGCCTTCTCCCAGCGACCGGCCCGGGCGAAATGCTCCGCCATCCGGTCCACGTGGTCCTCGAGGCGCTCCGGATGGAGCGCCTCCAACGCCTCTCCGACCGCGCCGTGGATCTCGGCACGCTGCCATTCGAGCAGGCTGTCGTAGGCCGCCTCCTGCGTGAGCGCGTGCTTGAACCGATAGACGGGCACGGGCACGAGGCGAAGCTGCTGGATCAACTCGAGCTCCCGGAGTCGCTCGAGGCCTCCGGAGATGTCCGCCTCCTCCGGCATCGCCCGCTCGAGCACGTCCCGCGCGAACTCACGTCCCACGACGGCGGCGACGGACACCAGCCTTCGGGTCGAGCCGTCCAGCCGGTCGAGACGCGTACGGAGGACCGCTTGCACCGTGTCGGGCAGGTCCCGCTCGTCCAGGGAGCCGTGCAGGATCACCCGCCCCCGCTCGACCGCCAGGGTGTCCTCCTCCCGGAGCGCCCGACTGAGCTCCTCCAGGAAGAACGGGTTGCCTCCGGCCCGGTCGTGCAGCAGGCGGGCGAGGCCGGCCGGCACCTTCTCCGCGCCGAGGACGGCGCCGACGATCGCGGCGGAATCCTCCGCGCTCAACGGTCCCAGGACGATGGCCGCGTGGGTGGCCGATGTCCGCCATTCGAGCTCCGCCTCGGGGCGTGAGGTCACGACGATGAGGAGGGGGTAGGCGGAGACCATCTCGAGCAGCTGATGGAGCACCTGCTTCGACGCGGCGTCCGCCCAGTGCCAGTCCTCCAGCAGCACCACCGTCGGCTCGCTCTGGGCCCCCAGCGTGAGCAAGGCGGCGATGCTCTCGACGAGGCCGACCCGGAGCTGCTCTCCGGCCGAGGCTTCCTGCGGCGACCTCTCCTCCTCTCCGAGCGAGAGGAGCTGAAGGTAGAACGGCGTGAAGGCGTCGAGCTCGGGCGCGATGGCCCGGACGCGGTCGGCCACCAGCTCGCGGCTCTCCCGCTCCCCCGGCTCCTCCAGGCTCATTCGGTCCCGGAGGACCTCGAGGAACGGCAGATACGGGGTCTCGGCCCCGAACGACTGGCAGCCTCCGCGGACGACCTCGAAGTGATCCCGGTCGAGCCGCCGGACCAGCTCGTGCAGGAGCCGGCTCTTGCCGACCCCGGCCTCGCCCACGATGGAGACGAAGCCGCCCCGTCCGGCCCGCGCCGCCTCGCACGCGGCGAGCAGCGTGCGGAGCTCGTCCTCGCGGCTGATCAGCTCGGTGAGACCGCTGGCGCCGGCGTCCAGACGACTCCTGGCACCCGTCTCGCCCAGGATCCGCCACACTCGCGTCGGACGCTCATCTCCGCGCGCCGCCAGCTCGCCCGCCTCGGAGGTCTCGAAGAACGGCTCGATCAGCCGCCGGCAGTCGTCGCTCACCAGGACCTCGCCGGCCCGACCCTCGGCCGCGAGCCGGGTGCTGCGCTCCGCGGCCATCCCCACGACGCGGTATCGGGAGCGCCCGGAATCCTCGTGGCGGGCCACCACCCGTCCGCTGTCGATGCCGCAGCGAAGTCCCACGGCCTCCTCGTCGGTCGCGGAGGAGAGGATCTCGCCGATACGCTCGCAGAGGGCCCGGGCCGTCCGCACGGCCCGGACGGCGTCGTTTTCGTGGGCCGTCGGAACCCCGAACAGAACCTGGAGCTTCCCCGGCCTGCTCTGGTTGACGACGCCGTGATGCGCGGCGACGACGCGCTCCGCGGCTTCCCGACACGTATCCAGGAGGGCGTCGGTTTCCCGGGGCGAGAGCGCATCCTCGAGCAGCTCGAGACCCGCGCACTCGGCGGTCAGGATGGTGGCCTGCCTGCGCTCTCCCTCCGGGGACAGCGCCGGCTCGGGCCGGGCCCGCCCGGGCTCTCCCGGCGTCCGGACGGCCTCCGCGGCGGATCCGTCGGTCCCCGCAGCGGGCCGTGGCTGGCCGCGCGCCGCGATCCGCTCCAGGACCGAGACCACCTCCTCCGCATCCGCGGGCCGCGCGCCGACCTCCTTCTCCAGACATCGCGCGACGAGGTGGGACAGCTCCTCATCGATCCCGGGGACCGTCTCCTGCAGCGCCGGCGGGTCCCGCTCCAGGATGTCGTCCAGCACCGAGGCCCGGTCCTCGCCGTCGAACGGCCGCCTCCCCGAGCAGATCTCGTACAGCACCACGCCCAGCCCCCACAGGTCGGTGCGGGCGTCGACCTCGTCCCCCCGAATCTGCTCGGGGCTAGGGAACGCGACGGTCTCGAGCGTGGCCCCCTCCCGCGCCAGGTCGACGCCCGCGACCTTGGCGATCCCGAAGTCCAGGATCTTCACGATCCCGTCCTCGGTCAGGAAGAGGTTGGCGGGCTTGATGTCCCGATGGATGATGCCCTCGGCGTGCGCCCGGGAGAGCCCCCGAGCCATCTGGATCCCGATCTCCACGGCGTCTTCCGCATCGAGCGCCCCGTCCTCGAGCATGCTCTTCAGCGTGTGGCCCTCGTAGTAGGGCATCGCCGTGAACGACCGCCCGTCCTCGAGGGCGCCGATCTCGTGGATCGTGCAGATGTTGGGGTGATCCAGCCGTGCCGCCGCCCGCGCCTCCAGGAGGAAGCGGCGGGTGGCCTCCGGATCGGCGGTCAGGTGACGGGGCAGGACCTTCAGGGCGACCTGCCGGTCGAGCTTCTGGTCGCG
Organism: uncultured Gemmatimonadota bacterium; assembly: GCA_964392705.1. Classification (GTDB taxonomy): domain Bacteria; phylum Gemmatimonadota; class Gemmatimonadetes; order Palauibacterales; family Palauibacteraceae; genus CAYMQZ01. The sequence continues at coordinate 9,670 of CAYMQZ010000091.1, forward strand.
CGCCCGGTAGACGCCCATCCTCCGCCCGCCCAGCCGCTCCAGGATCACGTAGTGACGGACCTTCGTCCCCGGCGGGATGTCGCCGTGCAGCCCGGGGATCTCGGCTTCCAGCGACGGGACCTGCGCGTCCGGCGCCGAAGGGCGGGTCTCCCGCGTGGAGGTTTCGGTCTCCCGTGAGGCGGCCGCGGTCTCCCG
>CAYMQZ010000092.1:0-9633 GCA_964392705.1 uncultured Gemmatimonadota bacterium
GACCTGACCTACCCCGCGCGGTTTTCGTTCGTCGCTGCCGTCGCCGGGACGTGGGAGTTCGAGGACCGGATCAGCGGTGCGATCGGCACCCTCACGGCCCGGTAGGGCCGCCACCGCCGCGCCCGGCGGCGTGCCGAGCTCGATGGCCGCCGGGCTCGTACTCGTTCCGGTGCCAGGGAAATCTCGAGACCGGGGCACGCATTCGAGGCGGGCTCGGATCTCCACGCGGGTCGGGGAGCGTGACTCCGGGCGCCGACTCCGCTATTCTTCACTGGCGAGCGATGGCAGGAAGGCTCCCGTGGATGACCGGACCCCAGGTGATGTCACCGATCCGGAAGGGGTGACCCGCCTCCTTGAATCGGTGAGGGCGGGGAACCGCGAGGCCTTCGACCGGCTGTTCGCGCTCATCTATCCGGAGCTCCACGAGATCGCCGCGCGGCAGAGAGGACGCTGGCAGGGCGACGAGACCCTGAACACGACGGCCCTCCTGCACGAGGCGTATCTGCGGCTCGCCGATCGATCCACGCCGCCGTGGCAGAACCGCGCTCACTTCCTGGCCGTCGCCTCCCAGGCCATGCGGCACATCCTGCTCGACTACGCGAAACGCCAGCGCGCCGCGAAGCGTGGCGGCGGCGGCGGTCGGGTCTCCTTCCAGGAGGTCGAGGCCACTCTGACGGAGGCCGGCGATCCGACCCAGGCCGGCTCGGAGGCCCTGATCGCCCTGGACGAGTCGCTCCGCCGCCTCGAGCGGCTGGACCCCAGGCAGGGCCGAATCGTGGAGTGCCGGTTCTTCGGCGGGATGACCATCCGGGACACGGCGGAGGCGCTCGATCTCTCGCCCGCGACCGTGAAGCGGGCCTGGGCGATGGCGCAGGCCTGGCTGTACCGGGACCTCACGGGATCGCCCGAGGAATCGCCGTGAGTCGGGAGGCGGAACGGCAGGAGGCGGAACGGCTGTACGAGCGGGCCCGTGCGCTGCCACCCGAATCGCGGACGGCGTTCATCGAGGACGCCTGTCGCGGAGACCCCCGGCTTCGGGACGATCTCCTGTCGCTCGTACGGCGGGCCGAGGCGGCGGAGGAGTTCTTCGGACGCCTGGGCGAGACCATCTTCTCGGCCGCTTTCACGAGCGATGTGCACGAAGAGTTGGCCGACGCGAGCGGCGAGATCGCCGCTGGCGGAACGGACCCGTCGTCTTCTTACGGGGAGCTGGCACCTGGTCGGACGGTGGGTCGCTACCGGATCCTGGAGCCGATCGCGAGCGGCGGCATGGGGACCGTCTATCGGGCCCGCGACGTGCAGCTCGAACGTGACGTGGCGCTCAAATTCCTGCCGGCCTACCTGACGGCGGAAGTCGATGCCGAGGAGCGCTTGCTGCTCGAGGCCCGCGCCGCCGCGGCTCTCGATCACCCCAACGTCTGCACGATTCACGAGATCGGCCGGACAGAGGACGGCCGGTTGTTCATCGCCATGGCTCTCTACGAGGGCGAGACCCTCAAGGAGCGTCTCCGACAGGGACCGCTCGCGGTGGAAGAGGCGGTCGCCGTGGCGGTGCAACTGGCGCGTGGCCTGGCGGCGGCCCACGCCCGCGGGATCGTCCATCGGGACGTGAAGCCCGGGAACGTCGTGCTCACGGTCGATGGAACCGTGAAGCTGCTGGACTTCGGCCTGGCCAAGCTGGCAGAGGTGACCGTCACGGTCCCGGGCGTGGCGCCCGGAACCGTGGCCTACATGTCGCCGGAGCAGGCCTGCGGCGACCGACTCGACGCGCGAACCGATCTCTGGTCGCTGGGCGTCGTCCTCTACGAGATGCTCACCGGCCTCCGTCCGTTTCGCGGTGGGAACGCCCGCGCGCTCGTCCATGCGATCGTCGACGGCGATCCGGAACCGATCACGAAGCTGAGGCCCGAGACTCCCGAGCCGGTGGCCCGGATCGTGGAGCGCCTGCTCCGGAAGGACCCGGAGGCCCGATATGCGAGCGCCGAGGAGCTGTCGACCGACCTGGCCGGGGCGGTGTCCCCGCGACCGGCGGGGGCTCGACTCCCGTTCGGCCTCGGGCGGCGGGCCGTCCTGCTGGGCGTCGCCGCCATGGTGGCCGCGCTGGTGGGGGTCGCGGTCGCGCTGCCGGACGGCGAGTCCCCGTCGGCGATCGGGACGGTGGGCTCAGCGGAGCCGTCCCTCGTCGTCCTCCCCCTGGCGAATCGCAGCCCCGAACCTCGGGACGCGACCCTGGCGGACGGCATGACCGAGGAGCTCATCTCCACCCTGGCGAGCGTCGGCGGCCTGCGGGTGATCGCGAGCACCTCCGCCTTCGCCTTCAAGGATCGGCGGACCGACGTGCGGAGCATCGCGGACAGCCTGGGCGTCTCGAACGTTCTCGAGGGCGGCTTGCAGAAGGTCGGCTCCCGTCTCCGCGTGCAGGTCCGTCTCGTGGATGCGCGCGACGGCTCGACGCGCTGGTCGGAAACGTACGATCGCGAGTTTCAGGACGTGTTCGCCGTGCAGGACGAGATCGCCCGAGCCGTGGCCCGCGAGCTGGACGTCAGATTGATCCCGGTCAGGGATTCCGCGTCCCTGCGGCGCCGGACGCCCGAGGTCGCGGCGTACGAGTTCTACCTGCGGGGGAACGACCAGGCCCTGTTCCGGAGCGACAGCGGCGTGCGGCGGGGCGTGGAGTACTTCAAGCAGGCGATCGCCGCGGATTCCACGTATGCCGCCGCCTTCGCCGGCCTGTCACGAATGTACATCAACCTCAGCGGGCGCGACGATCCGGGCATGCCGGTCGACGATCTGCACGCGCTGGCCGAGCAGGCCGCGCGGAGGGCCCTCGCGCTCGACGACTCGCTCGCCGAGGCCCACGCCGCCCTCGGCCTCATCCGACTCTACATCGCTTCCGACTTCAGGCTGGCCGAGACCGAGCTGAAGCGCGCCGTCGCTCTCGATCCCACCGGCGCCCTCCCCCGCCAGTGGCTGGCCCAGCTGTACCTGCGCACGGGACGCCCCGCCGAAGCGCTGGCGGAGGCCAGAGGCGCCCTGAAGGTCGACCCGCTGTCTCCCAGCGCGCACGCCGAGGTCGCGCACGCGCTCCTGGCCAACGGGCGCTACGACGAGGCGCTGACCCAACTCGAGCGCATCGCGGCGGTCCGACCGCCCCTGCTCCGGGCGGCCAGCTACACGGCGCAGGCCTACGCCATGAAAGGCATGTGGCCGGAGGCGATCGCGGCGGTACGGCCGGTGGCGGAGAAGGGCGGTTCCCCGGCTCTCGCGCTGCATGGCTACATGCTCGCGCGCGCGGGACAGCGAGAGGAGGCGCTGCGCCTCCGGGCGACCCTGCTCGAGCGCTGGCGGCGCGGAGAGAGCGGCGCGTTCGAGGTGGCCGTGGTGGATGCGGGGCTCGGCGACCTCGACCAGGCGTTCGCGTGGCTCGAGAGGTCCATGGACGCCCCATCGATGAACCCCACCCAGTACCTCATGATGCCGATCCTGGAAGACCTGCGTGCCGACCCGCGCTTCGAACCCTTGGCGAGGCGATTCGGGTTGCCGGGCCGGTAACCCGGGGGCGGAGCCGGCCCCCCCCTGCGGGACGACGCGACCTGCCTCGCCCGTGACCCGGGGCGAGGCAGGCCGACGCCCTCACGGGGCGTCTGACGGCCGGCAGAACTCCCCATCCTCGAAGTCGCTCAACGCCATCGTGAGGTTGTACGCGACGTTCAGACAGTCGCCCGAGAGGGTGCCGGTCGCCTGCCAGCGTGAGTCGCCGTCGAACTCGAAGGCGAAGGCCGTGCCCACGCGCGAGTAGGTTCCGGGGTATTCGAAGAAGCCGAACCTTCCACTGTCGTATTGCAACCCGAAGGTGCCGTCCTCGTAGAGGACGTAGCGCTCGTATAGGCTCCCGTGGAATTCGAGCGTGCTCCGATGGTAACTCGTCGCCCGTTCGTAGATGAGCGCGGAACCGGGTACCGGGGGCCAGTCGGGAGCGATCGCTCTCGCTGTGAAGGTCACCGGCGAGCCCTGGAGCCCGAGTGCGGTAGCGGCGACCGTGATCGTACCCGGCGCCGTGGGCGTCAGGAGCACCGCGGTGACGCCCTCGATGCCGTCGTCGCCGGTGAGCGTACGAAGGACGGAGCCCGGTCGAGCGTCCACCCTCGAAAGGGACAACAGGCCTCCGCCGGAGGTGACTTTCCACGTCACCTCGACGTCCCCGACCGCTTCGCTTCGGGCGTCGGAGACCCGGACCACGAACTGTCGCGCCAGCGGGGAGCCTACCCGTCCCTGCTGGCCGTCGCCCGAGGCCATCGTGATCGCGGTCGCGGTCCGGACGTCGTCCGGTCCCTCCACAGCGGCGTCGCAGCCGGGGACGACGAGCGCGCCGAGCGCGATCATGCCGATCCACGCTCGCGTCCTGGTGTGGGTCCTGCCCTTAGCCGGACCAGCCGAAAGTGGGCTGCTCCGGCCGCGGGCCGGCAGATCGAAGAGTCTCATGGAAACCTCCCTGTCGTATCAGAATTCCGAGGCCGATTCGCCCCGTCCAACCTGTTTACGACAAGGGGCTCGGGGAGGGGCTCACGGCTCGAGATCGACGAGGAGGCCCGGGGCGGGTTTCCCGTCAGAACCGGTAGCGGAGCGCGAGCTGGAGCTGGAAGGCCGACTCCGTCTCCAGGATCTCCCAGGCCGGCCTGGTCGGCTCGTAGCGGAAGATCGGCCGGGCTTCGTCGGGAGGTCCATCCGTGTGGCCCACGTGCTCGAGGAGCTCCGGATCCGCCACACGGAAGAGCCCCCAATCCCCGTTCAACAGGTTGGGTAGGTTGAACAGGTGGAGCTCGGCTTCCAGCGCGCCGGCGGCGAGCGGAATCGCTTGCCGCAGGGAGGCGATCGTGGTGTGCGACCACGGCTCGCGGCAGCTGTTCCGCTCCAGGATCCGTCCGCGCTGCCGCCGCAGGCAGGGCGTGCGCTCGATTAGGCCCTCGAACGCCGCCCGCTGCCGGCGAACGCGCTCCGTCTGCGTGACCGCCGAGTTGTCGGCGCCGGGCTCTTCCGACAGCCCGCTGAACGAGATCTCGTTCGGGTCGAAGGCGTCGAGCGGCACGTAGATCGGATCGTTCACGTTCGATCCGTCCGCGTTCAGATCGCCGCGCCGTGCCGTCCCCCACGCGCGATACGTGAACGGGCTCCCCGATTCCCCCACGTAGTAGAACGAGAAGAGGGTGGACCAGCGCTTCCAGGGCGCCGCGAGCGTGCCGGCGAGGATGACGCGATGCGGGATGTCGTTCCCCGAGATGCCGGGGCTCGGATCGTCGTGCCGCCCCGAGACCGCGCGAGAAGCCCAGTTGACGATCCCCGGCACATTGACCCGCAGCGGCGTCTGGACGTCCCGAACGCGGGTGTAGGTGTAGGAGCCCGCCGCCGCGCTGCCGCCCGAGAAGCGCTTCTCCAGGCGCGCCGAGAGCTGGTAGGAGGCGTTCCGCGACGTGTTCCGGAGGTCGATCACCTCGGCGAAGTCCGATCGCGTTTCAGGCGCCACCTGCCCGGTCGAACGGAAGGGTCCCCCGTAGAGCACGCGGCCATGGCGATCCGTTCCCTGGGGCCCCACGAGGTTCAGGTTCACGAAGGCGAAGTCCGAGAGATTCCGGGTGATCAGGGCCTCGGCGGTGGCGAACAGGTCCCACGGCAGCCGCCGGTCGTACGCGAGCGAGCCCCGGAGCGCCCGGGCCATTCCCAATCCCGGGTCGAGCAGATCCACAGCGCCGCGTGGAGAAGCCGTCAGGTCCGGTCCCGTGGCACAGGCAGTGGGGGCCGCGCGGTGGTCGGGCACGAAGGGCGGCGGCCGGCCGGAATCCGTCGGTAGCGGACCGCAGCGGAGCGCCCCGACCCCGATCCCGAAGCTGGAGAGCGACGAGTGATACCAGGCGACGGGAGGACGGCCGGTAAAGATCCCGAGCCCGCCTCGAAGCCAGTCGCGCCCGGCGCCGAGGAGATCCCAGTCGAACCCGAGGCGCGGCGAGAGGTGAACGCGAGGGCCCGGCATGGCGTCGGTGCGTCGGTCGAAGATCGAATCGACGACGGCGTTGTGCGGCGCACGACCACCGATGTCCAGGAGGTCGGCCCGGATCCCGATCGTCATCCAGAGGCGCTGGCCGGCCCGCCACCGGTCGCCGGCGAACAGGGCGTACTGCTCGCCGTCGATCGGCACGCTACCGCTGCCGAAGTCCCTGCGGATCTCGAAGCGCTCGGCGAGGCCGCTCTCGAGCGAGTCGAGGCTCGAGAAGCTCCAGGTGCCGAGCGAGCCGAGCACGTTGTTTCGGCCGATGCGGAAACCTTCGACTTCGAATCCGAACGACGCTACGTGGGACGTGCCCAGCGGCAGCGTGAGGACGTCTCTGAGCTGGATCTCCCGCGCGTCGAAGAACGTCCGGGCCGCCTCGTGCGTCCCGGTCACGATGGTGACCGTGCCGCCGGTGGTGCCGGGGACGGCCACCCTCACGATCGGTTGCTGGACCTCGGACAGGCGATCGAGTCTACTCGTCCGATACGACGCGAGCAGCTCGTTGTGTCCCCCCCCGGCGCGGCCCAGCGCCGTGTGGACCTGGAGCGATGTGCTCCAGGTCCGGAACGCCCGGGTCGAAGCGAAGGAGGAGAGGGGGAACATTTCCGAGTCCCGCGAGAAGTCGAGGTCCCTGCTCCAGGCGTGGTTCGCCCACAGGACGACGCGGCTCTTTCGCTCCGGGACGCCGAGGTCCAGCCGGGCAAAGACGTTCCTCAGCGGATTGCGGCTCTCCACCGGCCCCGCGGAGCCCGCCACCAGGCCGTAGCCCCGCAGGATCTCGTCCAGGCGCGCGACGTCGGACTCGGTCACGGGAAGCGGCGGGCTCGATCCCGCCGGTTGTCCCACGAAGGGGCCCGGCGCCGGCGAGGTCAGCCGCTGCAGCTCCGGCGCGACGAAGAAATGTAGCCGGTCGCGCACGATCGGTCCCCCGAGCGAGAAGCCGTACTGCCAGCGCTCGTGGGGCGGGATGGAGGCCCCGCCGCCCCGCCGCGCCAGCCGGTCGTTCCTCCAGTACGCGAAAGCCGAGCCCTCGAGGTCGTTGGTTCCCGAGCGGGTGACCGCGTTTACCAAGGCACCGGCGAAATCGCCGTAGCGGACATCGTACGGCGCGAGGAGGACCTGGTACTCCTTTACGGCCTCGAGCGGCAGCGACCTGGCACCGGCGACGTTCACCGGGACGTTGCCGCTCGCTGTCCGCTCCGAGATCCCGTTGATGAGGAAGTCGTTGAATCGGAAGCCCACGCCGCCGCCCGACAGCCCCCCGCCCGACAGGCCTACTTTGGTCGAGATCTGTGGCACCAGACGAACGAAGTCGTAGAGGTCTCGGTTCAGGCTCGGCAGGCGTCGGAGCAGGGAGTCGGAGATCGTCGTGGCCGTCCCGGCGTGCGCGTTCGCCCGCAGGAGCGGGTTCCTGAACACCACTCGCAGGGGGGGCAGCGGTATGGCATCCGGACGCAGGATGAAGGCGAGCTCGCGCGGCTGGCCGAGCGAGAGGAACACTCCCTCGCGACGCTCCGGCAGGAATCCAGGCAGCTCGACGGTGATGGTGTACGGTCCGCCGACCTCCAACCCCTGGATGAGGAACCGGCCGTCTCGCGCCTCGCCCTCGAGCTCGAACCCCGTGGCCACGTTCACGACGGTGACCGCCGCGCCATCGACCTCCGTGCCGTCGGCGGCGTGAACGGTGCCGCGAACCGCCGCGGTGGTGAGGCCCTGCGCGAGCAGGCTCGCGTCCGCCGGTGCGAGGAAGGCGGCCGCGGCGAAAGCCGCGATCAGGGTCGCCCGTGGCGGGCCAGCTACAAAGAAGAGCCGGGCGAGGCGAACGGGGTCTCGCGGTTCGAAAACGCGCCGCCGTCGCAGATGTGAGAGCATTCCGTGGACCCTCCGGCCCGGGCTGGGCCTGGCGCAGTAGGCGCCTCTTGCCGGAACCGCCGGCCCGTCGGAAAGCTTCGTCGGCGAATCCATCAGGTCAAACAGGCGGGTCGGGCGCCGCTCGGGCGCCCGACGAACGGTGGCGGATCGGCCAGCCCAGGGCGAAGATCGCGCCCATCGTGGCTATCCACCTTCGCACACTCATCCTGCGACTCTCCTTCGCGTGTAATCCCTCGATCGTCCGTGACGTCGCATCCGATCGCTGCCGGTGCAGTGCACGGGCCGCCTACTGAACTGTGAGCGTCCCCGTTGTCGGCGAACCATGAAGCCGTTCCTCGTACTCCCAGGTGCCGGCCACACCGGGGGTGAACTGGAAACGACCCCCGGGACGGAGAATCCCGCTGTCGAAGGGCTCCCCGCCGGGAGGCACCGAGGTGGAAACGATGTGCACGGCTTCCGGGACCCCCGGCCCTTCCCCGTCCCACGCCCACTCCACGGTTGTCCCCACCGGGACCTTCACGGAGCCGAAACCGTGCGAGCTCTCGAAGACCGGAAATCCGAACATGGGATCATAGAGAAACCGGATCACGGTGACGGTCGCGCGCGTGGTGAAAATGACCGGAGAGCCCTGGAGGCCGGTCACCTCCGCGTCCACCGTGCTCGTGCCCACTGCGGCGGGGGAGAAGAACACCCGAGCGAGGCCGTCCGGATTCGTGTCCATGGACTTCATCGACAACTTCGGGTCGCGCCCCAAGTGGCCGGCACCCGATGCCACGCGCCAGATCACCTCGACGCCCGCGACGCCCTCGCCCTGCGCGTCCGTCACCCGCACCACGAACGGCTCGCCCAGCATCTCCCCGGCTTTCCCCTCCTGGCCGTCGCCGGACACGCTGGCGATCGCGGCCGGGGTCGGCCGGTCCGGGTCCAGGGGCTCCAAGGGACCGTCGCCTCCACACGCCAGGGCAACCAGCCCGACCGATGCCACGCACCAGGGGAGCCTCGACTTTGAGAAACTCATGTTCGCCTCCTGTTGGATGAGGACAATGCCTCTGGTTCCAGTATCCCTCACGCTGACGATCGCGGCGGGAGTCCGCGGCTACCGGGCCGTAAGGGTCCCGGTGCTACCGCTGACCTGGTCTTCGTACTCCCACGTCCCGGCCACGCCGGGCACGAACTCGAAGCGCTCCCCACCGAGTGTCAGGATGCCGCTGTCGAAGGGCTCCCCGCCGGGAGGTTCTAAGGTAGAGACGATGCGCACCTCGCATGTGCCGGGGTCGAGCCACTCCACGCCCGTCCATTCCACCGTCGTCCCTACCGGGACGGTGACATCATCCCTGGAGCCGTCGGCAGCGATGAAGGTGGACTCCTCGGGTTCCCCTTGGGCGTTGACGCAACCACCACTGAGATCGCCCAACACATCCAGGAACCCGACGTGGACCACCATGGCGATCGCGTCGGTAGCGAAGGTCACCGGAGAGCCCTGGAGTCCGGCTACGTCGGCGGTCACCGTGCTCGCGCCAGGCACCTTGGGTCCGAAGAACACTCGGGCGATGCCGTCGGGATCGGTGTCCATGAAGACGGTGGACAGCCCTCCGGTGCGCCCCAGGACACGCCAGAGACCACCGGCGCCGGAGGCAACGCGCCAAGTCACCTCGACACCCCCGACCCCGTCGCCCTGCGCGTCCGTCACCCGCACCACGAACGGCTCGCCCAGCTTC
>CAYMQZ010000093.1:0-9503 GCA_964392705.1 uncultured Gemmatimonadota bacterium
AGGGGAAGGCCCACGCGCCCTGCATCATCTTCATCGACGAGATCGACGCGGTGGGACGCCACCGGGGCGCCGGCCTGGGCGGCGGCCACGACGAGCGGGAGCAGACGCTGAACCAGCTCCTGGTCGAGATGGACGGCTTCGAGTCGAACGAAGGGGTGATACTGCTGGCGGCCACGAACCGGCCCGACGTGCTCGACCCGGCGCTGCTCAGGCCCGGCCGCTTCGACCGGCAGATCGTGGTCGACAGCCCCGACGTGAAGGGGCGGGAGGGCATCCTGCGGGTGCACACGCGCGACATCCCGCTGGCCGACGACGTGGACCTGAGCATCCTGGCGAAGGGGACCCCCGGCCTCTCCGGAGCGGACCTGGAGAACATCGTCAACGAGGCCGCCCTGCTGGCCGCCCGCCAGGACAAGGACCGGGTGTACATGGAGGACTTCGAGCAGGCCAAGGACAAGGTCATGCTCGGAAAGGAGCGGAGGAGCCTGGTCATTCCCGAGGAGGAGCGGAAGGTGACCGCCTATCACGAGGCGGGGCACGCCGTGGTCGCCCTCCGCGTGCCGGGGCTGGATCGGCTGCACAAGGTCACGATCGTGCCGCGCGGCCGCGCCCTGGGCATCACCGCCTCGCTTCCCGAGGAGGACCGCCACAACTACACGAAGGACTGGCTGGAGGGACAGCTCAAGATGCTGTTCGGCGGCCGCGTGGCGGAGGAGATGATCTTCGGGGAGAGTAAGATCACGACCGGCGCGGGCAACGACATCGAGCGGGCCACCAGCCTGGCGCGCCGCATGGTCACCCAGTTCGGGATGTCCCCCGTGATCGGGCCGATGGCCGTGGGCGACCAGGAGCAGGAGATCTTCCTGGGTCGTGAGTTCGCCCAGCGGCGCGAGGTGAGCGAGCGGACGGCCGAGCTGGTGGACGCCGAGGTGAAGCGGATCCTCGAGGATGCGTTCGAGGCCGCGAAGTCCGTGCTCGAGGAGAACCAGGAGCTGCTGGAGCGGATCGCGCAGACCCTGCTCGAGCGGGAGACGATCGACGCCGACGACATCAAGCTGCTGGACCAGGGGAAGCCGCTGCCCCCCCTCCCGGAGACCGAGCCCACGGAGGCCGGGAAGCGGCCCGACGAGCGGGAGGTGCAACCGGCCGCGGCCCGCAAGCCCGTCGAGGGTGCCGGCGGCGAGCCGGCTCCCGCGCCCGCCTGAGCCACGGGCTCTCCCGTGGCGGGTAGCGGCATCCCGGCAGCCCCCGCCCCGGCCGGTCGGGCGCTCGGATCGGGGTGGCGTCTCCGGGGTCGGGTCCTCTCGCTGGAGCGGCCCGTCGTGATCGGCATCCTGAACGTGACCCCGGACTCCTTCTCCGACGGCGGCCGCTACCTGGCCTCGGCCGCGGCCGTCGAACGGGCCCGGGAGCTGGTCGAGGGAGGGGCCGACGTGCTGGACGTGGGCGCCGAGTCCACGCGTCCCGGCGCGGAGCCGGTCCCCGCCGACCGCGAGTGGGCGCGGCTCGAGCCGGTGCTGGCGGCGCTCGAGGACCTCCCGGTCCCGATCTCCGTCGACACGACAAAGGCCTCGATCGCCCGGCGGGCGATCGAGGCGGGCGCGGCGGCGATCAACGACATCTCCGGCCTGCGGGCCGATCCCGGGATCGCCCGGTCGGCCGCCGAGACGGGCGCCGGGCTCATCCTGATGCACATGCGGGGCGATCCGCGCACCATGCAGCGCGACACCTCCTACGAGGACCTGATCGGCGAGGTGCGGGGGGCCCTGTCCGCGTCGCGCGACGCGGCCCTGGCGGCGGGGTGCCAGGCCGACCAGCTCGTGCTGGATCCGGGGATCGGGTTCGGCAAGTCGGCCGAGGGCAGCCTCGAGCTGCTGGCCCGGCTGGATGCCTTCGTCGAGCTGGGTCTTCCGCTGCTGGTCGGTCCGTCGCGGAAGTCGTTCCTCGGGGCGATCCTGGATCTTCCGGTGGAGGAGCGCGAAGAGGGCACTCTGGCGGCGTGCGTGATGGCGCTGGAGCGGGGCGCGCGGCTGTTCCGCGTGCACGACCCCCGCGCCGCCCGCCGCGCGCTGGACGTGGCGGAGGCGATCCGTCGGGCGCGGTCCGGCCGGGAGGAATCGGGCCGGGAGGGATCGGGCCGGGCCACCGGGCCCGGGCCCGGCGCCAGGCGGCCGACGAGCGGCACGGCGGGGGGCACGACGGGCGGGGGGGACTGAGATGGGCGGGCTGTTCGAGTGGATCGGCTTTCTGGACATCGGCTGGAAGGACCTGTTCGAGATCCTTCTCGTCGCCTACCTCATCTACCGGATCCTCCTGCTGTGGACGGGGACGCGGGCGTTCCAGATCCTGTTCGGGCTGGTCCTCCTGGTGGCCGTGTACGCGGTGGCGCAGCTCCTCGAGTTCGGGCTCATCACCTATATCCTCTCGCAGGTGTTCACCTACGGCGTGTTCGCGCTCATCGTGGTGTTCCAGCCCGAGCTCAGGAACGCACTGGCCCAGCTCGGACGGAGCCGCCTCTGGCGCATCCTGCCGAAGATGGAGGGGGTGGACGTCGCCGAGGAGATCGCCAAGGCCGCCGAGCGGCTCTCGCGGGCCAAGATCGGGGCGATCGTCGCGATCGAGCGCGAGGTCGGGCTGGGCGAGTACGTGGAGACGGGCACCCCGATCAGCGCGCAGGTCTCGGCCGACCTGCTCACGACGATCTTCACCCCCTACTCGCCGCTCCACGACGGGGCCGTGATCATCCGCAGCGACCAGATCGTGGCCGCCGGTTGCATTCTTCCGCTCACCCAGTTCCCGATCAGCGACAAGTCGCTCGGGACGCGGCACCGGGCCGCGATCGGCCTCTCCGAGGAGACGGACGCCTACGTGGTCGTCGTGTCGGAGGAGACGAGCCAGATCTCGCTGGCTCACCGGGGCGTCCTGAGGCGGGGCCTGGACGTGGAGCGCCTTCGGGCCCGGCTGGCGGCCGAGCGCGAGGTGCCGGGCGAGGGCGAGGAGCGGCGGGCTGCCGAGGCGGCCGCCCTGCCGGGCACCGAGGAGGACATCGTCACCACCGAGCGGCCGCCCGAGGCGGAGGGAGAAGGCGAAACGGCCGGGGGAAGCGGCGCGGGCCCGGAGGAGGCGGCCGCCGCGGGGGCCGAGGCGGGCGCGGATGCCGGGGAGGAGACGCGCATGGCGGCGTCGTCGCGCGGGGAAGGCTGAGGCCGCGGGGAAGCCGCTTTCCGGCCGAGCGATCGGTGCCGGCCAGCCCTCGTTGACGCCACTCCGGACGCGGGGTAAGATGCCTCGTTGTCCCGAAATCGCGTGACCAGCGCGGGGGGAAGATGCAGGACACCAGCTACGAGCTCATGACGCTCTTCCGGGACGGCGGTTTCATGATGTACCCGCTGATCCTCTGCTCCCTGCTCGCCCTCGGGGTCATCATCGCCAAGGGGTGGACCCTGTGGGTGGCGCACCGCGAGTCGCAGAGGCTCCTGGAGGAGATCGAGCAGCTGGGGGTGCACGGCAGGCTGGAGGCGGCGATCGAGCGGGCCGAGTCGACGCCCGGGCCCGTGGCGGCGATCCTGCTGGCCGGCCTGCTCCGCGTCCAGGAGACTCGCCACACCGGAACCGACGTCGAGGCGGCGATCAAGACCACGGGCCGGATCGAGCTGGACTTCCTGGAACGCGGGCTGGTGGTGCTGGCCACGATCGCCAACATCGCCCCGATGCTGGGCTTCCTGGGCACCGTGATCGGGATGATCCTGGCCTTCCAGGCGATCGAGATCGCGGGTCAGGTCGAGCCGGGGCTGGTCGCCGCCGGGATCAAGGTGGCCCTGATCACGACGGCCGCCGGCCTCACGATCGCGATACCCGTGAACGTGGCGTACAACTATTTCGTCAGCCGCGTGGACCTGCTCATCGCGGACATGGAGGAGGGTGCGCAGGCGGTCCTGGATCTGATCTGGCAGCTGGAGACCCCGCGAGAGCGGACGGGGTAGTAGAACGACGACCGACACGAGCTAGCCGTCCCGTCCGGGCGATCCCGCCATGGGCCCCGGAGTCGCGGGACGGCCGACCGAGCGGAAAGAGGTGCGGACATGCCGTTCATGAAGCGTAAAGAGCGGGTCGCGGACGAGATCCCGACCGCCTCGCTGGCCGACATCGCCTTCCTGCTCCTCATCTTCTTCCTCACCACGACGGTGTTCAACGAGGAGAAGGGGCTCCCCATCGTGCTGCCGGAGCAGCAGGAGGAGCAGGAGGTCTCGGCCAAGAACATCATCTTCTTCATGATCCAGCCCGACGGGCGGATCCAGATCAAGCGGGGCGAGAGCGATCAGCTCCAGGTCGTCTCCCACCGCGAGGTGGAGGGCATCCTGCGCACCGAGCTGGCGGCCAACGAGAACCTGATCGCCGCGATCAAGACGCACCCCGACGCCGCCTACCGGCACATGGTGAACGTCCTGGACGAGGTGAAGCTGGCCGGCGCGGAACGGATCTCGCTACAGATGCTGGAGTAGAGGCATACGGCATGGCGATCAAGGGCGGCGGGTTCAGACGGAAGTCGGGAGCGGAAAGCGCGATCCCCACGGCGTCGCTGGCGGACATCGCGTTCCTGCTGCTCATCTTCTTCATGGTCACGACGGTGTTCCGCAAGGAGCAGAAGCGGAACATCGAGTGGGTGAACGCCGAGGCCACGGAGAAGATCGACGAGAAGCGGAAGAACATCCTGCACGTCTGGGTCGAGCGCAACGGCGACATCTACATCAACGACCAGTTGATCGAGGTGAACAGCGTGGCGGGCGTGGTCCGCCCGATCTACGCCGAGAACCGGGAGCTGGTGGTCGCCCTGCGCGGCGACCGGGAGGTGCCGTATCGCCGGATCAACGACATCACGGCGCAGCTCCAGGCCGCCGGAGCGGTGCGGGTGACGTTCGCCACCCGGCTGGAGCAGCGGATGACGCGGCCCCGCCGCTAGGACGAGAGCGGACGGGGAACGCCGGCCGGGAGCGTCCCGGCCGCCGACGGGCCGTGTACAGCGAGGAGCGAGTGCCATGGCCGAGAACGAATACGACCTGATGAACACCGCCAACGACCAGTTCAAGCAGGGCTACGGCGACTGGGTCTGGGGCGGGGTGATCGCTGCCGTGGTCCTCCACTTCGGCCTCTTCGTGCTGGTGAGGCCGTTCCAGGCGGCCGACCTGGGTGCCGTGGGCGACGAGGTCGAGGTGGTCGACCTCCCGCCGGAGGTCGAGATCCCGCCGCCGCCGCAGCAGATCGCGCGGCCGGCGACCCCCAGGGTCGCCTCGGTCGAGCTGGACGAGGACATCACGATCGCGCCCACGACCTTCGAGTCGAACCCGGTCGAGAACCTGCCGCCGCCCCCCGAGACGGGGAGCCCGGCGGACCGGCCCTCGTTCATCCCCTACGACACGCGGCCGAAGCTCAAGAACACCGCGGAGATCCAGCGGCTGCTGCAGCGGCTGTATCCGCAGAGCCTGAAGAGCGCGGGGGTCGGCGGGACCGTGGTCCTGTGGATCTACGTGAACGAGCAGGGGCGGGTCGAGAAGAGCGTGGTCAAGGAGTCGAGCGGCCACACCTCGCTGGACGGGGCCGCGCAGCAGGTCGCGGCGAACATGATCTTCGACCCCGCGATGAACCGGGACAAGGTGACCGACGTCTGGGTGTCCCAGAACGTCACGTTCGAGGTCCAGTGAGGTCCCGGACGCCCTGAAGGGAGACCCCCCGGCGAGTTCGAAGGCCGCCCGGAGTCGACCGGGCGGCCTTCGCGTTTCTGTACGGTCCACTCATCCCCTTAGCGACCCGCCCGGTGCATCGCTAGACTGTGTCGGTCGTGAGGGAAGCCACGGAGGGCCTGGGCGCCCGCCTGGAGCGGGTGCGGGAGCGCATCGGGACGGCGGCGCGCCGTGCCGGCCGCGATCCCGAGTCGGTGATGATCCTGCCGATCACCAAGGGCCACTCGGCCGCCCGGATCCGCGAGGTGGCCGAGGCGGGTCTGGAGCGGATCGGCGAGAACCGGGTCGGCGAGGCGGAGGAGAAGCGGTCGCTCCTGGGAGGCGATGCCGGGCTCCTCTGGCACATGGTGGGCCACCTGCAGAGCCGGAAGGCCGCCCGGGCGGCCGCGCTGTTCGAGGTGATCGAGTCGGTGGACTCGCTGAAGCTGGCGCGCAAGCTGGACGGCGCGGCCGAGCGGCTCGGACGGGCCGAGGTGCGGGTGCTGGTGGAGGTGAACGCCTCGGGCGAGGGCTCCAAGTTCGGCCTCCCCCCCGGGGAGGCGCCAGCGCGGATCGCCGAGATCTGTGGCCTGCGGCGGCTGCGGGTCGAGGGGCTGATGGCCATGGCCCCCTACACGGACGATGAGGAGGTGCTGCGCCGGACCTTCCGCGTGACGCGGGAGCTGGCCGAGCGCTGCGCGGCGGAGGCGGAGGGATTCGAGGGGCGGGTCCTGTCGATGGGGATGAGCAACGATTACGAGATCGCGGTGGAGGAGGGGAGCACCGAGGTGCGCCTCGGAACGGCGCTGTTCGGCGAGAGGGACCAAGCATGATCGATCTGACGCCGCTGGATGTCCGGAAGAAGAAGGAGGACTTCAAGAAGGCCGTCCGGGGCTACGACAGCGGCCAGGTGGAGGCCTTCCTGGACGTGGTGGCCGATCGACTGGAGCAGCTCGTGACCGAGCAGCGCCAGCTCCGCGAGCGCGTCGAGCGTCTCGAGGAGGAGCTTTCCCACTACAAGGAACGCGAACGCGCCCTGAACGAGGCCCTGCTGGCAGCCCAGGAGCTGCGGGAAGAAGCCCGATCGCAGGCGGAGCGCGACGCCGCGGTGCGCCTGCGCGAAGCCGAGACGCACGCCGAGGCGATCCTGCTCGAGGCCGACCAGGCCATCCGCCACTCGCAGCGACGGCTGAAGGAGGTGAAGGCGCACCGGGTGCAGCTCCTCCGCGGCCTTCGGGGCATGATCGAGCGCTTCAACGAGACGCTCGAGCTGGAGGAGTCGCGCCTCGACGAGGAGCCGAAGGTCATGGAGGACCTGCTCGAGAAGCTGGAGCGGGACGCCCCGCGCATCGACAGCTCGAGGCCCGGCGACCCGGCGAGGGAGGGGCAGGGCCACGCCGGCACCGAAGGGGAGGCGGGAAGGCCCGCTCCCCCCGCCGAGGGCGAGCCCGCGCCGGGGGGCCAGGTGTCCGCCGAGGAGCCGCGGTGAGCCGGGACGAGGGTGCGGTCGCGGGAGTGGAGCCCGCGGCGAGCGGGCTCGACGCCGGGGAAGCTGGGCTCGACGCGAGAGAAGCCCGGCCCGAGAGCCGAGAGACGGGGCCCGACGCGGGAGGGGCCGACCTCGACGATCCGACGCGGCCGGAGACGCTCGAGGCGGCGGTGGCCCGGATCCGCCGGGAGTACGAGGGGCGGCCCGAGTTGGGCGTCATCCTCGGCACGGGCCTCGGCGGGCTGGCCGGCGAGGTCGAGGTCGAGGCCTCCCTGACGTACCCGGACGTGCCGGGCTTTCCGACGTCCACCGTCCAGACCCACGCCGGACGCCTCCTGCTGGGCAGCGTGGAGGGCCGGAGCATCGTCGGCCTGGACGGCCGCTTCCACCGCTACGAGGGCTACAGCCTCCAGCGGATCGGCTTCCCGATCCGCGTGATGCGCGCGCTGGGCGCGGAGACCCTGCTCGTCACCTGCGCCTGCGGCGGGATGAACCCGTCGTGGGAGGCCGGCGACCTCGTGCTCCTCGCCGACCACATCAACCTGATGGGCGACAACCCGCTGATCGGCCCCAACTTCGATTCGCAGGGCCCGCGCTTCCCGGACATGTCCGATGCGTACGACGAGTCGCTCCGGAGGCTGGCCCGCGAGACGGCCCTGGAGCTCGGGATACGGCTCCGCGAGGGGGTGTACGTGGCGGTCACGGGGCCGAACCTGGAGACGGCGGCCGAGTACCGGATGCTCCGGACGATCGGCGCGGACGTGGTGGGCATGTCGACGGTCCCCGAGGTGATCGTGGCCAAGCACGCCGGCATGCGCGCCCTCGGCTTCGGGATCATCACCGACATGTGCCTGCCCGACGCCCTGGAGCCCGCGAGCGTGGAGGAGATCATCGCCACCGCCGAGGCGGCCGCCCCGGATCTCGCGCGGCTGATCCGGGCCATCCTTCCCCGGATCTGATCCGCGCGAGCCGAACCGGCGATCCTCCCGACAGTCGAACGACGGACACCGACCCGATGCCATATCGCGAGCTGCCCGACGACACCAAGGCGCTGGAAGAGGAGGTCCTGAGCGTCTGGGACGAGGAGGGGACCTTCCAGAAGAGCCTCGAGCTCCGGGAGGGCGCCCCGGAGTTCGCCTTTTACGAGGGCCCGCCCACCGCGAACGGGCGTCCCGGCGTGCACCACATCATCGCGCGCACGATCAAGGACCTGGTCGGCCGCTACCGCACCATGACCGGCCACCACGTGACCCGCATCGCCGGCTGGGACACGCACGGCCTGCCGGTCGAGATCGAGGCCGAGAAGCAGCTCGGGATCTCGGGCAAGCCCGAGATCGAGCGGCTGGGGATCGGCGAGTTCAATCGCGTGTGCCGCGAGAACATCTTCACCTACAAGGAGGAGTGGGAGCGGCTCTCGCGCCGCATCGGCTACTGGCTCGACTACGGGCGGCCCTACATCACCTGCTCGCCCGAGTACATCGAGTCGTGCTGGTGGGCCCTCCGGGAGATCGACCGCAAGGGACTGCTCTACCGCGGCTACCGCGTCGTGCCCTACTGCCCGCGCTGCGGGACCGGGCTCTCGAGCCACGAGGTCGCCCAGGGCTACCACGACGTCACCGATACCGCGGTGTACGTGAAGTTCCACCTGGTCGACGATCCCGACCACGCGCGGATCCTGAGCTGGACCACCACGCCCTGGACCCTGCCTGGCAACCTGGCCCTCGCCGTGGGCGAGGAGATCGACTACGTGCGCGTTCGGGTCCGGGAGGACGGCGGAGGGGGCGAGGGCGGCGCCGCGGGCGGCGAGCGGCAGGCCCGGGTGGCCTCGCCGGCGCCGGAGCCCGACCTGGTGCCCGGGGGCTCGCCCGGCGCCTCTCCGGCCGGCGCCACGCCCTCCGGCGCTTCCCCGGCGGGCGCGCGGCCGGGCGAGGTGCTGATCCTGGCCCGCGCGCGGATGGAGCACACGCTCCGCCACGAGGTCGAGGTCCTGGAGGAGCTGAAGGGGCGCGAGCTCGTGGGGCTGCGCTACCGTCCGCTCTTCCCGGGGGCCGTGGACGCCGCCGGGGCGCCGGCGGCCTGGACCGTGGTGGCCGCGGACTTCGTCTCGACCGAGGAGGGGACGGGCGTGGTCCACACCGCCGTGATGTACGGCGAGGAGGACTTCGAGCTGGGCGCCGAGATCGGCCTCCCGATGCAGCACACGGTGGACTTCGACGGACGCTTCGTCGATCGCTTGCCCGAGGGGCTGGCCGGCGGGCACGTGAAGGCGCCCGAGACCGAGGCCGCGATCCTGGAGC
>CAYMQZ010000094.1:0-9502 GCA_964392705.1 uncultured Gemmatimonadota bacterium
CTCCGACCTCTGCCTCCGCCTCATGGAGCGGGGCCGCGAGAACTGGTACCTGCCGGACGTGGAGCTCTATCACCTCGAGGCCCAGTCCTACCCCACCGGACTTCGGAAGGCGACCCGCCGTTACAACGAATGGCTCCAGACCCACCTCTGGGGCGAGCGGATCGAGGAGCTGATGGAGCGCCCGTGGGACACGGCGGTCACGGAGGAGGGGTGGGCGGAATGATCGCGATCACTCGAGCGTCGGGGCTTCCCCTGGCCGATACTCCGCTCGCAGGGGGCAACCTGGGAGCCCCCGAGTCCGGATCCCGGTCTGCCGGATACTCGCTGGACCTCGTCGGCTGGGTACTGGCGAAGCCGGGGCCGGTGCAGGCCGTCGAGCTTCACTACGAAGGGATCTCCTTCGCCCGAATACTCCAGAACTGTCCCCGTCCCGACATCGCCGAACTGTTCGACGTGCCGCACGCCGAGAGAAGTGGCTTCCGCGGGTCTGTCAGCTTGATCGGGCTTCCCGCCGAGTTCGAGCTGGTCCTCAAGGCCGTCCTACCCGACAACCGTCGTGTTCCTTTCGCGGTCGTCCACGGCAGGCGCGATCCTCTCTCCACCGGGTATTCGCCGCGCGTCCGACCTTTGATGCTCAGCAACCTGGGTCGCTCCGGCTCGACCTGGCTGACCCATCTGCTGGGATGCCACCCCGGCATCCTGACCTATCGACCGTTCCGGCACGAGCCGCGGGTCGGCAGCTATTGGGTCGATGGCTTCGACGCTCTCGCCCAGCCGGCGAGCTACTACCAGCAAATCGCGCCGGAGGTGGGAGGGTCCTTCTGGTGGTCCGGAGAGCGGCGCACGCAACCGCCACCGGACCTCGGGGGAGACCCGGACCTCGAGCGCTGGCTGGGGGAAGAGGCCGTCGAGCGCCTGGGCGCGTTCTGCCAGCGAAGCGTGGACGAGTTCTACCTGAGGGTCGCCGCCGGGCAGACGAAGACGCAGGCCGCGTTCTTCCTCGAACGGTTCTACGGCACCGGAGCCCGCACGCCCTTCGTCGCCTGGGAACTGTACCCGGACGCGAGGGAGATCTTCCTCGTCAGGGACTACCGCGACGTGCTCTGCTCCATTCTCGCCTTCAACGCGAAGCACGACATCGTGCTCTTCGGGCGTGAGAAAGCGGACAGCGACGAGGAGTACGTGCGCGCGCACATGGCTCCGAACGTCACCGGCTTGCTGAAGAACTGGAGGTTGCGAAAGGAAAGGGCGTTCCTCCTGCGATACGAGGACCTGGTCTTGAAACCGCGGTCAACGCTGTCCGAGCTGCTGACCCACATGGGCGTCGAAGGCGACGAGGAGACCGTGGACCGCGTTCTCGAGGAGGCAGCACGACGACACGCGGGGAGACAGAAGGAGCACAAGACCACTCGGGAGGTCAGCGCCTCCGTGGGGCGCTGGAGAACGGAGTTGAGCGAAGCATTGAAGGCCGCCTGTGCCGAGAGCCTCTGGCCGGTGTTGCGGGAGTTCGGCTACGAGGAGAGGGACGCGCCCACGGCCGCGGTCTCGCCTTCGTGACCACCGTGACGAGGGTCGGAATGGAGAAAGACGTGGAGCGCCGGAGCGGCTGCGAATGAGCACCGTGCGGGTCGATCGGGTCTCGACCGCGGATCGGACTGTCCCCTCCCTGGAGGCCGTTCACCTGGCGAGGCCATTGGAAGGCGAGGAGTGGCGCGGCGTCTTGGGGGTGGCGGGATGGGCCGTGGGGCGTCGGACCGCGGCGGTCGCGGTGGAGATCGTACGCGAAGGCAGGGTGCTTCGGTCCCTGCCTATCGAGCAGAGACGGCCGGACATCGAGGCGAAGCATCCGGGATGCCCCGGATCGCATCGCGCCGGTTTCGTCGGCGTGCTCAGCACGCTCGGGCTACCGGCCGAGCTTCGGCTGGACGTTCGTGTCGTGCTCGACGATTCCGAGCGCGTGCACGTGGCCTCGATCCGTGGCCGGCGCACGCCTCTCCGTCTCGACTACCAGCCCGAGCTCCACCCGTTGCTGCTGACGACGATGGGCAGGATGGGCTCGACGTGGATGATGACCCTCCTCGCTGCACACCCGCAGATCGTCGTACGGCGAGGGTACCCGTACGAGTGCAGGGCGGCCCAGTACTGGCTCCGCTTGCTGAAGGTGCTCTCGGAGCCGGGCAGGGAACCTGGCCCGGATGGAAGAGCCGGTGCCACCCGCTCCTGGGTCGCTTCCAACCCCTTCTTCGCCTGGGATCTGGCACACGAGCCGAGTCCGGGGGAGGGTCTCTACGTGGACCGGATGGCGGAGCTCTGCCAGAGGAACATCGACGCATGGTATCTGGCCGCGGCGCGGACACAGTCCAAGCACGGAGTCCGGTATTTCGCCGAGAAGTTCTCCCGCGCCAGCCTTCCCGTACCGCTGGTGGAGGAGCTGTACCCGAAGGCCAAGGAGATCGTCCTGGTCCGCGACTTCCGAGATATGGTTTGCTCCATCCTGGCGTTCGACCGGAAGCGAGGATTCCACGGCTTCGGGCGTCGCGAGAGCGAGCCCACCGAGGCTTACGTCCGACGTCTCGGAAGATTCGCGTCCGGGCTGCAACGGCACTGGGAGTCGCGCTCGTCTCGCGCTCACCTGGTTCGATACGAGGACCTGGTCCTGCGTCCCGAATCCGTGCTACCCGATCTGTTCCGGTATCTGGAGCTGGATGCCTCGCCCTCCACGGTCGATGAAGCGCTCGAAGTGGCGAGGAGCGAGAGCGAGGCGCCGCGTTACGAGACTCACCGGACCTCGGCCAGCGAGCGAGGATCCGTGGGTCGCTGGCGCCGTGAACTCGATCCGTCGCTCCGTCGCCTGATCCAGGAAGCCTTCGATCCCGCCCTGAAGGGCTTCGGTTATGCGGATTCCAGGGCGACCGCGGCGTCGCATGCCGACTGACCGATCGCCGTCGGCGGGGCGGGCAGCCGCGGTGCCCGCCCGGACCTCTAGGGGCTCGACCAGGAGCCGGATCAACGGTGGATCAGCGGCGCTCCACGAGCTCGACGGGAACGCGCACGAGATCGCGGTCGTAGAGCTCGCGACCCGAGCCGCCGCGGTTGAAGCGCGTGAAGTATACGTAGAACCGCCTGTCGGTGGTCTCGAAGCTCCGCGACGGACTTCCGGCGTCCAGCGCCGAGGGGTACAGGATCGGGTCGGAGTCGCCTCTCTCGTACGTCCAGGGCATCTCGGCCTCGAACAGGAGCCTGACGGGAGTCCATCCGACGAGGTCGTCCGAGAGGGAGTAATAGACGCCGGGAACGGACTCGCCGGTAGTCGGGTCCGGCTGGCGGCTCATTCCGATCAGCAGGTAGCGGCGCAGGTGGGTGTTGTACGTGACGCTCGTCGCCACCTCGAACCCGCGCCTTCGGTGCACGCCGCGGGCGACGTGCGCGCCGTCCGCCCCCCTGCGTTCGCGGTAGGGATCGATGAAGCGGACGGCGAAGCGCCGCCCGTCCCAGGCCATCCATCCGTCGGGATCCGCCAGGTGCTTCGTGCGCATGACGGAGATCCCGCCCGGCTGGTCCCGGAAGGGCGCCGTGCGGAAGAGCGCGTAGAAGTAACCGTCCCGGGGATGGCGGAGGATGTTGGTCGGGCTGAAGACCCCCATGGGACCCGCGCCGGGCTCGTAGCGATACGGAATCGACGCCACGAGATGGTCCGGAGGCGAGGCGTGCGTGTAGGACCGCCCGCCGTCGCTCGACACGGCGAGCGTGATCGCGTTGTACCAGCACTTCCGATACTCCCCCGACGGGCATCGGCCCGGATGACGGTGCCCCTGATACTCGCTGTGGAGCAGCGCGTACACGGTTGCTCCGTCGAGCGTATACAGGGAGGAGATCCACTCGCGGTCGTCGAAGCGGGCCGGATCCGGGTCTCGGTGCGAGGCCAAGACCACGGTACAGTCCCGGACGAGGTGGTCGAGGTCCGGGCCCGTCATGCGCCGCGTCCGCTGATACGAGGCGATGAGCTGGACCCGGCCCTGGGCGTCCCGGAACGCTCTCGCCGGCGAGTCCGGGATGTCGGTGTGGGAACAGGCGTCCCGGCTCCAGTCGAAGACGACCTCCGTCGGGCCCGCGGTCGCGAGGTCGAATCGGTATCCGTCGCGGGTCCCGTCTCCCACGAGCCAGAGGAGGAAGCTGACGAGAGCCAGCAGGAGGACCGCCGCCAGGGCCGTTCGGTGCGTCGCTCCTCCGGTCATCGATTTTTCCGGTTCAGTTCGACCTCCGGGGCCCGGCATCCCTCGCGGCCCGCCCCGGGACGTGCTCTGCGGATCCTCCGCGAAGGCTCCCGGCGACTCGGCTTCTCCGCAAGTCGGCGAGGGGCGCACCGTCGCCCGAGTCCGACGCGGGAGGGCGAGTAGCCATGCCGGGAAGCGTGGTGATCGCCGGATCGCTCGCTCAACGACCCGGCCAGGGAGGACACACGTGGGCCCTGCTGCAGTACCTGCTGGGGTTCGCGAGACTGGGTTGGGACGTCCTCTTCCTGGACCGCCTCGAGCCGGAGATGTGCTCGAACGCCGCCGAGCCGGCCCTCGGGATCGACGGAGCGCCGAACCTCGAGTACTTCCTGCGGGTCATGAAGGCGTTCGGTCTGGAGAGCGCCTACAGCCTCGCGTGGAACGGGGGCGAGCGCTTCGTCGGCCTTTCCCGGCGCGACGTCCTCGAGCGTGTCAGGGGCGCGGACCTCCTTCTCAACGTGATGGGCTTCCTGGTCGATGAGGAGATCCTGGGAGCGGCTCGCCGACGCGTGTTCCTGGACATCGATCCCGGCTTCGGGCAGATGTGGCGGGAGCTCGGTCTGGCCGACCTTTTCCACGGACACGACGATCACGTGACCATCGCCGAGAACATCGGTCGACCCGGTTGCGAGATTCCGACGTGTGGTCTGCAGTGGATCGTCACGCGGCAGCCCATCGTGTTGAGTCACTGGACGCCGAGTCCCGGCGGCGTTAACCGGCCCTTCAGCAGCATCGGTGCCTGGCGCGGCCCCTACGATCCCGTCGAGTACCAGGGAAGGACCTATGGGCTCCGGGTCCACGAGTTCCGCAGGTTCGCGGCACTCCCTCTCCTGAGCGGCGGCCGCTTCGAGATCGCCCTGGACATCGACCGACAGGACGCCGATGACCTGGAGCTGTTGCGGGCCAACGGGTGGTCGCTGATCGACCCCCGGGAGGTGGCGGGCGATCCCTGGGCCTACCGCGGATACATCCGCCGCTCCGGGGCGGAGTTCCTGGTGGCGAAGAACATGTACGTGCAGACGCGGAGCGGCTGGTTCAGCGACCGGAGCATCTGCTACCTGGCCAGTGGCAAGCCGGTGCTGGCCCAGGACACGGGGCTGGCGCCGCACTATCCCCTGGGGGAGGGGCTGATCGCCTACTCCACGCTGGAGGAGGCGGTCGCCGGCGCCGACCGCATCGCCGGAGAGCCCCAGCGGCACGGCCGGGCGGCGCGTGCCCTGGCCGAGGAATTCTTCGAATCCGGTCGAGTCCTGACGGGGCTGCTGGACCGGCTCCAGGCGCACGGCGAGGACGCCGCCGAAGGCGCCCGTGGCGAGGGCGCCGTGACGGGGCCCATGCCGGAGGGCAGCTCCGCATGAGCGTGGTGATCGTCGGCGGCGCCCTCGCCAACAAGCCGGGCTACGGCGGCGAGGCGTGGGTCAGGATGAGCTGGGTCCGGGGACTCCGGAGGTTGGGCCTCGAGGCATACCTCGTGGAGCGGATCGAGCCACGGGTCTGTTCGGATACCGCCGGGCGGGCGGCCCCTTTCACCGAGAGCCGCAACCTCGATTGGTTCCGGAAGGTCGCGCGGCGGTTCGAGCTGGCCGAGGCGGCCGTCCTGGTGTGTGGACAGGGGGAGGAGGTCCACGGGATGTCGCTCCCGGAGCTCCGAGACCTCGCCGCCGAGGCCGACTTGCTGGTGAACATCAGCGGACACCTGCCGCTCGACGGGTCCGCAGGCACTCCTCTGGAGGGCTGGCTGCGTCCCGTGCGCCGGAAAGTGTACGTGGACCTGGACCCTGGCTTTACCCAATTCTGGCACGCCGCCGGCGACCCCGGGGCGCGGGTGGCCGACCACGACCTCCACTTCACCGTGGGGGAGAACGTCGGCTCCTCCGATTGCGGGATTCCCACGAACGGTCTTCGCTGGCGCCCGATCCGCCAGCCCGTGCTGCTGGAGGACTGGCCCGTCGTCGCGCCGGAGGAGCCCGACCGACTGACCACGGTGGCGAGCTGGCGGGGATCCTACGGACCCGTACGCCACGACGGGAAGAGGTACGGGCTGAAGGCGCACGAGTTCAGGAAGTACCTCGAGCTCCCGAGTCTCGCCCCGGGGAGGTTCGAGGTGGCCCTGGACATCCATCCGGCGGATCGGAAGGACCTGGAGGCGCTCCGTGGTCACGGGTGGAGGGTCACGGATCCGAAGGAGGTGGCCGGTAGCGCCGATGCGTTCCGGAGCTACATCCAGCGCTCGGGGGCGGAGTTTTCCGTGGCACAAGGGATCTACGTGGAGACGGCCTCCGGCTGGTTCAGCGACCGTTCGGCGCGCTACCTGGCCTCGGGACGGCCCACGCTCCTCCAGGACACCGGCTTCTCGCGCAACCTCCCCGTGGGCGAGGGCCTGGTCCCTTTCCGCACCCTGCGGGAGGCGGCGGCCGGGGCGCGCCGGATCGCCCGCGATTACGGCGCGCACGCTCGGGCGGCCAGAGCGCTGGCGGAGGAGCACTTCGACGCCCGGCGCGTCCTGGGCCGGTTTCTCGAGGAAGTCGAGGCCGCCGCGTGAGACGACTGACGGTGCTGGTGAGCGGGCGCATGGGAGGTGTCCCGGGGCAGGGTGGGGCCGCATGGGCGGTCCTCCAGTACGTGCTGGGACTCCGGCATCTGGGCCACGAGGTCTACGTCGTGGAGTCGGTTCCGGAGGCCGCCCTCCGCCCGGTCGGCCTCCCCCCGACCGCCTCGTTGCAAGCCGCCTGGCTGGAGCGCCTCGCCGCGTCGTTCGGGCTCGAGGGAAGGGCGGCGCTCCTCGTTCCGGAGAGGCGGCAGACCGTGGGCGTCCCCTACCGGCTGCTGGTGGCCGTCGCCGAGCGGGCGGATCTGGTCGTCAACCTCTCCGGGTCGCTTCAGGACGGCGAGATCGTCGAGCGCGCGCCCCTGCGCCTCTACCTGGACCTCGATCCGGGGTTCACGCAGCTCTGGCACGAGGAGGGGATCGACATGGGCCTCGACGGTCATACCCACTTCGCCACCGTGGGGCTCGCCCTGGGAGAAGTCGGGTGTCCGGTTCCGACGTGCGGGCGTGAATGGATCGGGACGCTCCAGCCCGTCGTCTTGGAAGAATGGCCTGCGGCGGGGCCGGTGGAGCGAGATGCCTTCACGAGCGTCGCCAACTGGCGGTCCTACGGATCCATCCAGCACGACGGCGTTTTCTACGGTCAGAAGGCCCACGCGCTCCGGAAGCTCGCTGATCTGCCCGGCCGCGCCCGCGCTCGCTTCGAGCTCGCCCTGGCCATCCATTCCGATGAGCGCGATGAGCTCGCCCTTCTCCGTCGGGGTGGGTGGGGACTGGTCGATCCGCTCGAAGCGGCCGGGACGCCCGAGCGGTATCGACGCTTCGTCGCCGGCTCGAAGGCCGAAATCGGGGTGGCGAAGAGCGGTTACGTCGCGGCCCGCTGTGCCTGGTTCAGCGACCGAAGCGCCTGCTATCTGGCTTCGGGTCGCCCGGTCGTGGCCCAGGACACGGGGTTCCACCCGTTCCTGCCGACCGGCCTGGGGCTCCTGGCTTTCCGCGACAGCCAGGAGGCCGTGAACGCGGTCGAGAGGGTAGAGCGAGACTACGTGGCCCATGCCGCCGCCGCCCGGGAGATCGCCGAGGAGCACTTCGCCTCGGACCGGGTGCTCGGAAGCCTCTTGGGGCGGGTCGGGCTGGCGTGAACGAGGAGCTCGAGCGACTGCTCACGGGGCACTTCGGAGTCCGCCGGCGAGTCGCCAGCTTCGAGCGACGGCCCTGTCCGTTCGCGTCCAGCCATGTCCTCGAAGAGCTGGACGTGCTCCTGGATGACGGGACGCGACTCGAGTTGCTGCGGAAGAGAACGGCGTGTGGCGCGGCTCACGGGGTCAAGCCGACGTTCCTTCGCGACCCGCTGCGGGAGGCGTGGGTGTATCGCGCCCTCCTCGGACCGGCCGAGCTCGAGGTGCCGGTTCTCTATGGAGTGGGCGGCGAGGGCGCCCTGGAGGGACCCTGGCTCCTGCTGGAGAGGGTCTCGGGGCGCGAGCTGTATCAGGTCGGCGAGACGGGAGCGTGGGAAGCGGCCGCCCGTTGGGTGGCCCTCCTCCACGTCCGCTTCCGGGGGTTCCGACCTCCGCCGGCTGCCAGGCTGGTCGTGCATGACCCGACGTTCCACCGGCGGTGGCTCCGCCGGGCGCGTGCTCTGGCGCGCCTGGAGGGCGCGCCGCCGGCCACGCGCCGGGCGCTCGACTCCCTCGAGCAGCCCGTGGCGCGGGCCGCCGACCGCCTGGCGACGCTTCCGCGCACGCTCCTGCACGGCGAGTACTACGCTTCCAACGTGCTCGTCGAGGGCGAGGGTCCTGGAACGGTCCCGCGTCCCGTCGACTGGGAGATGGCGTCCCTGGGGCCCGGCGTGATCGACCTGGCCGCTCTCATCGCCGGCGGCTGGGAAGAGGCGGCCAGGGAAAGGATCGTCTGGGCGTACCGTGACGCCCTCGAACGGGCCGGCGGACACCCGGCGAACCCGGTCCGCTTCCGTGGGGACCTGGAGGCCGCCCGGCTGTGCCTGGCCGTCCAGTGGCTCGGCTGGTCGGCCCGCTGGTCGCCTCCTCCGGAGCAGGCCGGCGACTGGCTCGCGGAGGCCCGGGCCGCGGCCGCGAGAGTGGTCGACCGATGAGTGCTCGCGACGCCCCGAGCAGCGTGATCCGCGAACCTGCCCGGCGGCGGCTGAACTGGGGTTGCGGAGGGCACGGCGAGCCCGGCTGGGTCAACTCGGACCTCAAGGAGGGGCCGGGGATCCAGCACGCCTGCGACATCCGCGACGGACTCCCATTCTCCGGCGACAGCTTCGACTACGCCGTGAGCATCCACGCGCTCCCGGAGCTCGCCTATCCCGACCTCGTGCCCGCGCTGCGGGAGCTGCGGCGGGTCCTCAGGGTGGACGGCGTCCTCCGACTGGGACTCCCCGACCTGGAGAGGGCGATCGACGCGTACGGGCGAGGGGACCGCGACTACTTCGTGATTCCCGACGACGAAGTGGAGAGTCTCGGGGGCAAGCTGGTCGTGCAACTCACCTGGTACGGGTACTCCCGCAGCTTCTTCACCTTCGACTTCGTAACGGAGCTGCTCCGGAAGGCCGGGTTCGGGACCGTTCGTCGATGCAGGTACCGGGAGACGGCCAGTCCCTATCCGGGGATCGTGGAGCTGGACAACCGGCCGGGCGAGAGCCTCTTCGTCGAGGGGG
>CAYMQZ010000095.1:0-2014 GCA_964392705.1 uncultured Gemmatimonadota bacterium
CCCCGAATCACCTCGTCCGCGATCTGCGAGTCCACGTCCACGAGCGAGAAGGTGTGGCGCACCTCGATCTTCCCCACCTGGGCTCCCGTGGCGGGCGTCTCGCCCGTGATCGCCCCGACGAGGTCGCCGGGACCGGCCCCGTCCTTCTTCCCCACGTTCACGAAGATCCGGGTCCACGCCGGCCGGACGCTCGTCTCCTCGAGCGCGGCCCCGCCGGTCGGCGGGCGCACCGACTTCCGCCGCAGCAGGCGCGCCAGGGCGGCGGCCACGCGCACCGGGCCGTGCGCTTCGAGCAGAGGCTCGAGCAGGAGAAGCTCCGCCCCCGCGTCGGAGGCCTCGAGCTCGCGCTCCAGGCCGTCTCGGAAGCGGGCGATCGCGTCCCGGTCTTCGGCCGCCGGGGCCCCTGGAAGCTCGCGCAGCCGCCAGCCGGCGCGCCGGGCGAGGATCCGGAGCTGCGGCAGGTGGGCGGGCTCGATGACGACGAGCCGGGCGGCGGCGTCCCCGAGCCATCGTCGTAGAGCGGCCAGGCTGACGGGGAGCCCCAGGAAGGCCGCCACCGCTTCCGGCCGGGGGCCCTCGTCATCGCCCCAGGCCACCACGACGCCGGCCTCCTCACCCGGGTCGGCCAGGCGCAGCCCGGCCGCCGCCAGGGCGTCGGCCGCGGCGTGGGCTGCATCGGCCCCCGGCGCGTACACGAAGGCTCGCTCGGCGCCCGTCTCGGCCGCGAGGGCCCGCACGCCCCGGCCGAGCAGCTCCAGCCGCGTCTCGAGGCCGCCGCCCGCTCCGTAATGGAGGATCGGGGCGGTGGTGGGCGGGGAGCCGCCCTCCCCCCGGGAGCCTCCCCGCTCCAGCAGCTCAGGCGGCCAGCGGCGGGCCCGCGGGAGGCGCTCCTCCATGAGCTTCTCCAGCGCCGCGTCCCACTCCAGGGCGCACACGATCCTCTGGCCCCCGGGATCCAGCGTGTCCACGAGGGTCTCGGCGGCCGCCCAGGCGCCGGTCTCCCGGAGGGCCTCCAGGCCGTCCACGATCACCAGCCGGAGGTGCTCGAGGGAGAGGCGGCCGGCGCGCACCTCGGCCAGGAGCTCGGCGGGACGACCCGCGAGCAGATGCGCGACGGGACGCTCGGGCCGCGTCTCCTCGTCCGGGGCGCCGCCGAGCGGCCAGATGAGCGTCGCGAGCCCTTCCTCCCGGTTCAGCGCCCGGGCGAAGCGGGCGACCCGCCAGGCGGCCTCGTGGGTGGGGCAGAGCGCCAGGGCCTGCACCTCGGGAGAGCCCGGGTCACACGTCACGCCGGCCGCCAGGGCGTACAGCGCCTCCTTGCCGGAGCCCTCCCCGGCCAGCACCGCCAGGTGGTGGCCCCGGGCCACGGCCGGGAGGAGGGCCTCCAAGGCCTCGGGGGGGTCGGAGAAGCCGAGGCGCGCCAGGGCCTCCCGGCGCGCCTCGGTGAGCAGCTCCCCCGGATCCGCGGCCGCGCTCAAGGGCCGCGCCGCGCCGCCGGCCGCGGTCGGGATCTCACGAGGCGCCCGGAGCCGGCTGGTCGCTGCTGAACATGTCGGCGGCGATCCTCCATTCGCCGTCCCGCTTGACCCAGACCACCAGGTACTTGCCGCTGTCGGTGGAGCCGTCGGGCAGGGTCATCTCGTACGTTCCGACGTCGTAGGCCATGTCCCCGGAGGCGGACACGTGCGCCTCGGTGGGCTCCCACGAGAGCTCCAGCCCCTCGGTTCGCGCCATCTCTCCCCACCAGGCGCCGATGGCGTCGCGGCCCACCACGGACTCCGCGTTGGGCGGCATCGTGCGGGCCCCCTCGGCGTGCCGGTCCACGATCCAGACCGTGTCCTTCTCGGCGAACTTCGCGGACCAGGTGCGCTCGAGCTCCATGATCGCCCGCCGGGCCTCCGCCGCCGCGGTCCGGGCGGCCTCGCCCGCCTCCTCGGCGGCCGTCTCCGCCGCGCCTTCCACCCGTTCCTCGTCCTGGGGCGAGCAAGCCGTCGCCAGGATGAGCGCCGCGAGC
>CAYMQZ010000095.1:2114-9468 GCA_964392705.1 uncultured Gemmatimonadota bacterium
CGGCGCCGGCCTGACCTTGCGGCCGATCGCGAAGCGCGACGGGGCGGGACGTCGACTCGCCGCGGCGGATGCCGCGCCGCCCATCCATCCGAACGGGGCGACGACATGCTGCAACTCCTGGAGGCGGTCGGCGGCGTCGTGTGGGGGCTCCCCCTCATCATCCTGCTCGTCGGCACGGGGCTGTACCTGACCCTGCTCCTGCGCGGGCTGCAGTTCCGCGAGCTGGGCCACTCGCTGTGGCTCGCGCTGGTGAAGCGGAAGGAGGAGGGGGCCGAAGGGGACATCTCCCATTTCCAGGCCCTGATGACGGCGCTGGCCGCCACCGTGGGGACGGGTAACATCGTGGGCGTGGCGACGGCGATCGGCGCGGGCGGGCCCGGCGCGCTGTTCTGGATGTGGATCACCGGCCTGGTGGGGATGGCCACCAAGTACTCGGAGGCCGTCCTCGGCGTCCGGTTCCGGGAGACCGACGCGCGCGGCGAGAAGTCCGGCGGTCCGATGTACTACCTGGAGCACGGGATCCCGTGGCGGCCGGTGGGTAAGACCCTGGCCGTCGCCTTCGCCCTCTTCGCGGCGGTGGCCGCGTTCGGGATCGGGAACGGCGTGCAGTCTCAGGCCGTGGCGGACGCCGTGAACCAGTCGTTCGGGATTCCGCAGTGGCTTACGGGCCTGATCGTGGCCGTCCTCGTCGCCACGGTCATCCTGGGCGGGATCAAGTCGATCGGCCGCTTCACGGGCGTGTTCGTGCCCGTGATGATCGTCCTCTACATGGGGGGCGCCGGGCTGATCATCGCCCTCAACTTCGAGAACGTCCCCGAAGCCTTCGGGCTGGTGTTCGAGGGAGCGTTCAGCGGCACCGCGGTCGGCGGGGGCGCGCTCGGCTACACGGTCATGCAGGCGATCCGCTTCGGCGTGGCCCGCGGGATCTTCTCCAACGAGTCGGGTCTGGGGACGGGCGGGATCGCGGCGGCGGCGGCGAAGACCGAGGAGCCCGTGCGGCAGGCGCTGGTCTCCATGACGCAGACCTTCATCGACACGCTCGTGGTCTGCACGTTCACGGGCATCGCGATCCTCTCGACCGGCGCCTGGCTCGGCGAGGCGGACGGGGCGAACATGACCCAGCTCGCCTTCCGGACGGGCCTGCCCGGCGAGTACGGCGGCTGGATCGTGGCCGGCGGGCTCAGCCTCTTCGCGTTCAGCACGATGCTGGGCTGGGCGTACTACGGGGAGCGCAACCTGGAGTACCTGGTGGGCGTGAAGGCGGTCGTTCCCTACCGCCTGCTGTTCGTGCTCGTGATCTTCTTCGGGGCGGTGACCCAGCTGGACGTGGTGTGGGCGCTGTCCGACATTCTGAACGGCCTCATGGCCTTCCCGAACCTGATCGGGCTGCTGCTGCTGTCGGGGATCGTGTGGCGGGAGACTCGGTCCTATTTCTCCCGCCATCCGAAGTCGTCGCGGCGCTCGCGGGCGGAGTCGGCAGGGGGGTAGCGACGCGGCCCGGGTGCGTCATGGCGTCTACGTGGCTATGGCGTCGCCCGCGCTCCCCCTATCCCAAGGGGTCGGGATTTCCCGGAGCGAGCCTCCTGGCCTCGGGCCCGCCGGTTACGCGGACCGGACGCCTTACCGAGGCAACGGAAAGCTCGCGGAGGGAAACCCGACCCCGTCGTCAGCCCCGGAAGCGGCGGTAGTGCCCCAGGTCGTAGGCGCGGATCGAGAGCACCTCGTTCGGCTGGAAGCCGAGCTCGGCCAGGCTGACCGACTCGTCGGGGATCTCCCGCTCCGCGTACTCCGTGTAGAAATCGTCCGGGTCGTCCGTGTCGCGAAGCAGCATCTCCCGGAGTCCGAGCCGCTTCGCCTCCTCGACCGTCGTCGAGCCCGGGAGCTCGGCCACGTGCTCCAGCCACCGGTCGGGCATCGCGAGGCGAACCCGGATCGCGTCGGAACCGCCCGGTGCGGCTTCGCCCGGGCCCGGTGCGCCTTCGCTCGCGCCGGGTTCGGCGCCGCCGCCGGGTTCCGCCCCTTTCGGCGCGGACGCGCTCGGCTTCTCCTCAGACATGTCCCAGCGTGTAGAGGAAGCGTTTGGCGAGGTCGGTCACGTCCAGTCCCACCACCCGGTCCGTCTCGGCGTGCACGTTGGTGTGGCCGCCCTCGCGGTCCACCCGGAACGTGGCCTTCCCGATCTCGCCGGTGAAGGTGACCGAGTCGGACGTCTCCTCGCTCACCCCCATGCGGCTGTGAGCGGCGAACCAGACCTTGGCCCGCTCGAGCACCTCCTCCGGGGGAACCTCCGTCATCGTCAGGTAGCGCATGCCCATGGGTGACCGCGTGGATGATTCCGGCGCGCCGGGGGAGGGCGCCGGGCCCTCCCGCGGCGGCACAACCTCGGGCGGCGGCCCGGGCGAGTCAACCGCGGCCGGCCGGGGCCGGTCGACCGCGGGCGGACGCGTCGACCTCGCCGGACGCGGGTCCGGCCCGACCGGCTCCGGGAGCCGATTTCTGGCCCTGCTCGCGCTCCTCGCCCTGGCCACGTGGCTGGCCCTGGCGGCCGCAGGTCGCTTCCCCTTCCCGGGCTGGCTCTACCACTTCGCCTGGTACACGACCCTGCTCGGAGCGGACGCCTGGCTGGCCGACCGGGAAGGCCGCGCGCCGTTTTTCGGGAGGCCACGGCTGGCGCTCTCGCTCTGGCTGTGGTCCGTGCCGGTGTGGCTGCTGTTCGAGCTGCTGAATCTCCGGGTCGCGAACTGGTACTACGTCTTCGCCTCCCGGGATCTCGTCGTCCGTCGGGCCGGCGGCGCCCTCGCCTTCGCGACGGTGCTCCCGGCCATCTACCTGGGACACCGGGCGGTCGCGAGCCTGGGCTGGTTCGCCAACGTCCGGGGCCCGGGCTTCCGCGTCGGACGCGGCGTCCGGGCCGTACTGGTCGTCGCGGGCCTCCTGTTCCTGGGGCTCGCGCTCTGGCGGCCCTCCCTCTTCTTCCCCCTCATCTGGGGCGCGACGACGCTGTTGATCGAGCCGTGGAACCAGCGGCGGGCTCCCGGGCGCTCGCTGCTCGGAGACCTGGCGCGGGGCGACTGGACCCGAGCGCTCCGGCTGCTCGCGGCGGGGGTGGCGATCGGCCTCCTGTGGGAGACCTTCAACGCGTTCGCCACGACCCGGTGGATCTACACGGTCCCGGGCCTCGAGGAGGGGAAGCTGTTCGAGATGCCGGTGCTCGGCTATCTGGGGTTCCCGGTCTTCGCCCTGGACTGTTTCGTGATCTACCAGGCGCTGGTTACCCTGAGGGTCGCGGCTCCGGGCTGGGAGGAGGGAGCTCCGGTCGGGACCGAGCCCGCGGTCGTCGCGTCCGGTCGCGTCCCTGCTTCGGGCGGGCCACGGCCCGGAGGGGGTCCTGAGCGCCCGCCCGCCGCCCCGCGCCTGCCGCGCCTCCTGGCGTGGGCCGCGGCCGGGCTCTTCTCGCTGGCCGTCCTGGGGGGTGTGGACCGGTACACGGTGGACTCGTTCGAGCCGCGTCTGGCCGAGCTGCCGGTCCTGGGGGACGAGGCTGCGCACGCCCTCGAGGCCGCGGGGTACCGGGATCTCCGGGATCTGGCAGCGAGCGATCCGGCCGCGCTCGCGAGCGCGGCCGGGATCGGGGTCCCGGAAGCGCGCCGCGTCGCGCGCGCGGCGCGGCTGGCCGCCCTTCGGGGAATGGGGACGACGAACGCCGCCGCCCTCGTCGCGACCGGGATCGAGGATGTCTGCGAGCTGGCCGACGCGCCCCCGGGACGGGTCGCGCGGGCCGTCCGCCGGGTCCGGGACGACCCGCGCGCCGGGCACCCGGCCCGCGTCAGGGTGTGGATCCGCGCGGCCCGCGACGCCTGCCGGGCCGCGGCCCCGCGCGCCGGGTGAGCGCGCACGAGGAAAGGAGAGCCGGAGGTCGTGGTCGAGCTGGATCGCGAGGCCTGGAACGCCTGCCTGGCGTACGCGGAGGGACTCGTGGCGCACGAGACGGAGGCGCACCGTTGGATCGGCGCCGAGCTGGAGGCGCGCGGGCTTCCGCGCATCCAGGTCTCGCCGCTCGAAGGCAAGCTCCTGGCGCTGCTGGCCGCCCTGGGGGGCGCCCGCCGGCTCCTGGAGGTCGGGACGCTCGGCGGCTACTCCGGTCTCTGGCTGGTCTCGCTGCTTCCCGGGGACGCGCGCCTGGTCACGATCGAGGTGGACCCCGACCACGCGGCCCTGGCGCGGGAGGCGTTCCGCCGCGCCGGCGAGGAGGAGCGGATCCGGCTCCTGGAGGGCGACGCCCGGGAGCTGCTGCCCGGCCTGGTCGGGGACGCGGACGGGCCGTTCGACCTCGTATTTCTGGACGCCGACAAGCGGAGCTACCCGGAATACCTGGAGCGCTCGACGGAGCTGCTCCGGCCCGGCGGGCTCCTGCTGGGCGACAACGCCTTCTGGGACGGGCGCGTGGTCGACGACCCGGACCCGGACGAGGACACGCGGGGGATCCGCGAGTTCAACCGGCGGCTGGCCGAGGACCCGCGCTTCCAGGCCACGATCGTGCCGGTGCGGGACGGCCTGGCCGTGGGCCGGTTCCTGGGCCGATGAGCCCCGCGACCGAGTTCGGACGGTTCTTCCTGCCCGGTCCCACCGAGGTGCGCCCCGAGGTGCTGGAAGCCATGCGGCGTCCGGTGATCGGTCACCGGGGGCCCGAGATCGTCGAGCTGATCGGGGGGATGCGCGAGGGCCTCTCGGCCCTCTTTCGCACCGGCCGTCCCGTCTACCTCTCCACCTCCTCGGCAACGGGGATGATGGAGGCCGCGGTGACCAACCTCTCCCGCCGCCGCATCCTGTGCTGCATCTGCGGCGCCTTCAGCCGGCGCTTCGCCGACATCGCCGAGGCGTGCGGCCGGCCGGCCGCACGCCTGGAGGTGGAATGGGGCGAGGCCACGCTTCCCCGACGGGTGGCGGAGCGGCTCGCGGAGGAGCCCGGCCGCTACGACCTGGTCACCGTCGTCCACTCCGAGACCTCGACCGGGGTCCTGAACCCGATCGCCGAGATCGCCGCCGCGGTCGGCGAGCACGAGGACGTGCTGCTCGCGGTGGACGCCGTGTCCTCGCTGGGCGGGGCGCCGGTGCTGACCGACGAGTGGGGGCTGGACTTCGTCCTCACGGGCGCGCAGAAGGCCCTGGCGCTCCCGCCGGGCCTGGCGCTCGCGGTCGCCTCGGAGCGGGCGCTGGCGCGAGCACGCGAGACGGAGCGCCGGGGCTTCTACCTCGACCTCCTGAAGTTCGAGGCTCGGATGGAGAAGGCCCAGACCCCCAACACGCCCGCGGTGTCTCTCCTCTACGCGCTCGAGGAGCAGCTGCGGCGGATCGCGGCCGAGGGGCTCGAGAACCGCTGGCGCAGGCACTGGGGGATGGCGAGCCGCACCCACGACTGGGTCGCGGACGTAGCCCGCCGCACGGGCCGCCCCTTCGGGATCCTGGCTCCCGAGGGCCACCGGTCGCCCACCGTGACGGCGGTGACGCTTCCCGAGGGCCTGACGGGCCCCGAGGTGGCGGGTCGCCTCCGCGAGCGGGGGTTCACGATCGCGCCCGGCTACGGGAAGTTGAAGGAGCGCACCGTGCGGATCGGGCACATGGGGGATCACACGCTGGAGGAGCTGGAGAAGGTCCTGGAGGCGCTGGGAGAGGTGTTGAGCGGATGAGCGAGGGGAAGACGGAGACGCTGGAGCGGCCGGGGGTCGGGCCCGCGACGGGGCGGCCCGGGCCCGCAGCGGAGGGGAAGCGCCTGGCCCTGGTCGACGCCCTGACGGCCGAGGGAACGGCGATCCTCACCGCCGCCGACGGGCTGCGGGTGGAGGACCTCTCCGGCCTGGGTCGCGAGGACCTGAAGCGGGGGCTGGCCGGCGTCGCCGGGATCATCGTGCGCAGCCGCACCACGGTCGACGCGGACCTGCTCGAGGCGGCCGACGCGCTGGAGGTGGTGGGTCGGGCCGGCGTCGGTGTCGACAACATCGACGTCGAGGCGGCCACCCGTCGCGGGATCGCGGTGCTGAACGCGCCGGGCGGCAACACCGTCTCGACCGCGGAGCTGGCCTTCGCCCTGCTGCTGGCCACGGCCCGGAAGATCGCGGCGGCCGACCGTTCCGTGCGCGAGGGCCGGTGGGACCGCGGGGCGCTGCGGGGGGCGCAGCTCCAGGGGAAGACGCTGGGCGTCGTGGGGGCGGGCCGGATCGGCTCGGCGATCATCCGCCGGGCGAATGCGTTCGGGATGCGCGCGCTCGTCCACGACCCCTACCTGACCGAGGAGCGGGCGTCGGACCTCGGGCTGGAGCGGGTGGAGCTGGACCGCCTGCTGACGGAGGCCGACGCCGTGACGCTCCACGTGCCGCTCACCGACTCCACGGCCGGGATGATCGGGCGGCGGGAGCTCGCCCTGATGAAGGAGGGGGCCCTGCTCGTGAACGCGGCGCGGGGCGGGATCGTGGACGAGGCCGCGCTGGCCGAGGCGCTGGAGAGCGGCCGGCTGGGCGGGGCGGCGCTCGACGTGTACGAGCGCGAGCCCCTGCCTCCGGACAGTCCCTTGCGCTCCGCGCCCAACCTCGTGATGACCCCGCACCTGGGCGCGGCCACCGACGAGGCGCAGCGCGAGGTGGCGGTCGAGATCGCCACGGCCGTGCGGGACGCGCTCCTCCACGGCGACTACCGGGCCGCGATCAACGCGCCCTACGTGGAGACGGGCGACCGGGCCCGCGTGGACCCGGTCATGGAGCTGGGCCGACGCATGGGGGTGCTCCTCGCCGAGCTCACGGAGGGGCGCTGCCGTCGCGTGGAGGTCCGCTACGCCGGGTCCGTCCCGAACGTGCTGCGGCCGCTGGCGGCCGCCGCCCTGGAGGGCTACCTGCGGCGGACGGTGGATCGGCCGCTGAACGTGGTGAACGCGCTGGCGGTCGCGACCGAGCGCGGGATCCAGGTGAGCCGCGTGCGGACCGGCGAGATCGCCGACTACGCGAACTACGTCGAGCTCGTTGCGGGAGAGGCGACCGTCGGCGGCGCCCTGCTCGGCGACGGGCAGCATGCCCGGATCGTCAAGATCGACGATTTCCACGTGGACACGGTGCCGCGCGGCGTGATGCTGCTCGTGCGGAACCGGGACGTGCCCGGCGTGATCGGCCAGGTGGGCACGAAGCTGGGGGCCGCCGGCGTGAACATCGCCGAGTACCACCTCGGGCGTCGGAAGGCCGGGGGCGAAGCGCTGGGGCTGATCCGGGTGGACGATCCCGTCCCGGCGGACGTGCTCGAAGGGCTGCGAGCCCTGTCCGCCGTCACCGAGGTGCGGCAGGTTCGCTTCTCGTAAGGCTCCGCGGGCCGG
>CAYMQZ010000096.1:0-2431 GCA_964392705.1 uncultured Gemmatimonadota bacterium
CCCGAGTACAAGGCGATCACCGACGTGGAGACGGCGGTCGAGGACATCGCGCTGCTCGAGTCGCTCGAGACGACCGGGGTGCAGCAGGTGGTGCTCGAGGAGGTGGACCCGGCGCGGCCCCACGCCTCGCGGCTCAAGGTGTTCGCCGCCCGCGGTCGCTTCGTGCTGAGCGACGTGATGCCGACGCTCGAGAACCTGGGGCTCCGGGTGCTGGACGCCGACCGCTACGACGTGGCCGAGGGGGATCGCGCCAGCACGATCCACGCCTTCGACGTGGAGGCGCCGGAGGCGTGGGAGGTGGACCGCGAGGAGGCCGAGCCGCGGGTGGCGGACGCCCTGCGCGCCGTGCAGGCCGGGTGGGCGGAGGACGACCGGCTCAATTCGCTCGTCCTCTCCGCGCGTCTCGGGTGGCGCCCCGTGGCCGTGCTTCGGGCCTACGCGGGCTACGCCTTCCGGATCGGCGCCGTGGCCAGCCGGTACGGCGGCCAGCGCCCGCTGATCGAGCATCCCCCGCTGGCCCGACTGCTGTACGAGATCTTCGCGGCGCTGCACGACCCCGCCCTCGAGGAGCGGCGGGCCGCCGCCGGGCGGCTGCTCGGCGAGTTCCACGACCGCCTGCGGGCCGTGAAGGGGATCGAGGACGACCGCACCTACCGTCGCCTGCTGAATCTGGTCGAGGGCACGGCCCGCACGAACGTCTTTCGCCGGCCCGGCGGCGAGGGCCCCTTCACGGTCGTCCTGAAGCTGGACTGCCCGAAGGTCGAGGTGATGCCCCGTCCGAGGCCCCGCTTCGAGGTGTACGTGAACGGCCCCCGCACCGAGGGCGCCCACCTGCGGATGGACGCCGTGGCGCGCGGCGGGATCCGCTGGAGCGACCGGAGCGAGGACTTCCGCGTGGAGGTGCTGGGCCTGGTCAAGACGCAGCAGGTGAAGAACGCCGTGATCGTGCCCGCCGGCGCGAAGGGCGCCTTCATCCTCAAGCGCCCGCCCGAGGGCCCGGCGGAGCTCGCGGAGGCCGGGGTCCGGAGCTACCGGGAGTTCATCGGCAGCCTGCTGGACCTGGCGGACAACGTGGTCGGAGGCGAGGTGCGCCACCCCGACGGCGTGGTGGTCCGCGACGGCGAGGACCCGTACCTGGTGGTGGCCGCCGACAAGGGCACCGCCCGGCTGTCGGACACCGCGAACGAGCTGGCCGCCGAGCGCGGCTTCTGGCTCGGCGACGCCTTCGCCTCGGGCGGCTCGCGCGGGTACGACCACAAGGAGATGGGGATCACGGCCCGCGGCGCGTGGGAGTGCGTGAAGCGCCTCTTCCGGGAGCTGGGGACGGACGTCCACGACGAGCCGTTCAGCGTCGTCGGGATCGGCGACATGAGCGGGGACGTGTTCGGCAACGGCATGCTGCTCTCGCGGCAGATCCGGCTGATCGCCGCCTTCGACCACCGCAACATCTTCGTAGACCCCGACCCCGACCCCGAGGCCAGCTTCGAGGAACGGAGGCGGCTGTTCGAGCTGCCCCGCTCCTCGTGGGAGGACTACGACCGGAGCGTCCTGAGCCCCGGAGGCGGCATCTTCGAGCGGGGGGCCAAGGCGATCGAGCTCTCTCCGGCCGCGCGGGAGCGACTGGCGATTCCCGGCGACGAGGAGCTGAACGCCGAGGGGCTCATCCGCCACCTGCTTCGCGCCCCCGTCGACCTGCTGTGGAACGGCGGCATCGGCACCTACGTGAAGGCCTCGTGGGAGAGCCACGGCGAGGTGGGGGATCCCTCGAACGACGCGGTGCGGGTGGACGCGACCGAGCTGCGGGCCAGGGTGGTGGGGGAGGGCGGCAACCTGGGCCTCACGCAGCCGGCCCGGGTCGAGTATGCGCTCGGCGGCGGCCGCCTGAACACGGATGCGCTGGACAACTCCGCGGGCGTCGACACCTCCGACCACGAGGTGAACCTGAAGATCCTGCTGAACGGCGCGATCGACGCCGGCTGGCTGGACGGGGAGGCGCGGAACGAGCTGCTGGACGACGCGGCCGACGCCGTGGGCGACGACGTGCTGGAGAACAACTGGTCCCAGAGCCTGGCGGTGAGCCTGGACGAGCGGCGGGTGCCCGAGACGCCGGCGGAGTTCCGGGACGCGCTCGTCCTCCTGGAGCGCGAGGGCCTCCTGGACCGGGGGCTGGAGTTCCTGCCCACCACGGAGGAGCTGCTCGAGCGCCAGGAGGAGGGCCGCTACCTCACACGGCCCGAGCTGGCGGTCGTGCTGGCCTACGCGAAGATGCACCTGAAGGGGCGGATCCTGGCCTCCGAGCTGCCCGACGACCCGGCGTTCATGGAGCTGGTGCGCGCCTACTTTCCCGATGGCATGCTGGAGGCCCTGGAGGAGCGGGCGGGGCCGGAGGCGGCTCGCGATGACGGCGCGGGCGAGGGGGACGACGACTCCG
>CAYMQZ010000096.1:2531-9430 GCA_964392705.1 uncultured Gemmatimonadota bacterium
TGCTCCACCGGCATCGGCTGCGGCGGCACATCATCGCGACGGCGCTCACGAACCGGTTCGTGGACCGGATGGGGAGCACCGCCCACCTGCAGCTCATGCGGGAGACCGGGAAGGACCCGGCCGAGGTCGCCCGCATGTGGTGGGTCGCGGGGCGGATCGGCGGGGCCGAGGAGCTGGACGCCGCCCTGCGGGAGACCGACGGCGTCGTCCCGGCGGGCGTCCAGTACCAGTGGTTCCTGGAGATGTCGACGGCCATGGAGCGGACCACCC
The DNA here is from genome assembly GCA_964392705.1 of uncultured Gemmatimonadota bacterium. Taxonomy (GTDB): domain Bacteria; phylum Gemmatimonadota; class Gemmatimonadetes; order Palauibacterales; family Palauibacteraceae; genus CAYMQZ01. Next base: position 2,802 of record CAYMQZ010000096.1, read on the forward strand.
TGTGGCTGCTCACGAAGAGCGACCCGGAGATGCCGACCGCCGAGTGCGTCGAGTTCTTCCGGCATCCCGTGGTCGGGATCCGGGACGCGCTGCCCGACCTGCTCCGCGAGCCCGACCGCCGCGAGCTGGAGAACCGTCGGGCCCTGTACGAGACCGACGGCCTGGACCCCGAGGTCGCCTCGCGTCTGGCCTCCTTCACGCGCCTGGACGAGCTGCTGCCGGTGGCCCAGCTCGCCCGGGAGGCCGGCCTCGAGGCGCGGGTGGCCGGCCGGGTCTACTTCGGGGTGTCCCGCCAGATCGACTTCCCGTGGCTGCAGGAGCAGCTCGGCCGCCTCCCCACGACGGACCTGTGGGTGCAGCGTGCCGCGAAGACGCTCTCGCTCCAATTGGATTCGGCACGGCTCGAGATCTCCCGGCGGGTGCTGGCGGAGGTGGATTCCGAGACCGACGTCGAGGAGGCGCTGGCCACCTTCCGGGAGCGGAGCGCGGCCGACCTGGAGCGCATCCGTCAGGTGATCGAGGACGTGCGGGCCGCCGACGAGCCGGAGCTCGCCGCCCTCATGGTGGCGGTCCACGCGATCCGGAGCCGAAGGTACGGGGAGAGGTGACGCGGCTCGTCTCGGTCGTGATCCCCGCCCGGAACGAGGCGGAGCTCATCGGCCGGGTCGTGACCTCGGTCCTGTCACAGGAGCGTCCCGAGCGGGTCGAGCTCGAGGTCCTCGTGGTGGACGACGGCTCGACGGACGGGACGCCCGCGCTCGCGGAGCGGGCGGGGGCGCGCGTCCTGCGTCGCGGCGCGGAGCATCCCGGCAACCCCGCCGCGGCCCGCAACCTCGGCGCCCGCGCCTCCCGCGGCGACCCGATCGTGTTCCTGGACGCCGACTGCATCCCCGCGCCCGGCTGGCTGGCCGCGCTTCTCGCCGCGCACGAGCGGGGGGAGACGATCGTCGGCGGCTCCCTCGACCTGCCGCCCGGCCTCTCGTGGACCGCCCGCTGCGACTACTACTGCGGCTGGTACCTGGTGCATCCGAAGCGGCCGGCGGGCCACGTGCCGCACCATCCCCCGCCCAACCTGAGCGTCCGGCGGGAGCCCTTCCTGTCGACCTCGGGCTTCACGGAGAAACCGCCGCTGAACGAGGAGCGGCTCTGGCAGGCGGAGCTTCGGCGGGCGGGCCACCGCATCCGGTTCGAGCCCGCGGCCCGGGCCCTTCATCACAACCCACCCGGCTTCCGGAACCTTCTCGTTCGCCACTACCGCTGGGCCTGGACCGCGATCCCGGCGAAGGGGAGCACGGGCGTGGCGCGGGTGGCCTGGCTCTACCGGCACCCGTGGCTCCTCTTCGCGTCCAGCCCCGTGCTGGTCCCGGCCCACACAGCCTACATCGTGGCCCTGTGGCTTCGCGCCGGCGTCGCCGAGCCGCTCGTGATGCTTCCCTGCATCCTGGTCTCGCGCGTGGCGTACGTGGCGGGCCTCGTCGTCGGCGGCTGGCGCTGGATGCGGGAAGGAGCGGAGTGGGGCGGCCCCGAGGGGCCGGATCCCCCTTGATCGCGGCGACCCGACCCGGCTCCTGGGGGATCGAGGCGCCGGGATGACGTCACACGCGGACCATCGGGGGCTTTCGCTTCATGGGACGCAGAAGATGCCGAACCTTCCCCGGATGCCGGAGGACCGCCCCGACCAGACGCAGCAGTCGCAGGGGCACGTAGAGGGGATAGAGCCAGCGCGGCAGACGCGCCGACGCCAGATCCCTCGTATCGGGAACCAGCGCCCGGAGCAGCAGCACGCGCACGCGATCGCGGCGTCGCTCCCGGATGCGGAGCTCGAATCGCAGCCGGTCCAGAGGCGTGGGCCCCGGGACTTCCGCGAACAGGCGCTCCTCGAGATGGCTCGCCAGGAGCAGGCCCGTGACGTCGGCTTCCGTCCGTTCCAGGACCCGGGGAGGCGGAGCCGCGCCCAGGAGGCTGGAGGCGAGCCGCAGACCGACGTGCAGAATCCTGCGGCAACCCGCCTCGTCGGCGAGCGCGAGCAGGCGGTCCCAATCCAGCTCCGGTCGCGCCGTGACGATTTGCGCCACGTCAAGGATCCACTTCAGGCGCCCCCAGGCTTCCGGCTCGTGCTTGGCGCCATGCACGCAGAGGGTCAGCAGGAGCATCTCGGGACGAAAGGAACGGAGGGCTCGCCCGTGAACCGTGATCTCCTCGGTCTCTCTCCACATGCGCCGCGGATCGACGTCGAGGGGGAAGTACCGGGGAGCGAGCCGCCAGTGTAGCTCGACCAGCGTCTCCGTCTCGGGATCCCGCCAGCAGTAGGCGTACCAGGCGGCGCGGAAGGCCGGCTCCTGTCCCCCGCGCAGCTCGTCCAACGGCTGCAGGCCGGCCTCCGCCAGGATCTCCCGCGCGGCGTCGAGATCGCGAGGTCGAACGAGCAGGTCGAGATCGCCGAACTCGCGGTGTGCCAGGTTCCTGTAGACGCTCGTCGCGAGCACGGGACCCTTTAGCGCCACCACGCCGACGCCGCGCTCCTCGAGCCGGGCCGTGAGCTCCGTCAACCGCGCCGTGAGTCGGAGGTTCTCGCCCGCGGTCGCGTAATAGCGGTTCCGCAGCGCGTCGAGTACCGGCTCCGGGACGCCGCCGGCCGCTCCGTCGCCCGTTCCCGCCGGCCGGAGGCGGTCGTAGGCAAGCGGCAGGATCCCGTGGCGTCCCCCCTGCCGCAGGAACTCGACCCAGTCGGGCTCCGTGGCGACCAGTCGCTCGATCCGCCGCGCGTCCTCCGCCGAGGCCGTCACGCGGGCGCAGGCCAGCAACAACTCGATCTCCGGCGCCCACTCCCGGCTCGGCGGGTGCGCGGCGGCTCCCGGCGGGGCGGCCTCGCCCGGGGCGCTCATGGACCGCCTCGGGGCCGCGGTGGTTTCCGAACGGGCGGCCTCCCCCGACCGGGGAGTTGTCGGCCGGTAGGCCCGCGCGTACGCTGATCACGATGAGAAGGGCCGCCCGCGCGGCGGACCGGAACGATCCCGGCCTCGCGCGGCGCGGGCGCTCCGCGAGTCCTCCCTCTGCGCACGATGGAACGATGGCTTCTGCGAATGCGAAGGCTCGGCTCTACCTGGTCATCGGTCTCGTCCTGGGTCTGGGCGGCGGCTACTTCCTCGGTCGGAGCGGCCCTTCGCTTCTTTCCTCCGCCCGGGCGTTCGTGAGCGGCGGATCGCTGCCGGAGCCCGTGGAGGTGCCGATCGAGGGGCGCCCATACTGGGGTCCCGAGGACGCCCCGGTCACGCTGGTCGAGTTCACGGACTACCAGTGCCCGTTCTGCCGTCGGCACATCGACCGGGTGTACCCCTGGATCAGGTCCGAGTACGGCGACCGCGTCCGGTACGTGATCCGCAACTTTCCCCTCCCTTCGCATCCCCAGGCGGACAAGGCCGCCGAGGCGGCCGAGTGCGCTTTCGAGCAGGGGAAGTTCTGGCCGTATCACGACATCCTGTTCGAGAATCAGATCGCGCTGGCCCCCGACGACCTCAAGCGCTACGCGGCCGACGTCGGGCTGGATGAGGAGGCGTTCGCCGACTGTCTGGACTCCGGCGCCAAGGCGGAGGCGGTCACGCACGACGTGGAGGTGGGACGGGAGCTGGGCGTCCGACTCACGCCGACCTTCTTCATCGGCGGTCGCAAGCTGGTGGGGGCGTGGCCGCAGGACAGCTTCCGGGTCTACCTGGAGGCGGCGCTCGAGGATGAGGCGGGCGCGGGATCCGGGGACGGGTCGGGGGGCGAGCCCGAGTAGCCGGGGACCGACACATGGACCGCACCCGCGCTCGCCCGCTGGCGAGCGGCCGAACTGGGATCGATCCGGCAGCCGACGGCCGAGCCGGGGCGTCACGTCAGCGCAGCGACGCGGGAGGGCCGATGTCGGGCAGGCCGGTGCCCGGCGCCGGTCCCGCCTCGTCGTCCACGTACGGCGCCGCCTGCAGGTGGAAGAGCCGGGCGTACTTGCCCCCGCGTCGCACCAGCTCTCCGTGCGAGCCGCTCTCCAGGATGCGGCCGTCCTCGAGCACGTAGATCCGGTCCGCCATCCGCACCGTGGAGAAGCGATGGCTGATGAGGAGCGCGGAGCGGTCCCGGACGAGGTTCCTGAGCGTGCCGAAGAGCTGCGCCTCGGCGACGGCGTCCAGCGCGCTGGTCGGCTCGTCGACGATCAACAGCTGGGCGCGGCGGAAGAAGGCCCGCGCGAGCGCCACCTTCTGCCACTCGCCCACGCTCAGCTCCTCGCCGCTCTCGAACAGGCGGCCGAGGACGGTCTCGTATCCGTGGCGGAGCTCCCGGATGAAGGAGTCCGCGCCCGCCGTCCGCCCCGCGCGCTCGATCGCCGGATCGTCGCGGGGCCGATCGACGTCGCCGAACCAGACGTTGTCCCTCGCGGTGAGGAAATATTTGACGAAGTCCTGGAAGACGACCGTCATCTCGCGTCGGAGCTCCTCGGGTCGGAACTCCCGCAGGTCGATCCCGTCCATCGTGATGCGGCCGTCCACCGGATCGTAGAGCCGGCACAGGAGCTTGACGATCGTGGTCTTCCCGGCGCCGTTGGGTCCCACGAGCGCGACGACCTCCCCCGGGCGGACGACGAGGTCCACGCCGTCCAGCAGGGGGCGCGAGCTGCCCGGATACCGGAAGCTCACGTTCTCGAACCGGACGCCGTCCCGTATCGGTCGGGGAACCGGCCGGGGATCGGCGGGTGGCATGACCGTCGGCTCCACGGCCATGAAGTCGTCCATCGTGGCCAGGAAGAGGTTGTCCTCGTACAGGCTTCCCAGCGAGGTGAACAGGTTCTGGAGCAGGGACTGGCCCCGCTGCACGGCCCCGAAGTACATGACCAGGTCGCCGATCGTGAGGGCGCCCTGGAACGTCCGGAAGGCGATGTAGCCGTAGGCTCCGAAGACGGCCAGCGCCGCGACGATCTGGGCTCCCACCTCGCCCAGGCTGCGGGTCTTCGCCAGCCCGATCCTCTCCTCCCGCAGCAGGTCCCGGAGGTCGCGGAACCGGTCGATCAGCGGCCCGCCCAGCGTGAAGGTGCGGATCTCCTTGGCGGGGCCCGGATTGACCAGCAGCCAGGACAGGTAGTTGGCCTCGCGCTCCAGCGCCACGCGCCGCTCCTGCCAGCGGTACGAACGATCCGCGTACCGAACGCGCACCAGGAGGCCGGGAACGACCGCCGCGAACAGGAGGACCGCGAGCAGCCAATGGACCGTGGCCAGCAGGCCCACGATCCCGATCACCGTGAGGCCGCTCCGGGCCACGGCCGTCACGCCTCCGAGCACGCGCGTGGGCCGGTAGGGCGCCTCCTGCTGCGCCCGGTGGCGCGCGTCGTGGTAGGCCGGATCCTCGTAATACGCCAGGTCGACGGCGACGGACTTCTCGTGAAGGACCTCGAGCACGTGGTCCGTCACCTCGTGTCCCTGCGCCTCGGACACGAGGCCCGAGATCGCTCCCGCCACCGACCCCAGGAGGCCGACGCCCGCGGCGAGCCCGATGAGCAGCAGCACGTGCTCGAACGTGGGACCCCCCTCTCCGGCGACCCCCGCGGCCACGGCGTCGACCACGAGCTTCGTCAGGTAGAGCACGGCCAACGGGACGGCGGCCTGCACCGCCACGAGGAGCAGGTTCAGCACGCTCCAGCGGGGCGAGGCCTCCCAGACCAGGCGCAGCGCCCGTCCCAGCCGCAGGGATGCTCCGGCTTTGTGCACGAGCCGCTCGAGCCAACGCGGTTTGGCGATCGGTAGCCTCCGTGCGAGGGGGATCGGGCGGGCGGAGCCTGCACCGTTCGTACCGCGATCCGGGCCGCAATCTAGGTCGGGAGCGGCCCCGGTCACAGCGCGCGCCGGCAGGCGGCGACCCGGCGGCTCGAAGCGGCGCCGTTCTTGCGCGGTCGGGAGGACCGGGGCGAACGGGGGTGGAATGGAAAGCGCGATTTCACGATCCGGCGGGGGCGTCATGACGGTCCCATCTCCGAAATCGATTCCCATCACGTCGGAGAGCGTCGTGGTGGCGGGGGACGGGCAGGTCTCCACGGATCTGGGCGACGAGGTGCTGATCCTCTCCCTGGCTTCGGGGGACTACCATCGGCTGGAGGGGGTGGGCGCGCGGATCTGGGAGATGCTTGGCCGCCCGGTCCGGGTCGGCGACGTGCGGGATGCGATCGCGCGCGAATACGCCGTCGATGCGGAGCGTTGCGAGCGGGACGCCGTGGAGCTTCTGGAAGAGCTGCGACGCCGGGGGTTGATCGAGGTGCGGGAAGAGGCGTGATCGCTCGCCTCCGGGCCGGCGATGGCGCCCGAGCGACGAAAGTGGTGTACGGACGCAACGCTGTGGCCGCTTCCCCTACCGCGTCGGGCGGCCGATTCCTGCGCTGTTCGGGCCTTTACCCGAGGCCGGGGCTTGGCACGGCGATTGCTTGATCGTATACTGAATTTCCTGGCATGCGCCGGTTGGCGTGTGCCACTGGCCACGCTGGAGTTGCCGGTGCACGACAACGCCTCCAGGTGGAAAGAACTGGTGGCAACGGGAGGTAACTGGTGTCGTACGAAACGCCCGTCGTTTTCGACCTGGGTTCCATCGACGAGCATACGTGGCTCGCCGGG
>CAYMQZ010000097.1:0-9340 GCA_964392705.1 uncultured Gemmatimonadota bacterium
GCATCACGCATGGCGGCTCGACGTCGCGCGGGAGAGAATCGATCCGATTCCTACCACTGACGTGTCGTGCGAGAATCCTGGCGCCGCTTTTCGACGGTGAGGGAGACCCGGCCCCCGCCCCCGGCGGGCCCGGGAGAGCCGGCGCGAGTGCCGAAACGGCAACGGGAGACAGCTCGATGAGCCAGGACGTGCAGGCGTTTCTCGAGGAGCTGGACCCGGTCGTCCGCGCCGACGCCGCGGACTGATCCCTTGATGCGCGGATGAGTGGAGTGCCCGAGCGGCCCGAGCGGGTAGAGTGTCAGGGTGAGGCGGAGCAGACTCTGTCTGTTGGTGAAGGAGGAACCGGATGCGGAGTGGGAGTTCTTCTTCGACGAGATCGAGGGGTTCGAGGTCGAGGCCGGCGTCCGGTTCCCGACGAAGCAGCCAGGTGACTCGATGAGGCACAGCGCGTTCTTCCTCCTCATGGCAGGGGGGTTCACCGGCGTTTCGGCCGAGCTGGTTCCACGTACCCAGAGCACGGCATCGCCCGATGTAGCTGCCTTCGTCCAGCGGCTCGACTCCCTGCGAAACGCTGCTGATATTCCGGGATTGTCCACAGCGGTTCTCAAGGATCAGGCATTGGTCCTCGCGCTGGGGTTGGGCTTCTCCGACCTCGAACGCCGAATTCCCGCTACCGCCGAGACGCCGTACGACATCGCGTCCGTCGCGAAACCGCTCTCCGCTGTCGTCGCCCTACGACTCGTCGAGGAGGGAGCGCTCGAGCTCGATCGACCGATGGCGACCTACAGCGAATGGGCAGGATTCTGCACCGAGTTCAGTCAGCAACCATCGATCTTTGCCAGAGGACTCCGCTGCCAGCCTCCCAGCCATACGCTTCGACACCTGCTCTCTCATACGGCCACGCGGACGCCCGGCACACGATTCTCTTACAATCCCGTGCTGTACTCTTGGGCGTCGCGACCGATGATGGCGGCCGCTGGAGCTCCGTTCTCGGCCCTCGTCCAACGGTACGTCTTCTGGCCTGCTGGCATGAAGCGATCGGCACGCAAGCATCGGGATTTGCCCCTGCGTGAGGATCTGGCCCAGCTACTGGCCCCGCCCTATCGAGTCGACACCTCCGGGGCGATCGAGCGTGCGCCTGAGCTGTCGCTCCAGGGAGATGGCGCCGCGGGCGGCGTCGTCTCGACCGTCCTCGACCTGGCAAGGTTCGACATCGCACTGGACCAGGGTGTGCTGATATCGGCGGAGTCCCGGGATGTCATGATGGTTCCGACGCGATCGACTACCGGTGAGGCGCTTCCGTACGGCCTTGGCTGGTACGTGCAGGAGTACCGAGGCCATACCCTCGTCTGGCACTCGGGCTGGTGGGAGGATGCTTACTCCGCGCTGTACCTGAAAGTCCCGGGACTGGGACTCACTTTCATCCTCCTGGCTAACAGCGAAGGCGTCTGGTGGGACAACCCACTTGACGAAGCCGCGGTCCAGCGCTCTGAATTTGCGCAGGCGTTTCTTGAAGCGTTCGTGAATGACCGAGTGCGCCGACGGGAGGGAGAGGCGGCCGCACAGATGCCGGGGACGCGGGACCTGACGAACCGCTTCGATCAGGCTCCCTGGCGAAGGCGAGCCGAACCGGCCAGGGCTCAGAAACGGCGCTCCCAGAAAAGGAAGCTGCCCAAGACTCGGGCTTCTTCGGCTGCCCGCTCGAGGCCGAAGGAGGGCAGGCTGGGGAGGAAGCGGGGCTCCCAGACGGTGGTCCAGCGGAAGCCGCCCGGGGTCCGGTACTCGACGCGCAAGCCGGGCAGGGCCTCGCTCGTCGGTCGGCCCTGAGCCGCCACGTACAGGCGGCGGCTCAGGTACTTTCCCGCCTCGATCTCGGTCCCCCGGATCACGTTCTGGAAGAAGCCGTCGAACGCCAGCTCGTCGGGGAGATCGGTCGGCGACATCCGGAACACGTCGATCCCGGAGCGGGTCGCGCTGCTCTCCAGGCTGGAGAAGGCCTCGTCCACCAGCGATCCGAGGGCCAGTCCGGCGAGCTTCTGGGTCGCCAGGGTGCCCAGCTCCCCGCCGGCGGTGGATCCGGCGAGGCTCCCACCCCCCTGCTGCAGGAGTGCGGAGGCCGGCGTGCCGAACACCAGGTTGCTAATGAGATCGGTCTCGGAGAGGGGGGGTTGGTCGTCGCTCTCCAGCCTGACCACGGGCTGGCGCAGCCGCCCGCCCACGTTGATCTGGATGGTCAGCGGCGCCCGCCCGGCCCGGGAGACCTCGTGGATCGCGGTAAGCTGGAGGAGGGGATCGATCTCCGGCGTCTCCAGGAACGTCACCGTGCCGGCGGTGAGGGCGAAGCGGCGCCCGGCGAAGACAAACTCCCCCCGGTCGGCGTTGATCACCCCGCCCAGCACCGGCGTGCCCCGGCCCGCGTCGTAGCGGAGCCTGAGCGGCTCTCCGTCCTGGGGCGTGTAGATCTCCACGGTGCCTTCCGGGCTGCGCATCCAGGTGTTCCGGGAGATTCGGAGGGCCACGTCCGCGCGCAGGCCTCGCAGCAGCGGGTTCCGCGCCGGGAGCGCCTCCTCGGACACCCGGGGGGAGGCCTCGATCGCCCGGGCCGCGGCGGGCGCCTTCAGGTCGACGACCCCCTCCCTCGACTCGGGCACGTACAGGATGCCCTCCCGCACCTCCAGCTCCCCCTCCACCACGAGCGCGTCGTAGGGTCCTCGGGCGGTGAGGTCCCCGCTAACGCGCACACCCTGCCCGTGGTCGGCGTCGAGGACGACGGCGTCCCGCGCCGAGAGGGAGAGATCGACGGCCGGGCGGTTCCTGGGTTCCAGCTCCACGACACCGGCCAGGCGGATCGGGCCGCCGTCGCTCCAGGCGGCGAGCGAGTCGAGGACCACCGAGTCGCGATGGAGCCGCAGCGTCCCGGCCACGTCCCGCAGCTCGACGCCCGGCCGGGTGATGTCGAGGGCTGCCAGGTCCAGTTCCACCACCCCGTCGAGGGCGGGAGCGGCGAGGGTCCCGCCCACGGACACTTCGCCCCGGATCCGGCCCCGCACGTTCGACACGACATCGGTGAAGTGGGCGAGGGCCTCGAGGGGGAGGCGGTCGGCGCGCACCTCGAGAGAGATCGGGCGCTCCCCCGCGGGGGCCGCTTCGTCGCCCCGGCGGGCGAGATCGATGGCGAGGGTGCCGGCGGCGGTGAGGAGGGTATTCTCGGCGGCGCGAAGCGTATCCCCGGCGGGGAGGCGCGTGCCCCCGGCGGCGCGGGCGGAGGTCTCTTCGCTCGCCAGGAGGACGGCGCGCGCCTCTAGCTCGGCATCGGCGTACGCGAGATCCATGCGGAGCGCCGGGAGCGCCGTCCCTCCGAAGCTCGCCTCGGCGAGGGCGACGCGTCCGCGGAGGCGGGGGTCGGCCCGCGTCCCTCGCGCCGCGACGCGGAGCGAGAGCCGCCCTCCGGCGTCCAGGGTGTCCTGGAGCAGGCCCACGACGTGCCCCACCTGCAGCTCCTCGACCTCCAGCACCAGGCTGTCGGCCCCCCCGCCCGCTTCCCCCTCCCTGGTGCCCGGGGGGAGCCGCCCGTCCGCGAAGATGCGGCCCCCGTCCCCGCCCCGGAGCTCGATCTCGTCCACCGCGATGCCCGCGGCTCCCCAGCGCACCGCCCCGGGACCCGTCGATGCCCAGTGCACGGTGTCGAAGCGGAAGGCGAGCTCCTCCAGGACGACCACCCGCTGGTCGAGCTCGAGGCGGTATCCCGCTCGGAGACGGTAGTCACGGGCGGTATCCTGCCGGACCGTCACCTCGACGGATCCCTCGCCGTCGTCCGGCTGGCCCGCGTGCTCGAGGTGGACGCCGAGGCTATCGAAGGCGTACGCGCCGACCCTCAGGGAGTTCACGCCGGCGTCGAGCGTGCCCGTCGGTCGTGGGGAGCGGAGGTCCTCCACGGCGAAGATGAGCCGGCCGTCGCCCACCCGGTTTCCGCCGGCCACCACGTCCCGCAGCATCGCCTCGCCCTGCACGTCCACGCGCTCCAGGTTCCCCGCCACCAGCCCCGCGAGGCGGACGCGGCCCGCCAGGGAGTCCCGGGCGAGGGACGGCAGGGTATCGGCGCGGAGCTCGGGCTCGGGAGGCAGCCCGGTGGCGGCCCGCTCGACCTCGGTCTCGCGCGCGCGCCGGAGGGAGTCCGCGCGGGCGGCCGCGATCCGCCGCGCCTGCGCCGCCGGCCGAGCCGGCACCGGCCCCACCCTATCGGGGGGAAGGTGGCCGGAGAAGTCTGAGAGGGAGTCCACCTCGACGACGTAGCGGAGCTCGCCGCGCCGGTCCGCGACCAGCCCCAGCGTCCCCTCCAGGCGGGCGGAGGCGGAGGCGACCCGGACTCCTCCCTCCTCCACGGTGATCACCCCGTCCGCGACCCGAGCCCGGAGCCGCGCCCGGGCCGGGCCGTCGCCGTCGCCGGTGCCCCCAACTCCGGCGCGGTCGGCGGCCTCCTCCACGTCGACGCTGCCGGCAGGTCCCCCCACGCCGGCGCTGCCGGCGGCGCCGGCCACCACGTCCGCCCAGAGCGTCGCTCGCATGGTGGCGGGTTGCGTCCCCTCCCCCCACACCACCAGCGTGCCGTCGAGGTCGGTGGCGGGGGCGCGGGCCGACGCCCTCGCCGCATCGAAGTCCTCCAGTCGAACCGTGAGGTCGTACCGCTTCCGGGCGGCCCCCGGGCCGGCCGTGCCGACCGCCGTGAAGGAGCCGGCCGCCGTGAGGGTGCCGCCCTCCTCCACGGTCAGCTCCAGCTCCACGCCGAGGTCGGCCGCCGTTCCCCGGGCCTCGACGACCGCGCCGCCCGTTCCCCGCAGCCCGGCGGCCGGCACGAACCGCCCCACCGTCGCCAGGGATAGGACCGGCGCCCGTAGCTCCACGTCGAACCGCCGGGGAACGGTCGAGGACAGACGGGCATCGCCCCGCAGTCGGGAGAGGCCCGTCGTCCCCCGGTGGACGAGGTCCGCGTCCACCGCGAATCCGGAGTCGGGAGAACCGTTCAATGTGGCCGTGCCGGTGAGGGTGCCGTCCAGGGCGAGGGCCGGCTGGAACGCGCGGAGGAGGGAGAGCCGCACGGGATCGAGCCGGAGGCGCACGTCCCGGAGCCGCATGCCCGCCCGCGGGTCCACGCCTCCCTCCGCCGTGATCCGGCTCTCGCCGCCGGTTTGCTCCCGGAAGGCGAGCTCCCCGTCGAGACGGAGGGCGTCCTCGGCGCGCGCGAGCACCACCCACCCCTCCGCCGTCCCCTCCACGGGCACGGCCGCCCACGGCAGGAGCCGCTCCACGAGTCGCGGCCGCACCCCCCGGAAACGCAGGTCCGTCTCCCCGAGATGGAGGGAGTCCCCGACCTCGGCCTCCAGCCGGCCCCACAGCCGCGCGTCCTCCACCCGCGCGTCGAGGTCCGCGACCGCGACCCTCAGGGCCCCGGGCCGTCCGTCCACCGCTACCCTCCCCTCGACCCGCCCGTCCCCGGGCAAGGCGGGGTCCAGCCACGTCAGATCGGAGGTCGCGAGGGGGCGCGCCTCCAACCACCCCCGCACCTCCCCGGTCGTCAGGTCCCTCGTCCCCTCGGCCGTGAGGCGCGAGTCGGGGAGCGACAGGCGGAGGTCGTGCATCCGGATGGAATCGCCGGAGAGGGTGACGCGGCCGGTCGCGTCCCGGATCACCAGGGGCGGTGCGCGGAAGGGGTAGGCGAGGGCGCGCAGGGAAACCAGCTCGCCCGCCTTCGCGTCAGGCGCGGGCTCGCCGAGAACCAGGTCGGCGAGACGGGCGTCTAGCTCGCGGATCTCCCGGACCACCTGGTGGCCGCCCTCCACCGCCACCACGCGGAGTCGGCCCGGATCGGGGAAGTCCTGGGCGGCAGGATCGCGGGCCGTGGGCCACGGCGTCCGCACCATCACCCGGCCCTCCCGGATCACGAGCTCCTCGACCCGGATCCGGGAGCCGAACCCCCCGCTCGTCGTGTCGGGCGCGCGGGCCGCGTCCACGGAGAGGATGGGGACGAAGTTCCACTCGCCGCCCGGGGGTCGGTCGAGCACGACCTCCGGCCGGCGCACCTCCACCTCGCTGAAGACGATCCGCCGGCGCAGGAGCGGTAGCAGCGCGTAGCGGAGCCCGATGCGATCGGCCGCGAACAGGGGAGCGCCGGCGGGGTCGGTGACGGACACATCCTCCAGCACAACGCCCCGGAGGAGGTTTCCCTCGATGCGCGCGATGCGGACGGTGCCGTCGACCCGCTCCCGGAGGAGGTCGAGCACCAGGGTCCGCGCCCGCTCCCCCGCCCAGTCGCTCCCGGCCACCACGACGACCCCGCCCACCACCACGATCAAGAGGATCGCCACGGTTCCGAGCGTCCACCGGAGCCAGCGGCGCATCAGAACGCCTCCCCGATGGAGAGGTGGAGGACAAGCCGCTGGAGCACCGTGTCGAAGCCGCCCGAATCCTCCAGGGGATCGAAGCGCATCGGCGTCTCCAGCGCGACCAGCCGGTCGTCTCCTCCTCCGGGGAGCTCCGTGAGCACCGGCAGCTCCTCGACCAGGGTCGGCCGCACCCCCAGATCCACGCGGATCATCCCCACGGGCGACAGGAAGCGGAGCCCGAAGCCGGGGGTCACCGTCCCGCGCGATGAGGAAGGGACCTCGAGGTCGCTGTCCTCGACGAAGCCGGCGTCCACGAACACCGCGCCCCCGAGTCTGCCGAAGAGGGGGAACCGGTACTCCACGCTCCCCTCGATCACCGCGTCCCCCCCCAGCGGTCGGGGCTCAAAGTCAGCCGACGGGACACCGCTCGGGTCGCAGCTCCGGTCGCGGATCGTCTCCACGGTGCACCCGGCTCCCCGGCCCGAGTCCGGGGCCGCCAGGAGCCGCGCCGGGGCGACGGTCAGGACCCGGGGTCCGAGCTGGCTCTCCCCGAAGCCGCGCACCGAACGCGAGCCGCCCGCATAGAATTGCTTGCGGGGGTGGAGGATCGTGCCTCCCGGGACGTCGGCCCCCAGGGCCGCGTCGGTGCTCTCGAGCGGTCTCACCCACCCCACCCGCCCGCGGGCCGCGAGGACGCCCGGACCCAGCCCCAGGTAGTAGGCCACCTCGCCGGTGGCACGGTTGTACCGGTAATCGGAGGCGGTGAGGGCGGAGGCGTGCTCCGCGCTGAGGCGGGCAGCGAGACCCCGGGTGGGATGGCGCGGGTCGTCCGTCAGCTCTGCCCTGACGGTGAGCTCCAGCGGCGAGAGCCCCTGGAGGCTCCGCAGCGCCTCGATGGTGGACGTCCGGCAGATGCCGAAGTTGGCGCAGAAGTAGATGTCGCCTGCCTCGACCGCCGTGCTCTCGAATTTGTACGTGAGGCTCGCGGACAAGTCCCTCGCCAGCCGGCGGGTGAACGTCGCGCTGGCCCCGAAGCTCCGGTCGATCACCACCCCCGGGACGGTTCTCCGGCGGGCGAAGACGCCGCCGCCCACGGAGTTGTGCGAGGAGAGGAACCACGGCTGGACGACCTCCGCCGACAGGTCCCACGTGGGATCCAGGAACGCCGGCTCCACCTCTCCCGACACCCCCGCGGGCACCGCGCTGCCGAAGATGGAGCGGTCGAAGAGCTGGGGTCCGAGCAGGTTCCCCACCGTGGCCCGCAGGGTGAGGCGCCGGGCGCCGCCGAACCAGTTGTACCGGGTGTAGCGGGCCTGGGCCTGGACGAAGTCCACCGTGTTGAAGCCGGCTCCGAGGCCCACCTCCCGGAAGGGCGCCTCCCGTACGGTGACGACCACGGTCCGGGTGGTGTCGGCGTCCGGCGGCGGCGCGCGGGCGGGGTCGAGGTCCTCCGCCCCCGTGGGGCTGTCGCTCGGGTTGCGGAGCGCCGCGCGCGTGAGGGGCGGGCCGGCGATCGTGTCCGCCTCGGCGTCGGCCGCGGCGGCCTCGCCGGCGGCCCTGACCAGCGTCTGGCGGAAGAGGTTCGATCGGTAGAGCCGCCGCCGGGCTTCCTCCATATCGCTCGGCCTGTAGAGCCGGCCGGACTGGAGCCCCAGGGAGCGGAGGATCGTCCGCTCGGACACCCGCTCGTTCCCGCGCACCACGATCTTCCCGATCGTCACCGGGCGGCCCGGAGACACGTCGACCCCCACGCGGGCGAATCGGGGGCCGGCGGGCAGGGTGTCGATCCGGACGGTGTCCCGGATCGCGGCGTCGGCGAACCCCTTCTCCCACAGGGCCTCCCGCAGCCGCTGCTCGGCGAGGCGGAGCCGGATCATGTCCAGGGGCTCCCCCTCCGGGGGGAGGTCTGCCGCCTCAACCTCGGAATGGGAGAGGACCGGCCGGGCCTGTCGCACCTCCAGGGCGCGGATGAGCGTGGGAGGAGCCTCGGCGACATCGAACCGGACTTCCACGCCGTCCTCCGCTGGCATGACCTCGGACGCCACCTCTGTGTCTCGGTATCCCCGCAGCCAGTAGAAGACCCGGATGCGGAGCTCGTCCCGGGGCAGCTTCTCGGGGTCCAGCCGGTGCCGTTCCTCGAACAAGCCGGCGTCGCTGATCCAGCAGAAGGGCTTCAGCAAGAAGCTGCGGCAGCGGGACGGCCGGGTGAGGATCGCCTTCCCCACCGCCCCCTCGTCCAGGCTCTCCACCCCCCGGAAGGAGACCTTTTGCACGAGGGCGCCGCGTTCGGCGGAGCCGGGAACGGACTGGGCGAAGACGGGAGACGGCGGCTCGTAGAGGAGGAGCGCGCCCGACAGGAACCCGCCGAGGACGAACGACGCGAGCAGCTCCCGGGCGCGCGGGCGCCCGCTGGCGAGAGCCGAGAGTGGTGAGAGCGACATCCGCCACCTATCCCAGATGAGCCGTCCCGGGCCGGAACCACCCGCTCGATTCCTCCTTTGGAGAGGAAGTTCCATGCCAGGCGAGCGGGGCCGCTTCCTGATCCGGGACGCCGCCGGGGGCACCTACTACGGCTGGAGCTGCGTCACGTGGCCTACGGAACCGTGCGCGAGCCCCTCACGGTCGTTCGTCGTCCGCGCCTAGGATCAGTCGCTCTTACGGCCGGTCCCGATAGCGGTAGACCCGACGCCCGGCGGCGTAGCCCAGATCCGGGCTCAGCATACGAAAGCGATTGAGCTGCTCGCCCAGCTCGACCGGGCGCCACGTCTGGCCGCCGTCGCGTGTCTCGTACGCCGTGAGGCCGGCGCCGACCCAGCCGAGCTGGGGAGTGGCGAAGCCGATGCCCGAGAATCCGACGTCGTCATCGACCGGAAGCTCGGACCAGGTGCGACCGGCGTCCGTCGTCTTGAGCACGATCTCCTCGTTCGCCGGACCCGCAGGATCTCGGTGTGGCTCGACGC
>CAYMQZ010000098.1:0-4185 GCA_964392705.1 uncultured Gemmatimonadota bacterium
AGGGGCAGATTCCTGCCCCGTCGCTCTCGAACCCGACCAGGAGGCCCCCCATGCGCGGCGCGCAGCTCGCCCTGCTCGGCATCACGGTCGCCGTGATCTCGTGCCAACCCCCGCGGCAGGAACCCGTTTCGCTCTCCGAGGAGGACGTCGCGGCGATTCGAGAGTTGGCCGCCTCGTATCGGGACGCGGCGCTGGCCCAGGACTTCGAGACCCTGGCGGGGCTCTTCACGCCTGAGGGCATCAGGAACGTGCCCAACGCGCCACCCTCGACGGCGAACCCGGCCAGTCTCCAGGCCGCCTACACCGGGGTGACCGAGTTCGAGAGCGCGCCCGAGGAGATCGACGGCCGGGGAGACCTGGCCTACGCACGCGGGCCGTACTCGATCACCGTGACGCCGGAAGGCGCGGCAGAGGCCGTCAGCGACACCGGCCACTACGTGGTGATTGTCCGAAGGCAGGAGGATGGCCGGTGGCTCATTTCCTATCTGATCTCCAACTCCGATCAGCCGGTGCCCGAGGCGGAAGAGGAGAGCTGATTCCGCGGACCGGGACGCCTCGGCGGGATCGGGCGTTCCGGCGAGGTCCCGGGATCACGGCGTTCCGATCGCGTCCGATTCTAGCGCCTGTTCGCTGAGGATCGAGCCGACGGACGGCTCACAGAATCCAGGCCGCTCCGCAGGCGGGCGGCCTCCTCCGACCGGCCCCACCCCTCGTACAGCTCGACCAGGGTGGCACGGATCTCGTCGGCGGGTCCGTCCCCGCCCCCCTGGATAGTCGCCAGAGCGGAGCGCAGCACTTCCTCCGCCTCCTTCGATCGACCCTGGCCGGCCAGCGCCCGGCCGAGCACGAGGCGCGTCGCGTTGTGGCGACCGTCGTGCGGCGGGAAGACCTCGAGCGCGTCGCGGAGGAGCGGCTCCGCCTCGCGGTGGCGGCCGAGCGCCGCCAGGCTGGCCGCGAGGCCGTACTGGGTGTACGCTCGCTCGACGGGGTCGTAGCCTTCGGCGTGGCGACCCGTCAGCACCTCGCGGTACACCGGCACGGCCTCCGCGTACTTGCCCCGGTCCCGCAGCACACCGGCCAGGTTGTTCTGGATGGCGAGAGTGGTGGGGTGGCGGGGTCCCGCCGCCGCCCGGTGGATCTCGAGTGCCCGGCGGAGCAGCCGCTCGGAAGAGTCCGGGTGGGTCGGCTCCAGGCCGAGCGCCAGGTCGCTGAGGCTGGCCGCCACCGCGCCGTCCTCCTCTCCGAACAGCTCCAGCCGGAGGGCCAGGGCTTGCCGGCCCAGCCGCAGTCCCCGCTCCCGCGGCTCCGCGCCGTGGGCCGCCTCGGCCATGATCTCGGCCAGACGGGCCCGCTCCCCCTCCGCGTCCCGCAGGATGGCGATCGCGCTGTCCTCGAGGGCGTTACGCCGCTCGGGCGGATGGTCGCCGTACATGGCCCAATCGTGGAGGGCCTGGGCGTACAGCGGGTGCCGCGGGCCGTGGGCCGCGCGCGTCGCCTCGGCCGCCCGCCGGAAGAGCGGTAGCCTCACCTCCGACCCGCGGCGGGTCGACTCTAGCCTCGTGTACGTGCCGGTCATGAGCGCCACCTGCCGGAGGCTGGCAGCCACCTCCGGCGAGTCCTCGGGGAAGCGGGACTCGCGGATCTCGAGCGCCTCGCGGGCCAGGGAGAGCGCGCGCTCGCTGAGCGCCAGTATCCAGTACACGTCGGCCAGGGCGGAGAGCATGTCAGCCCGCACCTCGGGCTGCTCGGCCAGGTCCTGCCGGACGCGGCGGGCGCCCTCGTCCACCAGGTCCCGGGCGGTCACCTCCTCGCCCCCCGTGACCGCCGGGTCCGCCGCCTCGAACAGGCCGACCAGGAACTCCTTTACCTCCCCCGCCTTCGCCGCCTCCAGCCGGGCCCGGTCGCGCTCCCGGGCGAGACGCGCCGACTGCGCCGACGCGAAAGCGGCCCAGGCCACGATCAGCGCCAGGAGGACGGCGGCCGCGGACAGGGGCCAGCGCCGGCGCCGGACGAATTTCCGGGTCCGGTAGAGGAAGCTCTCCCCGCGCGCCTGGACGGGAAGTCCCATCAGGTGTCGCTCCACCTCCTCGACGAGCTGGGCGACCGAGGCGTACCGGCGCTCCGGCTCCTTCCGCAGCGCCTGGAGGGTCACCGCGTCCAGGTCGCCCCGCAGCCGGCGGCGGAGCCGGTCCCCCTCTCTTCCCTCCCCAACGTCCCGAGCTCGCTCGCTCGGAGGTTCGGGCTCCTCCTCGCACACGACCCGTTCGATACCGGTGGGCGTGCGGTGCCGGACCTCGTAGGGGCGCGCCCCCGCCAGCAACTCATAGAGGAGCATCCCGAGCTGGTAGACGTCGGTGGCCGTGGTCACCGGCTCGCCCCGCACCTGCTCGGGGCTGGCGTACTCGGGGGTCAGGAGGCGCATGCCGGTCCGGGTCCGCGGAACCGGGCCCGGACCGCTGTCGTCCAGGAGCTTGGCGATCCCGAAGTCCAGGAGCTTCACACGCCCCTCCGGGGTGACCAGGATGTTGGAGGGCTTCAGGTCACGGTGCAGCACCAGATTCCGGTGCGCGTGCTGCACGGCGCGGCACACGGTGGCGAACAGCCGCAGCCGGTCGGCGACGCCCAGCCGCCGTGCGTCACAGTAGTCGGTGATCGGCTCGCCCTCCACGTACTCGAGGACGAGGTAGGGGCGGCCGTTCTCGGTCGCGCCCCCGTCCAGCAGGCGGGCGATGTTGGGGTGCGCGAGGGTGGCCAGGATCTGCCGCTCGGCCAGGAAGCGGCGCAGGATGTCGTCGGTGTCCAGGCCCCGGCGCAGGACCTTGAGGGCGGCTCGCTGCTCGAACTGGCCGTCGGCTCGCTCGGCCACGTAGACGTCGCCCATGCCCCCCCGGGCCAGCCGGCGGAGGATTCGCCAGGGGCCGATCCGGCGGCCGCGCATCGGATCGGGCCGCGTCGCCGGGGACCGCGGCCGGGAGGGCGTGTGACCCGAGACGCGCCCTTCGTCGAGCCCGCTCACCACCTCCAGCTCGGGGGAGAACGTCTCCTCGGAGAAGGCCTCGTGCGCGGCCCGGCCGACCAGGGCCTCCGCGCTCTCGATCCAGGGCTCGGCCGCCTCGGCCGCCTCGACGAGCGCCTCCACCTCGTCCCGCAGGTCCGGGTCGTCGCCGCAGGCCAGGGCCAGGAACGCCTCACGCTCCGCGGGAGGACGCTCGAGGGCGGCTTCGAAAAGGACGTCCAGGGCGTCCCACGCCCGCGCATCCTCCATCCTTGCGGGCGACTCGCTCGACGAACGTTCGGCGGGCGCCCCCTCGCGCCGGGTTCCACTCCTCCGATCCGTGTCCGGGGCCCCGTCGTCCGTCATCGTCCCGCCTCCGGGGCGAGGTCTTGGTAGAGATACGCCTTCGCGCGCCGCCAGTCGCGCTCCACCGTGCTGAGCGAGGTCTGGAGCGCGGCCGCGATCTCCTTCATCTGCATGCCGCCGTACAACCGGCACTCCACGACGCGTCCCATCCGTCGGTGTCGGTCCGCGAGTCGCGTCAGCGCCTCGTCCAGCATCAGCAGATCGATCGTCGCCGCGCTGCGGGCCTTGCCTCTCGCGGCGGGAGCCCGCTCCAGCGGCACGCGCACGGCGTCGCCGCCCCGCTTCTCCCTTCCGCGCCAGCGGGCGTAGTCGATCAGGATGTGTCGCATCACGCGGGAGGCCACGGCGAAGAAGTGAGCCCGGTCGGACCAGTCGGCCCGGGTCTGATCCACGAGACGGAGGTAGGCCTCGTGGACGAGGGCGGTGGTGTTCAGCGTGTGGCCGTCGCGCTCCCGCGCCAGGTGCCGGTGCGCGATGCGGCGCAGGTCGTCGTAGACGAGGGGGATGAGGCGATCGAACGCTTCGGAGTCGCCTCGGGAGAGCGCGGCGAGCAGCTCGGTGACAGGAGGATCCGTCGTCTCGCGTTCCGGAGACGCTCCCTCCGGATGCGGGCCTTCGGCGGATGGGGCCTCCCGGGATCCGTCTGACCGGAGACCGTCGTTCGGGGATTCGACCATCTGCGCGCTCCCGCCGTGGCACCCGGAACCGCCCCGTCCCGGTGCGGAGGGGCGGCTCCGCGGGTCGCTCACGTGCGCTTGAAGGATCGCAGCCCGAAACGACGCTCTACAGTGTGGAAGCGGACAGCCGGTTGGTACGTGCAGAAC
>CAYMQZ010000098.1:4285-9340 GCA_964392705.1 uncultured Gemmatimonadota bacterium
ACGAGCCAGCGCGGCGGAGTCGCCTCGAGACGGGGAGAACGGGCGTTCCACCGGGCGCTCCGGGTCGCCGGAGCAGATCGGAACGATTCGCGCCCGCCTGGATGGGGAAGAGCGGGTCTGGTACCTGGTGGCCGGCGAGGTGGAGGGCCGAAGGCAGTCGTCGGCCCTCTGGCTTGCGACCGACGGGGACGAGCGGATGGCCGTCCTGGCCGGCTTCGACACCCCGGATGTCCCGCTCGAGAGCTTCCGCATGGACCCGGAGACGGGGGAGTATTCCTACGGTTCGTACCGGGGGAGCATGCTCGGCATCACCTTCGACTTCGATGCCGAGGACTTCGAGCGGACGGCGCGGCTTCCGGGCTCCGCGTTGGCGTACGTGACGTACCTGCCCGAGGTCGGCACCGGGGAATTGGAGGATCTCTCCGGCATGTACATGCTCGCGGAGGGCAGGATCGACGTGGACCTCATCGATGCCCGCCGCGGCGCGGACAGCGAGTTCGCGGGCTCCTTCGAGGGCACTCTCGTCAGCATGGATCGGTCGGAGCGGATCCGGGTCGCCGACGGCCGGTTCGAGGTGAAGGGGGCCGTCTACTGGGAGTCGGAATCAGAGGAGTCGGAACCGGAGACTCCACGCTCCGAGCGGTAGCCGGCCGGTCCCAGGACTGTTCCACGATCGGTTCGCCGGAGCCTGCTTCCCGGCGGCGGCCCAGACCTGGACGCAGCATGACATCCGTCATTTTGAGCCGTGGAGGCACGCATGGAGAAGCCGTCCGAGCGACCGTTCGAGACCGATGGTCCCTCCGAGCCGGCCCCCGCGAGGCCGCCGGTGGCCGGCGGCGGCAGCGGACTGGCCCCCAACGTGGCCGGCGCGCTTTCCTACTTCCTAGGCGCGCTCACGGGCATCCTCTTCCTGGTGATCGACAGGGAGCGTACCTTCGTGCGCTTCCACGCCATGCAGTCGATCCTGTTCACGGTTGCCGCCGTGGCGATCTCGGTCGCGCTGCTCGTCGTCGACGTGGCGCTGGCGGCGCTCCCGCTGATCGGCTGGCTCGTGAGCCTGTTGCTCACCCTCGTCATCTGGATCGGCGGCTTCGTGCTGTGGATCTACCTGATGTACCGGGCCTACCAGGGCGACGAGTGGGAGCTCCCGGTGATCGGGACGCAGGCACGACGCCTGTCGGCGCAGGCGTAGGCGCGTCGAACTTCGGCGCCGCGAGCTGCGGTCGTGCGCCCGTCAGATGCGCCCTCGAGATGCGGGTCGGGCGCGTCTCCCATTCGCGATGGGTAAGCGGGGGCGGACTTCAGCGCGCCGCGGCGGCGAGCGTGTCCAGGCCCAGCGCTCGCCAGGTCGGCGCCTCCGAGAGGCCCCAGAAGACGGCGACGGCCAGCACGAGCCCGGGGCCATCCTCGCGTTCGAGGGGAGCCAGCTCCGCCTCGTAGCGGGACGCCAGCCGGCGGTTCTCCTCCGGGACGCCCGGGGCCGCGCCCGCTTGCTCTCGGGCGGCCTCGACGGCGCGGGATAGCGTGAGGCCCATCCACGCGTATTCCCCCAGCGACATCCCCTCGGCCTCGAGCGCCCCGGCCAGGGCGAGGCGTGACCGGGCGATGCCCCCCACCGCCCGTGCTCCGGCGAACGCATCCCGAAGCCCGGGCTGCTCGCCCATGGAGGACCGCTTCCGGAGCTCCCGGATCTCGTCGGCCCACGGACGCATCTCCTCCCACGCGCGGTCGGTGACGGACAAGAAGCGGCGGAGCCGCCGCTCGGTCACCACGCCGTCGGACGGAACCTCGAACGGATGCTCCCGCTCCAGGCTCCCCAGCGCCTCGGTGGCCTCCCGGTGCTCCTCCAGCCCGCCCACGGTGGACTCGATCCCGCGCTTGAGGGCGAAGCCTCCCACCCCGACCGCCACGGCGAGCACGATGAGCCCGAGCGCGACGACGCCGAGGCAGCCGAAAAGGAGCTTGAGACCGGTGGGGAGCCCGCGGGAGGGCCGCGGAGTCGAGGCCTGGCTCACCGGCTCTCCGCCGTGAACTCGACCCGGACCTCCGCGTCCCTCCACGAGTTCCACCGGAGGCTGTTGGACAGGTCCACGAGCGTGTGGAACGTCCCCTCCAGACGGCCGCTCATCCGACCGTCCTCGTATGCCGTTACGATCAGCGGTACATCGTTATCGGTGGGGTACATGAATGGTGCTTGTTCGTACTTTAGGTACGCCGGCTCGCCCCGGGAGCCGCTGAAGTACTCTGTTCCGGGACCTTCCCCGGGGAGCACGATCCGGGCTACGGCCTGGAAGGTCCCGGTCGTCCCTTCGGCGACCTCCCCGAAGGTGATCTCCACGCAAGGCACCGATGTTGGGTCACCGGCCATCTTGAGGGCCCTGGCCGTGGTAAGCGACGTCAGGCACCCGGACGCTTCGTCGTCCGGCGCGAGCCGGATATAGGGGCCCGTGCTCGTCCTCCCCAGCACGGCCGCCCGACCCCAGTAGAACCCGCCCCGGGGGCCGCCGATGATCGTCAGCGTCCACTGACAGCGGCGCACGACGACGGTGGCCTCGCCGCGTAGACTCGGGTCCTGGCGGTCGACCGCGGTGATGGTGACCTCGCCCGCCCTCCGGGGGGCGGTGAAGCTGCCGGCTGGCGAAATCGAGCCGGCGCTGGCCGTCCACCGGACATCGCGTCCGCCCGACTCGTCGGGCCCGCCGGAAAAGACCACCCCGCCGGCGTTGATCTCGGGATACATGACCGTGAAGCGCTGGGTCTCGCCGGGCCGGACACAGGCGCCCGCCGGTTCGATCCGCAGTTCGGTGGGCAGGAGCAACGCCGTGGCGGATCGTTCGGGCGCGTGATCGAGGTGACTCCGGTCGGCGGTGCTCCATGCCTTGACGCGGGCCGGGAGGTGCTCGGGGCGACTCGAGACGGTGACATCGGCCGCATGCGCAGGGTCGCCGGCCACGATCAGCACGTGGTCCCCCGCGGGCTCGATCTCCCATTCGAGCGACGGGTCCAGCGCGTCCTCGACCTGGGCGAGGAAGGTTACGGCGTCGCCGGGGGCGACCCTTGCGCGGCTCGGTCGGAGCGTGACGGTGATCGGCCGCACCTCGATCGTGGCCTGCCGGCGCCCGGGTGGGGTAAGGCCGAAGTGCTGCCATCGCGTCCAGATGGTGATCCTGGAGGAGCCTGCGTTCTTCGGCGCGTACTCGCGGCCCTGGCTGCCGAAGACCACCTGCACGGCCCTGCCCTCGATCCGCACCCGGTGCCACTCGGGGTCGGAGATGTCGGCGCTGAAGGTGTGCGGTCCCACCTTGAGCGGTCTGCCCTGCCCGGCGGTGGCCCCGATCATCTTCTCCACCACACCGCTCGCCGCGAACAGCCGGAGGTTGTCCGCCATCTCGCCCAGACGCGTGCCGGGTAACGCCCCCTTGAAGACAGGCTTCAGCCCGCCTGCCGCGCTCGTCCCGGCGACTTGGAGGAGAGCCTCCAGGATGAACCGGTCGAGCTGGTAGCCCTTGCTAACCGCTACGGCCCGGAGATTCTCCCATCGGCCGGGGCCAGGCTCATCCTCCAGAAACGACGCCGGGTGGAGCTCGTATTCGAGTCTCACGAACTCGTGAGGCAGCAGGCGGGCCGCGGCCTGGGCCGTTTGCCAGTAGGCGAACGCAAGAGCCCCCGCGGCTCCAAACTCTTTTTGGAACCCGGGGATCGCCGCTCCCAGCCCCAGGCTGACCATGAAGGCCTGAAAGATCTCGCCCGCTCGACCGCTCGTGGCGATATCCGTATCCGTGGCGAGCGACATGGCCCAATCGAGCTTCTCCGCGGAAAGCTCGATGACGTCAGACGCTACGGCCGAGGGGAAGGAGGCGACCCTTCGTGCGACGACGGGCCGAGTGGACACCTGATAGCTGGCGAAACGCACCGGGGATGTCGGTCGGCGTGGGGCGGGTGGGGTTCGAGCGAGCGTCAGCTGACGCAGAGCGGTCGGGTTCGCGTGCGGAGCGGATGCCAGGGAGTCCACCTGCTGGACGAAGCGGGGCAACGCATCGAGCACCCCGGCCTTGGCCAGGAGGGCTTCCGTAAGGGCGAGATCGCTGGCTTCTCCGCCCAAAAGCGGCGCTTCCCCAGCCAGCACGTGCCGGAGAGAGTTCGGATTGTCCGGGTGATCGATTACCGTTTGCGCCAACCACAGGGGAATGAGCGGCGGAAACAGCGTGTCGGATGACGCCGCTCGGAGCTGCTCCGGTGTGACCCGGAAGGCCGATGCCTGCGCCCGGACGAACGCTTGCAGGTGCTCGACGACCTGGCTGAACGTCCCTGGCGCGGCGGGGAGCGGTTCGATCACGAAGGCGCGCGGCGGACAGATGGAAGACGCGTCCGTAAAGCTCAGCGCCACCGGGCCTCCCTCCAGCCCGCCGTCCGGGCGCAGCGGGGTCTGGAAGAAGATCGCCCCCTCGTCCCCTCTGCCCGTGAAGGCGTAGCCGGTCAGCGTATCCCCGGGGATCGTAACCTCGGCGTACAGGAGTCCCTCGAACTCCGCCGGCAGCCCCCCCACCTTCACCCACTCCAGCGGCTCGGCCGCCTCGCGTGCCAGGCCGATTGCCTCGCACTCAAGCTTCGGCGTCTGGCCGACAGGGGCGTCCCCGGATCCGCATCCGAGCGATGCGAGGAGGGCCACCAGGGCCGCGGCGATGTCGAACCGCAGCGGCACGGCAGCGTTCCGACCGGAGCGGAGCCTCAGCGAAGCGGCCATGACCGGCTGGCGCTCACGGCTGCCCGCCGACCCGGAGCTCGAAGTCGAGCAGGCCGGGACAGGCGGCCGTCTGGCCGGCCGGCCCCTGGAGCGCGAGGTCGGCCGCGCGCACTGCGGCCACGAGCTCGTCCCGGCTCGCGTCCAGCCCCACGCTGCCGCCCGAGGCGGAGGCCCGCAGGCTCCAGCCCTGGACGGGCCCGAAGGCGAGGGCGACGGCCGGTCGCATCACCTGCACCCGCACCTCCAGCCGTCCGTAGGCGGCCGCCTCCGCCAGCCCGTCCAGGGCCTGGCGGGCGGCGGCCGAGAGCCCG
>CAYMQZ010000099.1:0-9297 GCA_964392705.1 uncultured Gemmatimonadota bacterium
GCGGATTCGAGCGGAAGGGCCTCGCTCCCCTGGCCGGGCTGTGGGTGGAGGAGCCATGAAGGCGGCCGGGCTGTGGATCGAGGAGGAGTCGTGACCTGCGCGGCGCCCGGGAGCCGAGCGCCGGTGAGGCACGCCGCGGGGCGCCGGCGAACCGGAAGCCGCGCGACCGTCGCGCTCGTGGCCGCTCTTGTTCTGGGCTGCGGGCCGGATGGAAACGCGGACCGGCGACGAATCGACTCCGCCTCCACTCTCACGCTCGCCTACTGCTGTGACTCCGAGGCGTTCAGCCCCGCCATGGACGTCGACGCGAAGTTCCTGGTGTTCCTGCCCCTCATGGGCGGCGTGGAGGTGGGTGAGGAGGAGGGGATGCTGGCCGAGCGCTGGGAGGTCTCGGAGGACCACCGGACGTTCACCTTCCACCTTCGCCCGGGCCTTCGCTGGCAGGATGGAGCGCCGGTGACGGCGCGGGACGTGGCCTTCACGGTCCAACTGATGCGGCACCCGGAGGTCACGATGATCGACCCCTCGAGCGTGATCTCGGCGGTCGCGCTCGACGATTCCACCGTCGCCATCGCGCACGCGGAGCCGACCGACGTCGTCCAGTACTGGTCCTGGTACGTCATCTGGCCCGAGCACCTCCTCGCGGGTCGGGACCCGGCGCGCTTCTACGACTGGGATTTCTGGCAGGCTCCCGTCGGGAACGGGCCCTACCGCTTCGCGCGCCACGCGCCGCGGGTCATGACGGAGCTGGAGGCGGTCGAGGAGTTCCCGCTCTGGCGGCCCCGCATCTCCCGGGTGGTCCTCAAGTTCTCGGAGAGCGCGGGTCTCACGGAGCTCCTCGCCGGCGCCGTGGACGTGGTCGAGGTGCGGCCGGAGGAGGCGTTGAAGCTGGTGGGGGACGACCGCTTCCGTGCCTACTACGGTTTTCACGGCTTTACGGCCACCGCCCTCCAATGGCGGAACGACCATCCGCTGTTCCGGGACGCTCGGGTCCGGCGCGCCCTGACCATGGCGGTGGACCGGCGGGAACTCCTCCGCGCGCTCGACCTGCCGGCGGAGACGCCGGTCTTCGACGGCATCTACACCCACCGCCAGATCGTGCGGGGGGAGCTCCCCCCGGCGCTGCCCTTCGACCCGGGCCGGGCGGACATGCTGCTGGAGGAGGCGGGCTGGCGGGACACCGACGGCGACGGTGTCCGGGACCGGGCGGGTCACCCGTTCCGCTTCACGGCGCTGGTAGCAGGTCCGGAGCTCCAGGGTCCCGGCCTGCTTCTTCAGCACGCGCTGGGTCGGATCGGCGTGGCCATGGAGCTGCAGGTGCACGAGCGGACGGTGGTCCGGGACCGCGTCCGCTCGGGCGACTTCGAGGCGCACCTGGGGGGCATCGGGAACGCGCCGGGCGGGCTGCACCTGACGTTGGGGGAGGAATCGCGGCTTGGGTACCGAAACGCCGAGGTGGCGCGGCTCGTGGACGAGGCCCGTACGGAGCCCGATCCGGACGTGCGGGACGCTCTCTACGGGGAGATCAGCGCGCTTCTCCAGCAAGATCCCCCGGTCCTGTGGCTCCACCCCCGGGTGACGATGCGGGCCGCACACCGTCGCGTGCGGGGCCTTCGGTCGCCCGATCGCGTGAACCCGATCCTGGCGCTCCGGCACCTGTGGCTGGAGGAGGTCCGGTGAGGGCCGCCACGTGTGCCGGTAGCTTCCTGACGCTCGTCGTCCTGGCTGGGGCCTGCGTCCCCTCCGAGCGTCCGGCGCGATCGGCCGAGGGAACGACGCTCACCGTCCTCTACCCGACGGACGAGCGGCTCTTCGGCCCCTACTGGAGCATGGAGTCCTGGTTTCTCATGTTCCTCCCCCTCGCCACCTACGACGAGAGCGGCGACGTGGTGGGCCGGCTGGCCAGGAGTTGGGACGCTTCGGAGGACCTCCGCACCTGGACGTTGCACCTTCGGCCCGGCGTTCGGTGGCACGACGGGCGGCCTACGACGGCGCACGACGTGAAGTTCACCATCGAGCTCGCCGGCCACCCGGAGGTCCTGTTCGACGACCCGTGGCACGACGTGGACTCGATGCGGGTCCGGGACGACACGACGCTCACCATCTACTACGCTCGCCCGAAGCGCGGCCCGAGCACCTGGATGGTGTACTGGCCCCTGCACCGTCTGGAAGGGCGCGATCCGACGGAGTTCTGGAGCTGGGAGTTCTGGATCCGGCCGGTGGGGAACGGCCCCTTCCGTTATGTCCGGCACGTGCCCAAGACGATGGTGGAGCTCGAGGCGAACCCCGACTTCTACGCCGGGAAGCCCGCCATCGACCGGCTGGTGATCAAGTTCGGGGAGCAGGGGCTCACGGAGCTCCTGAGCGGGAACGTGGACGTGGCGTCCGTGAACCCGGCTGAGATCCCGAAGATCGCCTCCGATCCCCGCTTCCGCGTGTACTACCAGATCCTTCCCGACGTGGCGTGGCTCACGGCGATCTTCTGGAACCACGACCACCCGGCCGTCGGGGACGCGCGCGTCCGGAAGGCGCTCACGCACGCCATCGACCGGCGCGAGCTCGTCCGCGTTCTGAACCTTCCCGGGGACCTGCCGCTCTCGGATGCGCTCTTCACGCCGCAGCAGTACCACCGGGGGGACCTGCCCGCGTTCCTGGAGTACGACCCGGCCCGTGCCGCCTCCCTGCTCGAGGATGCGGGCTGGCGGGACGCCGATGGGGACGGCGTCCGGGAGGGCGGCGGCCGGCCGCTCCAGGTCACCCTGCTCACCGCCGCGGACGGCCCCGCTCGGCAGATGGCCGTCTACATCCAGGCGGCACTGCGGCGCGTCGGCGTGCGACTGGAGATCCAGACGCTGGACATCCAGCTTCTTCGCCGGCGCGTGCGTGGCGGCGCGTTCGACGCCGTCGTCTTCCCCTTCTACAACCACATCGACGGCCACCTGAACTCCCTCGCGGGCGGCGCGGGATATCGGGCGGAGGCCTCCCTACGCCGCGGCGTCCCGGGCTACGCGAACGCCAAGGTGGCCCGGCTGCTCCGCTCGGTGAAGGAGACGGCCGAGCCCGCCGCCGTGGACTCGATCTACCGGGAGCTGGCACCTCACCTGCTCGAGGACCTTCCCGTCACCTTCCTCGTTCCCCAGGTGGATGCGATCGTGGCGCACCGGCGGGTCAGGGGGCTCGAGAGCCCGTTCCGGGCCGAGCCGATGCGCTACCTGGAGCGCCTGTGGATCGAGGAGGGAGGGGAATGAGACGGATCGAGCGCGATCACGCGCGGCTCGTGTCGGCGCTCGCCCGGGCGGTCGAGTGGGCCGGCGAGCCCGCCGCGTTCGATGCGCGGGCGGAGGGGGTGTCGGGCTGGCGCGTCAGCCTGTATCTGGAGCACCTGCTGCTCGCCCACCGGACGATCGTGGGGTGACTGGAGTGGGGCCCGGCCGGCTGCCCCCGGAAGCCCGCGTCCGGGCGGCGCTCGAGATGAGCGAGTCGATCCGCAACGAGAGCCTCTCGGGTCTCCGCTCACGTCACCCCCACGCCTCGGAGCGGAAGCTGGTCGCGTATTTCGTCGCCGAGGTGCACGGCGTGCGGCTGGACGCGAGCGGGTGACGCTCGGGCGCGAAGCTGGAATGGCTCCCCTCCAGGCTGATGGAGCTGGCCCGGATGGCCCGCTACGATTCCGACTGGGTCACGTGGGAGTCGGCATACGCGGAGCTCGCGCGGGTCTTCCGCGCCGAGCTGCCGGCCACGTGGCTGCATCCGGGGGTCCGCGCGGTGGCGGCCAGACGCGAGATTCGGGGTCTCGAGCTCCTCGGGGGCCTCGGGCGTCCGCCGTCGTCGGTTCGATCACCCTCTCACTCCGCCTGCTCGACCTTCCGGAGGACATCCCGGGGAGGGCGCGATCACCCCGGAGGTGATCGCGATGTGACCCGCAACAGAGAAACCGGCAACGGGCTCACCCGTGCAGGATAGCGGCCCGCCCGTCACGGGCGAGGGCGAATGCCCGCCACACGGCCACGATTCTCCCACGCCGGGGCGACGCCGACTGCTTGACGACCGGACGCCTTCCGGTTTTGTTCTCGGCGGGCCGACGACTTCGAGGCGTACCTGGGCAACATGGGCAACGCGCCCGGGGGCTTGCATCTGTCGTTCGTACAGGGCTCGCGGCTACGGTACCGGAAGGAGCGGGGTGGGGCACCTCGTGCGCCGGGAACGGGTGGAGCCCGACCCGGAGGCCTGTGACGCCCTCTACGCGGAGATCAGCGAGCGGCTCCGCCAGGACCCGCCGGTGCTGTGGCTGTGCCCCCAGGTGGCGATGCGGGTCGCGCACCGGCAGGTCCGCGACCTCCGATCGCCGCACCGCGTGAATCCGATCCCGGAGCTCCCGCACCTGTGGCTGGAGGAAGAGCGATGACGAGAGGCGCACGCCGGTCGTGTGGCTCGCGTCTGTCCGGGGTGATCCTCTCCACCTTCCTTCTCCTCTTCTCCGGCTGCCGGCCGGAAGGCGACCGGTCGGCCCGCGACCGGGGGAGCTCCGCGCCGACCGACGAGGTCACCCTCACCGTCCTCCACCCCTCGAACGAGTGGCTCTTCAGCCCCTCCTACGACGGCTCCCCGAAGTTCCTCGTTTTCCTCCCGCTGGTGAACCCGGGGCTGCCGACGGGCGGGGAACCCGGCCGGGAGCCGGCATCGGGCGAGGCGTGCCCGGGACCGACGGGGGCGCTGGCGGAAAGCTGGGAGCCCTCGCCTGACCGCCGCACGTGGACGGTGCGCCTCCGAGAAGGGATCCGGTGGCACGACGGCGAGCCGGTCACCGCCCATGACGTCGCGTTCACCGTGAAGCTCTGGCACCATCCGGAGGTGGATCACTACGCGGGCTTCGAGCTCGATTCGGCGGTGGCCCTGGACGACCACACCGTCCGCTTCCACCTGAAGCGGCCGGGGGACTGGCCGCTCAACCTCTGGTACGTCTTCTATCCGAAGCGCCTGCTGGAAGACCTGGACCCGGCCGCTTTCTTCGAGTGGGAGTTCTGGACCCGCCCGGTCGGAAACGGGCCCTTCCGCTACGTCCGCCACGTGCCGGAGACGATGGTCGAGCTGGAGGCGAACCCCGAACACTACACGGGCAGGCCCGTCATCGACCGGCTGCGGATCAAGTTCTCGGCGGCCGGAAGCGGCACCGGGCTTCTGGAGCTGCGGAGCGGCGAGGTCGACCTGGTCGGGATCGGACTCCACGAGGCCGAGCCGATCGCCTCGGACCCCCGCTTTCGGATCCATTTCGGCCTCGCCTCCGCCTCGAGCGCCTGGCTCCTGTGGAATCCGCGGCACCCGCTGTTCGAGACGGTCCGGATCCGCCGGGCGCTCACGCAGGCGATCGACCGGCGCGCCATGCACCGCCTGCTCCTCATCCCGGAACGGGCGCCCGTGACGGACGGTCCGTACACCCCCTGTCAATTCTGGCGTCGCGCGTGGGTGGACCCGTGGCCGCACGATCCCGATGCCGCCGGACGCCTGCTCGAGGAGTCGGACTGGCGGGATGAGGAAGGGAACGGCGTCCTGGAGCGTGACGGACGGGAGTTCCGCTTCACCATCCTCACGGACGAGAGTAACCGTCGCGCGGCCGTCTTCGTCCAGGACCAGCTCCGGCGGGTGGGCGTTCGCGCCGAGATCGGCACGCTCGAGGCGAGCCTGGTGCGCGCGCGGGTCGACGCCGGGAGGTTCGACGCGGCCATCCGGGTTATCGGTGGGCGGGGTCTCACCGCGCTCCTCTCGGACGACCTGCAGTCGGGAGCGTCCGGAGGAGGGCTCACGTCACCCCTCGAGGCCCTGGCCACCGCCATCCGGAGGGAGCCGGATTCGGACCGACGCGACTCGCTCTACGTGGAGCTCGCCCGCGCCTGGCGGGCCGAGCTGCCGGCCACGCGGCTGCACCCGACCCCCGAGGTCATCGTGACGCGGCGGGAGGTCCGCGGGCTCACTCTCCCGGAGGGCGACCTGAGGCCGACCTGGCGCTGGCCGTTCGGCGGCTTGGAGCACCTCCGCTGGGAAGAGGAGCCGGAAGACGAACTGCTCGGGGAAGGCGGGTGAGGGGCCTCCGCCGCGCTCCGAGGGAGGCGTCTGCAGGGGTCGTCCGGTCCCGGCTCCGTGGAGAGCGATGAGGACGCGATGGCCCGGAGGCGTCACCTTCGTCGTGTCGCTTTTCCTGGTGGCGCTGGCCGCCTCCGTGGAAGGCTGTGACGGTGCCGAGACGGGCGAGGCCGAACGGACGGTCGCGGACGCCGATTTCTTCGCCACCGTGACGGTCCTGGACCCGAACTTCGAAGCGATCTTCAACCCCTCCTGGTCCATGCCCGCGCGGTTCTTGGTATTCTCCCCATTGGTCGGACTCGGCGTGGACGGAGAGATCGAGCCGCGGCTGGCGCGGAGCTGGGAGCACTCCGAGGACTACCGCGAGTGGTCCTTCCACCTGCGCACCGACGTCCGCTGGCACGACGGCGAGCCCTTCACGGCCCGGGACGTGGCCTTCACCCTGCGGCGGATGTCCCACCCAGAAGTGGCCTACCGGCCGCCGCCGGACACGGTGATGGTCGTCGACGACTCGACGGTCACGGTGCGGAGGACGCGGCCGTGGAACGGCCTGGACTGGTGGGCCGTGTACTATCCCGAGCACCTGCTGGGGGACGTCGCGCCCTCGGAGTTCTTCAGCGCGGACTTCTGGACGCGGCCGGTGGGAACGGGTCCCTTCCGGTATGTCCGTCATGTGCCCGAGACGGTCTTCGTGCTGGAGGCGAACCCGGACTACTACCAGGGGGAGCCCTCTGTCGACCAGGTCCGGATCAAGTTCGGCGGCGGGAGCCCGGTGGCGGAGCTGGAGAGCGGGCAGGTGGACATCGCCACCTACGTCACCCGGGCCCACGTCCCACGCTTCCGGGAGGATCCCCGCTTCCGGATCTATTACGCCATGCAGCCTAACCTCGACTGGGTGGAGGCTATCTTCTGGAACCAGCGCCACCCCTTCCTCGCCGACGCTGCGGTGCGCCGGGCGCTCACCATGGCCCTGGACCGGCGGGAGCTCCACCGGGTTCAGTACCTGCCCCCGGAGCTCCCCCAGTTTCCGGAGGGAATCCCCGTGTTCGATGTCATCCCCACCGGCCGGCAGTTCTGGGGTGGGGAGCTTCCCCCTCCCGTGCCCCACGATCCGGATAGCGCCCGTACGCTCCTGGCCGCCGCCGGATGGCGGGACCCCGACGGCGACGGGCTTCGCACGAAGGGCGGGCAGGCGGCCCGGTTCACTGCCCTGGTAGGAGGGGGCGGGATTCTCTCAACCTCCGCCTTCGGACGGGCCGCGGTCTACGTGCAGGCGGCGCTTCGCAACGTCGGCGTCCGGATGGAGATCCGGAACCTGGAGTCGGGGTTGATGGACCGGATTCGGGCGGGTGAGTTCGAAGCGGCATTCTTCCGCATTTCCCGCTGGAATCTGGCGGACTGGTTCGCGGAAAACTCGCCCCTCGGATACCATGAGCCGGCGCTGGCCCGTCTGTTCGGTGGTTTCGACACCCTCCCGGACCCCGGCCGCCGGGACAGCCTGTACCGGGAGAGCTGGCCGATCGTCCACCGGGACCTCCCCTTCACCTTTCTCGGGCCGCAGGTACAGCTCTTCGTGGCCCATCGACGGTTGCGGGGACTGGAAAGCCCCTTCCGGGCGCACCCGTACATCGCCGCCTCCGACCTCTGGATCGAGGAGGGTGAAGAGTGAAGACCCGGCCTGTGGCGATGCCTCGGGACGCGGGAATCGTCTGCGGGGCGTGGGTCTCCCCGCTTCGGGCCGCCGCCGTCTGTATTCTCATCATCGCCGCGGTCGCGGCCGGCTGCGGCCCGGACGAGAGGGCCGCGGTCCGGTCCGGGGACCGGGCCTCCCCAGACGCGGGCGGCGAGGACACGCTCACGGTCCTCTACCCGGGGGACGAAAGGATTCTGGGGCCCGCGTGGGGGATGCCGGCCAAGTTCCTCGTCTTCCTCTCGCTGGTGGAGTGGGACGAAGAGGGGGACCTCCGGGGCGTACTGGCCCGCAGCTGGGAGCGCTCCGAGGACTACCGGGAGTGGACGGTACGTCTGCGCACCGACGTCCGCTGGCACGACGGCGAACCGTTCACCGCCCGGGACGTGGTCTTCACCTACCGGCTGCTCGGCGATCCCGAGGTCCTATCGATCCCGCCCGACCACGCCCCGGTCGAGGCCGTGGACGACAGCACGGTGCGGTTCACCTACGGTCCCAGTGGCGAGAATCCCCTGGACACCTATCGGAGCATCTATCCCGCGCACCTGCTGGAGGAGGAGAACCCGGCGACGTTGCACGAGTGGGAGTTCTGGACCCGGCCGGTGGGAGTGGGGCCCTTCCGCTACGTGCGCCACGTTCCGAAGACGATGATGGAGCTGGAGGCGAACCGCACCTACTTCGGGGGGCGGCCCGCCATCGATCGGGTGATCCTGAAGTTCGGGAGCGCGGCCGGAGGCGGTCTACCCGAATTGCTCGCGGGCAACGTCGACGCCCTGGGCTGGGCCGGGCGAATAGAGGTTCTGAAGGTCCGTGGCGACGACCGGTTTCGCGCCTACCACACGGTGAATCCGAACGCGGCCAGGGCGATCCTGTGGAAGGCGAGCGATCCCCGCTTCGAGGAGGCATCGGTGCGCCGGGCCCTCACCCACGCTATCGATCGCCGTGAGCTCCGCCAGGTGATGAACTTTCCGCCGGACATCCCCCTCCTGGACGTGCTCGCCACCCGTCGGCAGTATTGCTGGCCGCCGTGGGGGTCCGTGCGGAGTTGGACGCCATGGATCTGAACATCATCCGCGACCGCTGGCGAAGCGGGGAGTTCGAGGCGATCGTCGCCATCGTGGACCACAACCGGATGGCGAGGTTCTTCGGGGAGGAGTCGAGCCTCGGGTTCCGTCACGAGAGGACGGCCCGGCTGCTGGAGGCCGCCGGGGCCACCGTGAACCCGGCCCGGCGTGACTCCCTCTTCCGAGAGCTGATCGCCATCTTCCGCGAGGAGCAGCCGGCACGTTCCTCTTCCCCTTGGTCCACCAGATCGTCGCCCACCGCCGTGTCCGGGGTCTCTCCAGTCCGCACCGCGTGTTCATCCTCAGGCAGGCCGAGCACCTGTGGATCGAAGAGTGAATGGATCGAAGAGTGAACTCCCGGTAGCCGGCGCCCCATGATTCGCCACGTTTTCAAGCGGTTGCTCCAGGCTATCCCCCTTCTCCTGGGGATCGCCACGATCACCTTCTTCATCGTCCATCTGGCGC
>CAYMQZ010000100.1:0-9265 GCA_964392705.1 uncultured Gemmatimonadota bacterium
CCAGCTCACCCCCGGGCCCAGCTGGCTCAACCGCAACGGCAACGTCGGCTGCCGCGGGAACTCGTCGAAGGAGGGCTCGGCGTGGCGGTGACCCAGCATCTCGCTCACGTCGCGGAAGTGGGGCGGCCGGGTGGCGGGCCGCGGGCCGGCGTCGCTCCCGCCGGCCGTCCGCCCACGCGTCCCACCCGCCACCGCGCCCGGCCGCCGGATCTCGTACAGCCGGTCGGGCCGGGCCCCCTCGACCTCGCTCCGCGCGCCGTCCGGCCACTCGACGGCGATCGCCAGCGTCTCGGCCTCGCCCGCCGCGAACGTCCAGGACGGGTCCGAGCCCGACGCGTAGAGTCCCCCGGCGGTCATCTCCTTCGTCTGCTCGGGCAGGCCGGGGGCGCGGACGCGCACCACCGCGCCGACCCCGCGCGTGTTCGGCGCCTCGCCCCGCAGCCGCACGGCCACCCGAGGGGCGCCGGCGTCGTTCCGATACACGGCCGGCGGCGCGTCCAGGCGGCTCACCACGACGTCCAGGTCGCCGTCCCCGTCCAGGTCGCCGGTCGCCAGGCCGTGGGAGATGTCCGGCTCCGGACCGAAGCCCCACCCGTCGGCCGCCTCGAACCGCAGCCCGCCGGCGTTCCGGAAGGCCAGGTTCCGGAGCCGCAGCGGCGGCCGGAGCTGGTTCACGCGGGTCCAGTGCACCTGGCGGTGGGTGCGCACGACCCGCTCCTTGACGTCGCCGTCCAGCAGGTCCCAGGCGTGGCCGTTGGCCACCAGCAGGTCCTCCCGGCCGTCCAGGTCGACGTCCACGAAGGCCGACCCCCAGCTCCACCCGGTGCCCGCCACGTCCGCGTACCAGGCGACATCCGCGAACGTCCCGTCCCCCCGGCTCATCTGGAGCGTGTTCCGGTCGCGCTGCACCCGGGTCCGGATCTGCCCCGGCCCCGTCGTGTCGGAGGGCATCGGCGGCACCTCCCGCTTCCGGGCGGCGAGGCCGGCCCCCAGCATGTCGGCGGTGAAGAAGTCCGTGTGACCGTCCCGGTCGACGTCGGCGAAGTCCACCGACATGCAGGCCAGGCTGGTGGTGCGGATGGCGAGCGGGTCGGCGGCCCGGAAGACACCCGTTCCGTCGTTCATCCAGATCCGGTCCGGGGTCTCGAAATCGTTGCACACGTACAGGTCGCGATCGCCGTCGCCGTCCAGATCGTGGAAGCGGGCGGCCAGCCCCCAGTCACGGGGAGCCTCGGCCAGGGGGCGACCGTCGAGGTCCAGGAACCGGCCCCCCGTCCACGAGACCGGCTCGAACCGGCCGGATCCGTCGTTCAGGTACAGCTCGTCCGGCTCGGCCAGCTCCTGGCGCCGCACCAGGTCCCCGCTCCGCGTGAGGCGGACGTGCTCGGCGAACTCGGGGCGCACCACGTATTCGTCCCCCCGCTTCTCCACCACCTTCTCGAAGGTCATCTCCTCCGGGGGGTACATGTCGTCGAGGACGCGCGTCTTGTTGTTCGCCACGTACAGGTCCAGGTCCCCGTCGCCGTCGACATCGGCGAGGGCGAGGGTCTTGCTGGCGCGAGCCGCCTCGAAGCCCGCCCGGGCCGAGGCGTCCTCGAAGACGCCCGCTCCGTCGTTCAGGAGCAGCGCGTTCCTCCCTCCGAGCACCGCCACCAGGAGGTCCAGGTCCCCGTCCCCGTCCACGTCGGCGAACGCGGCGCCCGTCGTCGTCCGGTCCGCGAGGGCCGCCCCGGCCGCCCCGGTCACGTCCTCGAACTTCCAGCCCCCCCGGTTCCGGTACAGCACGTTGGGGCCGTCGATGCGGGAGAGGTAGACGTCGACGCGCCCGTCGCCGTCGGCGTCGCCCAGCGCGACCCCCGAGCCGTCCGCCAGCGTCGAGTTGTCGAGGCGGCGTTCCTCGGAAAGATCGTTCGAGGCCGTGACCCCGGTCCGGGCCGGATCGAGCCGCGTGAATCCCGCCCCGTCCCCGTCGACCCGGAGCTCCGTCCAGCGATGGCCGGGCCCCTCGTGCCACTCGGGCGGCCGATCCCCCCCGCAGGCGGCGGCCAGGGCGGCGGCGGTCAGGGTGACGAGGAACGGCGGTCTCATGACGCCGCACATACCCCGTCGAAGCGAACGTCGGTCCTCCGCGGGCCCCGCCGACGGGCCTCGACGCGCCGCCCGGCGCCGATGCCCGGCACGGTCAGCCGCCCACGATGGGTCAGCCGCCCGCCTCGACGCCGACGGCGGCCGAGGGTGCCCCGAGCGTCTCCTGGAAGAGCTCGAAGATGCGGCGGTACTCGTCCGTCCAGGACGTCGGCTCCACGAAGCTGTGGTCCTCGACCGGGTAGACCGCCAGCTCCCAGTTCTCCTTCCCCAGCTCGATGAGCCGCTGGGTCAGCCGCACGACATCCTGGAACTGGACGTTCCGGTCCTCCATGCCGTGGAGGACCAGCAGGTGCTGGTCCGGCCCGAAGTCCTCCGCGAAATAGATCGGCGAGGAGCGCCGGTAGGCCCGCTCGTCCTCGTGCGGCAGATTCAGGATCCGGCTCGTGTACCAGTGGTTGTAGTGTGCCCAGTCGGTCACCGAGCGGAGCGCGGCGCCGGCGCGGAAGGTGTCGCCGGCCGTGAACAGGGCCATCAGCGTGATGAAGCCGCCGTAGGAGCCCCCGTAGATGCCGATCCGGTCGGGATCGACCCCCTCGTGCTCCACCAGCCAGCGGGCCCCGTCCACCTGGTCCGAGAGGTCCTTCCCGCCCATGTGACGGTAGATCGCGGTGCGCCAGTCGCGCCCGTAGCCCGCCGAGCCGCGGTAGTCGATGTCGAGCACCGTGTAGCCGGCGGCGGCGAGCAGGTGGTGGAACATGTACTCGCGATAGTAGCTGGACCACCCGTGGTGGACGTTGTGCAGGTAGCCCGCGCCGTGCACGAAGATCACGCCGGCCCCGTTGGGCTGGGCGCCCAGCTCTCGCGGCCGGTAGATGCGGGCCGGCAGCCGCGTCCCGTCGCGGGCCGGGAAGCGCACGATCTCCGGCTCGAGCCACGGGAAGCCCAGCCACTCCGCGGCGGGCGAGACCGTGACCTGCTCCAGGTCCGCCGGGGTCAGGCCCGGCCGGTTCTCCGCCAGGAAGAGCTCTGGGGGACGGTTGGAGCGCGAGACGGTCACGGCCAGCCGCCGTCCATCGGGCGACGGCACGGCGTCGAAGAAGCCTTCGCCCTCCACCACCTGGACCGGCGCCTGACCGGAGCCGGGGCGCCCCGCCCCCGAGAACTCGATCCGCCACGGGTGGCGGTCGAAGGGCGAGTCCCGGCTGGTGTGGACGAGGAACCCGTCCCGTCCCTCGGGGATCGTCACGTCCAGCACCTCCCACTCGCCCTCGGTGAGCCGCTCGCGGTCCGTCGCGTCGGCGTCGACCGCGTAGAGGTGGGCATAGCCCGTCTCCTCGCTCACGTACCAGGCCCTCGGACCGCCCCGCGAGACCGGGTGGTCGTCCGGGAACCAACCGATGCAGGAGCCGAAGCAGGGGCCGTCCACCCAGGCCTCGTCCCGGCCCTCGGCCAGCAGGGTCGGCTCGCCCGTCGCCCCCTCCAGGGCGTAGAGCCGCCAGCTCTTGTAGTCGAAGGGCACGGCGAAGATGAGGGCGTGCGTGCCCGCGTCGTTCCAGCCGACCAGACGCACGCGGGCCAGCTCGGGTCGGTCCGATTCGGCCCCGGCGTCCGACGGCTCGCCCTCGTCTTCGCCCGCCTCGCCCCGCGCGTCCCCTTCCTCGTCCCTCTCGTCGCGGGGCGCCAGGTCGAGCCAGCTCACCTCGCCGCTCTCCGTCTCGATCAGGCCGACCCGATGGTCCTCCTGCAGGTCGCCCACCTTCTCGCGCGCCCGATCCTCCTCCGTGTAGCCGGACTCCGTCACCCACTCGGGAACGAGCGTCCGCTTCGCCTCCTCGGGGGAGCTCACCGCCTCGATCAGGGCCCGGCGGCCCTCCGGGTCGGGCACCAGGTCCGCCACCCGTTCCCCCTTATCCAGCCACACCGGCTCGGGCCGCTCCTCCTTCCGACGCTGCTCGCGGGCCTCCCGCTCCCGCTCCTTCTCCTTGCGGACCCGAATGTGCTCGAACAGCTCCACCTGCTGGGCCTCCAGGAAGGCTTCGTGGCCCTCGGCCTCCTCCTCTTCCGCCGGCTCCGGGCCTTCCCGGACCTCGATGAGCTGACGGACGGCGCCTCCCTCCAGGCTCAGGGCGAACAGGCCGTCGTCGCGACGGAAGAAGACCCGACCCCCGTCGGCCGCGAAGCGCGGATCTCCTTCGGAGGCCGCCGTCTCGGTGAGCCGTCGTACCTCCATGGTGCTACGGTCGACCAGCCACAGGTCGCCACGGACCGCGCTCACGCGCCAGCGCCGATCGCGCGACAGGTCGCCGGCGGCGAACAGCACGGCCAGCGAGTCCGCCGTCTCCTCGTCCAGCCGTTCGGGCTCGCCCCCCGCGGCCGGCACGCGCCACGTGTCCCGCTCCTCGTGCCACGGCTCGCCGGCCGGTCGCCAGCGAAAGTAGATCCATTCGGAATCGTCGGACCATCGCACGCCCACCGGATCCTCGCCCACGATCTCGGGACCGCGCATGATGCTCTCGATCGTGAGCGGGAACTCGAACGCGCGGGCCGGAGGCGGCTCCCAGGCCGCCGTGCGCGACGGCCGCTCGGGGGCCGCCACCTGGGCGGCCACCGGGAGCGGGGCCGCCCACAGGGTCGCGACGGCGACGGCCGTGTGGAGGGTGGCGGCGGCGGCGGCCCGCGCGAGCTCGGGGAGACCGGCGGGCGGGAACGCTCGTCGGGCCATCGGTCTGCGGCGCATCGACACGAGCTCCTCCGTTCTGGAAGCCATGTACGGGGCCTGGACGCGGGCGGGAAGATAGGCGCCGGAGCGGGATGCGTCATCGCCGCGCCGGGGCCCCACGGATCGAGGAGGCTCCCGGGTGCCGCCCCGCCGCCTCTGATAGCCCAGGTTCCGGCGGCGTGGTAGAATACGTGCCCGTTCGCCGACGGGCGTTCCCAGACGAGAGACGACGACGGGTGTACGATATCGAGTCACACAGCGAGGGAGCGGCCCTCCTTCCCGAGATGCCTCTCGTCCGCGAGACGACTCCGGGACCGGAGTGGCTGACTCCCGAGAGGTTCCTGCGGGAGGTGGGCGTCTGGCCGCGCGGCTTCTGGTCGCGCGGGGACCATTGGTTCGCCTGGGCCGGTGAAGCGGCCCGGCTCGAGGAGCCCCCCGGCTCTCGCACATCGGGCGACCCGCTAGGCGAAGGTCGCTTCGACGCGCTCCGCCGGCGCGCCGAAGCGCTCGCCTCGGAGGCCGCCGCCGCGGCCCCCCCGCTGCGCTTCCACGGGGGCTTCGCGTTCTCGCGGGAGCGGACCGGGGAGGGCGCCTGGACGGGCTTTCCCTCGTACCGCTTCTCGCTCCCGGCCCTGGAGGCCGCCGGCGGTCCCGGCGGTCTCGAGCTGCTGGTCACCACGACCGCGAGCGACGGCGCCGGGCCCCGCCGGGCCCGGGACGAGCTGGCGCGAGCGACGAACCCGGAGGCGGGCCCGGGCCGTCCGGAACGGACGAAGGCGAGCGCCGAGCTGCCCCGCGTGGCCGCGATCCACGAGCCGCTGGGCCGGGCGGCCTGGGGCGCCTCCGTCGAGCGGATCCTCGGAGCGATCGAGCGCGGCGAGGTCCGGAAGGTCGTGCTGGCGCGTACGCTGGACGCTTCCCTGCGGGAGGCCCCCGACCCGCTGGCCATCCTCGAGCGGCTGCGCGACGCGAACCCGCGCGGCTACGTCTTCTTCCTCGAGCCGGCCCCGGGGCGCGCCTTCTTCGGAGCCGCTCCCGAGCTCGTGGGCGCGCTCACGGGCCACGCCTTCCACTCCACGGCCGTCGCCGGCACGATCCGACGCGGTCGCACGCCGGCCGAGGACGAGGCGCTCGCCCGGCGGCTGCTGGGGAGCGAGAAGGAGCGCGCCGAGCATCGGATCGGCGTCGAGGACATGTGCGAGCGTCTGGCCCGGGTCACCGCGGGCGCGCGCGTGGACCGCGAGCCTCGGGTGGTGCGGCTGAACCGGGTCCAGCACCTGCGCACCGACCTCGCCGCCATTCTTCCGGAACGGCGTCACGTGCTCTCGCTCGTGGGGGCCCTCCATCCCACGGCCGCCGTGTGCGGGCATCCGCGCGAGGCGGCAGCCCGCATCCTCCGCGAGGAGGAGGGGTTCGACCGGGGCTGGTACGCGGCCCCGGTGGGGTGGTTCGATGGGGACGGTGACGGAGAGTTCGCCCCCGGGCTGCGCTCCGCGGTGCTCCGCGGAGCGAGCCTGCGGCTCTTCGCGGGCGCCGGGATCGTGCGGGGATCGGAGCCGACCCGGGAGTGGGAGGAGACCCGGCTCAAGTTCGATCCGGTCCTCCGGCTGTTCGGGGTCCCGTCCTCGCGGTGAGCGCCGGGGCCTTCCGCGGCGGGGCGGCGGGGGCGAGGACTTTCGGCGAAGGGGCGGCCGCGGGGGCCGGTCCGTCGCGCCAGGCATGAGCGGGCCGGACCGGAACACGGTCTGGGCCCGCCTCCTGGTCGACGAGCTCGCCCGGGCCGGGCTCCGCCACGTCTGCATCGCGCCGGGCTCCCGGTCCACTCCCCTGGTCCTGGCCTTCGCCGCGCACCCCGAGGTGCGCACCTACGTGCACCTGGACGAGCGCTCGGCGGGCTTCTTCGCGCTCGGGATCGGGAAGGCCGGCGGCCGGCCCGCCGCCGTCGTCACGACGTCCGGCACGGCCGTCGCCAACCTCCTGCCCGCGGTCGTCGAGGCGGACCGGGCCGAGATCCCGCTCCTCCTGCTCAGCGCGGACCGTCCGGCGCGGCTGCGTGGACAGGACGCCAACCAGACGATCGACCAGCTCAAGCTGTTCGGAGACGCGGCGCGCCTGTTCCACGAGGTCGGGGCGCCGCGCGCCGAGGAGCCCTGGCTTCGCTACGTGCGCGCGCTGCCGGCGCGCGCGCTCGGAACGGCGCTGGGCCCCCCGGCGGGTCCCGTGCACCTGAACCTGCCGTTCGAGAAGCCGCTCGAGCCCGACGGCGACGCCGACGAGCTCGGGGAGCCGTCCGCGTCAGGCCCGGCCCGGCGGGATCGGGAGGCCCCGTTCACGCGCGTGACACCGGGACGGGCGGTCCCCGACGACGCGGCGCTGGCGGAGCTGGCGGAGCGGCTCGCGGAGACGACGCGGGGCCTGATCGTGTGCGGTCCGGGCTCCGAGCCCGGGCGGCTCGGGCCCGCGGCCCTGCGGCTGGCCGCGGCGACCGGCTACCCGATCCTGGCCGATCCGCTCTCCGGCGCGCGCTTCGCGCCGGATGCCGAGTCCCACGCGGTCTCCACCTACGACCTGGTGCTCCGAGGCCCCGAGGCGCGGGCCGCGCTGGCCCCCGACCTCTTGATCCGCGCCGGGAAGGGCTCGGCCTCGAACGCCCTGGGCGCCGCCCTGGAAGCGTGGGAGGGCGCGACCCACATCGTGGTCGACGCGGGAGCGCGGTGGAAGGACCACGCCGCGCTCGCCTCCCGATACCTCCGCGCGGACGCGGCGGAGACCTTCGAGCGGCTCGCCGATCGCCTCCTCCGGGATCGGGGGCCGCGCCCGGAGGGCGAGCCCTGGGGCGAGCGCTGGCGGACGGCCGAGAAGGCCGCCCGGACGGCCCTGACCGAAGAGATGCGGGGGGAGTTCTTCGAGGGAACGGCCGTGGGCGACGTGGCGGCCCTCCTGCCGCCCGGAGCGACGCTGTTCGTGGGCAACAGCATGCCGGTGCGGGACCTGGACAGCTTCGCGGCCCCGAGGAACGAGTTCCTCCTCGCGCTGGGCAACCGAGGCGCGAGCGGGATCGACGGCACCGTCTCGACCGCCTTCGGAGCGGCCGCCGTCTCGGAAGGCCCCACGGTGGCCGTGCTCGGCGACGTGGCGCTCTATCACGACATGAACGGGCTGATCGCCGCGCGCCGCTTCGGGATCGACGTCTGCTTCGTGATCCTGAACAACGACGGCGGCGGCATCTTCCACCTGCTGCCGATCCGCGAGCACGAGCCCCCGTTCACCAGCCACTTCGTGGCGCCGCACGGGCTGGACTTTCGCCACGCCGCCCGGCTCTACGACCTTCCCTGGGAGCGGGCGGAGGGACGGGAGCCGCTCCGGGCCGCCCTCGAGGGGGCGCTCGGGCGGGGCGGATCGCGCATCATCGAGGTTCCCTCCGACGGCGAGCGAAACCGCCTCCGCCACGAGCGGACGGCGGAGGTGGTGCGCGAGGCGGTGGGCCGGGCGCTCGCCTCGCCCGTCTGAACGCGAGCGCGTGCCGCCCGAGAGCGGCCGTCGGCGCGCGGAAGACCGTACGACGACACGAAACGAAACGAGGAGCGCGAGATGACGGACGTCGCGACCGGAAGCAGGGTCCGGCCGGGTGCCGACTGGGCGGTCGCCGGAGAGTTCGAGGACATCACCTATCACAAGGCGGACGGGATCGCCCGGATCGCCTTCGACCGGCCGGAGGTGCGCAACGCCTTCCGGCCCGAGACCCTGTTCGAGCTGCTGGAGGCGTTCACCGACGCCCGGGAGGATCCGGCGGTCGGCGTGGTACTGCTCACGGGGAACGGCCCGGCCGAGGATGGCAAATGGGCGTTCTGCGCGGGCGGCGACCAGCGGGTGAGAGGCGAGGCCGGATACGTCGGGGGCGACGGGGTCCCGCGGCTCAACGTGCTCGAGCTGCAGCGGCTGATCCGCTCGATGCCCAAGCCGGTCATCGCCCTGGTGGCCGGATACGCGATCGGCGGCGGTCACGTCCTGCACGTGGTGTGCGACCTGACGATCGCCGCCGACAACGCGGTGTTCGGTCAGACCGGACCGAAGGTGGGGAGCTTCGACGGGGGCTTCGGCTCCTCCTACCTGGCCCGGATCGTGGGCCAGAAGAAGGCGCGGGAGATCTGGTACCTGTGCCGGCAGTACGACGCCGGAGAGGCCGAGCGCATGGGGCTCGTGAACGCCGTCGTGCCGCTCGAGGAGCTGGAGGCGGAGGGGGTGCGCTGGGCGCGCGAGATCCTCGCCAAGAGCCCGATCGCGATCCGGTGCCTGAAGGCCGCCTTCAACGCGGATTGCGACGGGCAGGCGGGCCTCCAGGAGCTGGCGGGCCACGCCACGATGCTCTTCTACATGACGGAGCAGGGGCAGGAGGGCCGGAACGCCTTTCTCGAAGGACGGGATCCCGACTTCCGCCGGTACCCCTGGCTGCCGTGA
>CAYMQZ010000101.1:0-1112 GCA_964392705.1 uncultured Gemmatimonadota bacterium
GAGCTGAGCGCCATGGCCGCCTCGGCGATCACGGGGTGCAGCAGGCCGAAGAAGGCGATGGGGATCGCCACGGTGTTGTAGAAGTAGGCCCAGAACAGGTTCTGCCGGATCTTCCGGAAGGTGGCCCGGGAGAGGCGCACCGCGCGCACCAGGGCCTCCAGCTCGCCCCGCACCAGGGTGATGTCCGCCGACTCGATCGCGATGTCGGTGCCCGTGCCGATGGCGATCCCCACGTCGGCCGCCTCGAGCGACGGCGCGTCGTTGATCCCGTCCCCGACCATGGCCACGACACGGCCCTCCTCCTGGAGCGCGCGGATCGCCTCCACCTTCCGGTCCGGGAGCAGCGAGGCGCGCACGTCGTCGATCCCCACCTCGGCGGCCACGGCGCGGGCCGTGCGCTCGTTGTCGCCGGTGAGGAGCACGGTCCGAAAGCCCAGCTCGCGGAGCTCGGCGATCGCGTCGGCGGCCCCCTCCTTCACGGGGTCGGCGATCCCCAGCAGCCCGGCGGGCTCCCCGTCGGCCGCGACGACCACCACGGTGCGCCCGGCCTCCTCCAGGCGCGCGGCGGCCCCGGCCAGGGGACCGAGCTCCATCCGGCCCTCCTCCATCAACCGCCGGCTGCCCACCTCCACCCGGCGGCCCGCCACGCGGCCGCGCACGCCGCGCCCGACGATCGCCTCGACGTCGTCCGCGCGGGGAAGCTCCACCCCCCTCTCCGCGGCGGCCTCGACAACGGCCCGGGCGAGCGGGTGCTCGGAGTCCCGCTCCACCGCCCCGGCCAGCCGCAGCAGCTCTGCCTCGGTCCACCCTTCGGCCGGCCGCACGTCGGTCAGCCGGGGCTCGCCGCGGGTGAGCGTCCCCGTCTTGTCGAAGGCCAGCGTGTCGGCGCCCTCCAGCGTCTGGATCGCCGCTCCGTCCCGCACCAGCACGCCCCGTTCCGCCCCCAGGCCGGTCCCCACCATGAGCGCCGTCGGCGTGGCCAGCCCGAGCGCGCAGGGGCAGGCGATGACCAGCACCGCGATCGCG
Organism: uncultured Gemmatimonadota bacterium; assembly: GCA_964392705.1. Lineage (GTDB taxonomy): Bacteria > Gemmatimonadota > Gemmatimonadetes > Palauibacterales > Palauibacteraceae > CAYMQZ01. Next base: position 1,027 of record CAYMQZ010000101.1, read on the forward strand.
GCGAAGAGGGCGAGCGAGACCGTCCCGAGGCCCGGCTGCACCCAGGGAAGGAGGCCCGAGGCCCACTCGGCGACGTTCCGGAAGAA
>CAYMQZ010000101.1:1212-9261 GCA_964392705.1 uncultured Gemmatimonadota bacterium
GGCCCCTTCTCGACCGGCATCGACTCGCCGGTGACGAGCGACTCGTCCACGGCGCTGCGGCCCTCGACGACCTGGCCGTCGGTCGGGATCTTCCCGCCCGGTCGCACGACCATGAGGTCGCCGACCCGCACCTCGGCCACGGGGAGCTCGCGCTCCTCGCCGTCCCGCACCACCCGGGCCGTGCGCGGCTCGAGCGAGAGCAGCTTCTGGATGGCCGAGGAGGCGCGCCCGCGCGCCTTCGCCTCCACGTACCGGCCCGTCAGGTGGATCGCCATGATCATGGCCCCGATGCCCGCGTAGTTCATCAGCATCGGTGCGGCCCCGAGGTCGTGGAGGACCGCCACCACGCCGGTCAGGGCCGAGACGCCGCTCCCCATGGCGATCAGGACGTCCATGTTCGGCGAGAGGCTCCGGGCGGAGCGGACCGCGCTCCGGAACGTCTCCCGGCCCGGCCCCAGCAGGACGACGGCGGCCAGGAACAGGGTGCCTGCGTCGAAGGCCAGCGCCGACGGCCACCGGATGCCGAGGAACATCTCCGGCACCATCCAGAGCATGACGGGCACGGTCAGGATCCAGGCGAGGAGCATGCGGCGGCGAGCCGTCCGGAATTTCTCCTCCGTCTCGGCCAGGCGCCGCCGCTCGCGCGCGGCGCGGTCCTCCTCCTCCGTGTCCGCGACCTCGAGCTCGTAGCCCGCCCGCTCGACCGCCCGGCGAATGTCGTCCAGCTCGACCCGGCCCTCGGGATAGGCGACGGTGGCGGACTCCGCGGCCAGGCTGACGCTCGCCTCCACGCCCTCGATCCGGTTCAGCGCCTTCTCGACGGCGGCGCTGCAGCCGGCGCAGTGCATGCCCCCGACGCGGAAGGTGCGGCGGCGCGTCGCCGTCCCGCCGTCCGCCGTCATTTCAGGTAGCGGAAGACGAGGTCCAGGATCTCCGCCCGCACCTCTTCGGCCGCCTCGCCCCCCTGGCCCAGCGCCCGGGTCGCGCAGCGCTCCAGGTGGTTCTCGAGCAGCGTCCGCTCGGCCGAGCGGAGCGCGGCGTGCACGGCGGCGAACTGCTGCAGGATGTCCGGACAGTACCGTTCCTCGTCGACCATCCGCTGCACGCCCTCCACCTGCCCGCGGATCCGGGCGAGCCGCCGGGACAGGTTCACTTTCACGGGATCGGCGATCCCCATCGCGTGGGGGACCTCGTCGCGGGCTCGCGCCATCGGGTTTCTCCTCTCGACTGCCGCCTCGCTCCCTCCCGGGCGTAGGCTTCCATTCCATTCCGTCGCGGCCCTCTCGCGCGCGGATCGGCGCGCGCCCCGGAAGGCATGTACAATACCCCTGTACAGTATATGGAGGGGCGAAGTTCCGCCCCACCCCACCCGCTGGACGGCCTCCGGCCGGGAAGTTAGGATCGGGGCATGTTCGGACGGCTGAGACAGGCCCTCGAGGACGCCCTCTCGAAGCTCGAGGCGCGCGGCGGGGCGGGCACCGAGGACGACATCCGCCGGCTCCTGGCGGCCATGCGCGAGGAGCTGGTCGAGACGAAGGCCCGTATCCCCGAGCTCGAGTCGCTGATCGAGAGCCTCGAGCGCCGGCGCGACGAGGAGCGAGCGCGGGCGAAGGACTGCGTCCGCCGGGCCGGTCAGGCGGAGCGGGCCGGGGACGCGGAGACCGTCGAGGTGGCCGAGCGCTTCGCCAAGCGGCACCTGGCGCGGGTCGAGGTGCTGGAGCAGAAGATCGAGGCCGCCCGGGCCGAGCTCGCCCTCAAGCGCGAGGAGGTCGAGGCGATGACCGCGCAGCTCAAGGAGGCGATGGCCCGGCAAGACGCTCTGGGCGTCCAGGCGCGGCGGGCGCGCGCGATCGACCGAACCGCCGGTGCCGCCTCGGACGCGGTCTCCGAGTTCGACCGGATCGTGGACCGGATCGAGCGGCCCGCGGACGTGGCGGAGGCGGAGCGCGAGCTGGACCGCGAGCTGGGGCTGGAACCCGACCTCTCCGCGCCGTCGTCGGTCGACCCGGGCCTCGATGCCGTGGGCCGGGAGGCGCGGGCCGAGGAGCTGCTGCGCGAGCTGAAGCGCCGGATGGGAGAGGAGGACTGACGTCGGCCCGCCGCGCCCGGGCACGGGCGCGGTCCCCGACGGTCGACGGCCGCGCCGCGGTCGACGGCCGCGCCGCGGCGACTCAGCGCCAGGCCAGCACCCAGAACCCGCCGTAGACGGCCAGGAGCAGGGTCGCCTCGACGCGCCCCACCCGTCCCCGCCACAGGAAGAGCGCCACCAGCCACACGGAGAGGGCGAGCAGCGGCCAGTACAGCCGCACCGCCGCGGGGTCGAGCCCGAGCGGCCCGGGCAGCGCCAGGAGCCCCACGTTCCCCGTGCAGAAGAAGATGAGGCTTCCGACCACGTTGCCCGCGGCGATCGAGGGCCGTCCCTTTCGCACGGGCTCGACCACCAGGAGCACCTCCTCCAGCGACATCGCCAGGCCGACCACCGTCATCCCGAAGGCCGTCTCGTCCAGCCCGAGGCCGCCGACCAGCCCTCGCGCCCCCCGCACCGCGAGCTCGGACCCGAGGACCACGCCGGCGACGAGGAGGGCGCTGAGCCCGAGGTAGTACCACCGACCGTGCCCGGTCCGCCGGGCTTCCCGCGCGGCCTCCTCCGCCTCCGGGTCCCGCAGGGCCGTCCGTCCGGCCCGCTCGCGGCGATACAGGTACAGCAGCGCCGCGGCCAGGACCAGCAGGAGGAGCCCGCCCTCGAGCCGGGTCACGGCCCCGCCGAGCAGCGCCGGCAGGAGGACGAGGGGCGCGGCCGCGGTGAGGAGCGCGTAGTCCCGGGGCACCCCCAGCTCGGAGGGGTGGAGGAAGCCCGCCGCCGGGACCGCGACCCCGGTGAGGAACAGGGCCGAGCCGATCGCCGAGCCGATCGCGATCCCGGGAAGCTCTCCCACCACCGCGGCGATGCCGAACGCCCAGTTCTCGAAGTCGAGCCCCACGAACAGGACGGCCAGCAGGAAGGCGGAGACGCCGGAAAGCACGGCCGCCTTGGCCAGGCTCTCGACCAGGCGCTCCACGCTGAAGACGAGCAGCCCGATCCCCGCCGCGAACAGGACGGCGGGCACGGCCACCTCCGTCCAGCCGCTCACGGCCCGAGCCCCCTCCTCGATCCGCCCGTCATCGGTCCGACCCTTGGTGTACGCACGCTCTTCCCCCAGATTGTCGCGATTTCACGCTTTTCCCGCCGCACCACCGGAGCGACACATGACGAAAGACGCAGGCAGCGAGCTGGCGCAACCGGGGGCGACGGCCGCGGCCCGCGGGTCGGACGCCGAGTGGTTCGGGCACCCCCGCGGCCTGGCCACGCTCTTCTTCACCGAGATGTGGGAGCGGTTCAGCTATTACGGGATGCGGGCCCTCCTCATCCTCTTCATGACCGCCCCCCTGGCCGTGGCGAACCCGGGCCTGGGCTTCGGCGTGGAGAAGGCGGGCGCGGTCTACGGGCTCTACACCTCGCTGGTCTACCTGCTCGCGCTCCCCGGCGGCTGGGTCGCCGACCGGCTGTGGGGCCAGCGCCGCGCCGTCTTCGTGGGGGGCTGCATCATCGCCTCCGGCCACTTCACCATGGCCTCGCCGCTCGTGGGGATCCCGGACCAGCTCGGATTCTACCTCGGGCTCCTGCTGATCGTGATGGGCACGGGGCTGCTGAAGCCCAACGTCAGCACGATGGTGGGCGATCTCTACCCCAGGCCCGAGGTCGATGAAGAGACGCCCGAGGCCGAGGCCGAGCGGTGGGGAGCCCGCCGGGACGCCGGCTTCACGATCTTCTACATGGGGATCAACATCGGCGCGATCCTCGGGCCGACGATCTGCAGCCTCCTGGGCGAGGGCTACAACTTCCACCTGGGCTTCTCGATGGCCGGCTTCGGCATGGTCCTGGGCCTGATCCAGTACAAGCTGGGGGCCCGGCACCTGGGCGCCGTCGGCTACCTGCAGACGGGCGAGAGCGAGGCGGAGGTCGCGCGCCGGGCGCGGCGCTTCTACCTGACCGGGGCCGGGATCGCGGCCGCGGCGGGACTGTTCGTCTTCCTGGCCACCTCCGGGGTCCTGGTCGTGACGCTCGAGGCGTTCGCGACCTGGATGGGATACGGCATCCTGATCGTCACCATCCTCTTCTTCACCTACCTGATAATGGGCGTGTCCTGGGCGGTGGGCCTGGGCGCGGCCTTCGGGGTGCTCGTGGCCCTCCTGCTCGCCGGCTACGAGGCGGTGGAGGCGGGCAGCTACGCCACGCTGGCCGTGCTCGGGGCCTTCATCCTGCTGAACGCCGGCTTCCTGGTCCGCGGCGGGGAGCGGGTAACGGTCGAGAAGCGGCGCCTGATGGTCATCTTCTGGCTCTTCCTGCTGGCAGCCGTGTTCTGGTCCGGCTTCGAGCAGGCCGGCTCCTCGATGAACCTGTTCGCCCGCGACCTGACCGACCGCACGTACTTCGGCTGGGAGATGCCGGCGGGCTGGCTCCAGAACGTGAACCCCCTGTTCATCGTGATCTTCGCGCCGGTGTTCGGATGGCTGTGGACGTGGCTGGCGCGCCGGAACGCGAACCCGTCGATTCCGGTGAAGTTCGGCCTCGGCCTTGTGGGGCTCGCCGCCGGCTTCTTCGTGCTCTCCTGGGGGGCGGCCAACGCCACGGCGGAGAACCCGGTCACGCCGGCCTGGCTGATCGTGACCTACTTCCTGCACACCTGCGGCGAGCTGGCCCTGTCGCCGGTGGGCCTCTCGTCCATGACGAAGCTGGCGCCGAAGGGCCGGGTCGGTCAGATGATGGGCGTCTGGTTCATCGCCGCGGCGCTGGGCAACCTGTTCGCCGGGCTGGTGGCGGGACAGCTCGAGACGCTGGCCCCCGCCGCCCTGTTCCGGAACGTGGCGCTGTTCGCGGGCGGGGCGGGCCTGGTCGCGCTGCTGGCCAGCCCCGGGATCCGGCGGCTCATGGGCCGGATCGAGTAGGGGGCGCGGGGGCGGCGGGACCCCGGCGAGCGGCCTCGGCTCGCGCCGTGTCCGCTGGAGCGGTGTCGGCTGGCGTCGTGGCGGCGCCCGCCGCATCGACTCGAGTGGCCTCGGCTCGCGCCGTGTCGGCGCGAAGCGTGTCCGGAAGAGCGGTGTCCGGACGAGCCATGCCGGTCGTGTCGGACGGAAGCGGTCCCACCGTGTCGGGGGCGGGGAGCGCGGCGCCGGGAAGGGTCGGCGGGGCCACCCGGATCGCGAGCGAGTCGGGGGGCGGCGCGATCTCCTCCCGCTCCTCGGCCGGGCCGAAGGCCCGTCGGTACACCAGGCCGGTGCGCCAGCGGAAGCGTCGCGAGCCGGTCGCCGGGTTGTCGCGCAACGGGGAGGGAATGGCGGCCGCCAGCTCCGCCGCCTGACGCGGACCGACCGACGCGACCCCGATCCCGAAATAGTGTCGCGACGCCGCGTCCACGCCGAAGACGCCCGGCCCGAACTCGATCACGTTCAGGTAGAGCTCCAGGATGCGTCGCTTCGGTAGCTCCCGCTCGAGCTTCCAGGCGATCAGGGCCTCCTTCGCCTTGCGGAGCAGGTTCTGTCGTGGCGAGAGGTAGAGGTTGCGGGCGAGCTGCTGCGTGATCGTGCTCGCCCCCCGGGGCAGGGAGCGCTCCTCCCACGCCTTCCGCACGGCCGCCTGCAGCTCGTGCCAGTCGAAGCCGCCGTGGCCGTAGAACGCCGCATCCTCCGCCACCAGCGCCGCCCGCTGCACGGCCGCCGGGACGCGCGACAGGGGCACGGGGCGATAGGCGATCTCGAGGTCGCGTCCCTCGCGCGCCGCCTGCTCGACCCGGAGCCGCATGTAGGCGGTCCGCTCCGGCCACCCCTCCGCCAGGGCCTCCACCTCCGGAAGCGAGAGCCAGAGGATCGCCAGGCCCAGCAGCAGCGCTCCCGAGGGCGCCAGCAGCGCGGCCAGCAGGGGATGCCGTCCGGCCCAGTTGTCGGCCGGGACGCGGAAGGGATCCGCCGGTCGCTCGCCCGCCGGTTCGGGCACGGTCCCTACGCGCGAGCCTGCTGGCCGAGAAACGTGTCGTACGCCGTCCGCACGGCTTCGCTCGGACCGACCAGGATCACGTGGTCCTCCGCCTGGATCGTCGTGTCGCCGCGTGGAACGACGAACCCGCTGTCCCGGATCACCGCCGCGACGACGCACTGCCGCGGGATGTCGATCTCCTGTATCTCCCGGCCGACCACGGGGCTGCCTCGCGGAACGGAGACGTCGATCAGGCTCGCCACGCCCCTCTCGATCTCGAACAGGTCGGCCACCCCGGGCCGGTCCAGGTAGTTTTCGACCATGGCGGCGGTCGCGTAGGGGGCGCTGATGCACTCGATCCCGCTCTCCTCGAGCAGCGACAGGTACTGCGGGTCCCGGAGGATGGCGATCACGCGAGGGATGCCCAGTCGCTTGGCCTGGAGGGCGGCGATGGCGTTCCGCTCCTCATCGTCCGAGGCGGCGATCGCGACGTCCATCCGGTGGGGCTCCACCTGCTCCAGCAGCTCCTGCTTCGTGCCGTCGCCCTGGAAGACGGGGGCGTGGTAGCGGCGCTCCAGCTCCTGGCAGCGCGCCTCGTCCTCTTCGATGAAGGTGATCTGGTACTGCGAGGAGCGGAAGATCATCCGGTATTCGTCCTGGGCCAGCAGCCGGTCGGCGATGTTGCCGCCCTGCTGGCCGCCCCCGATGATCAGCACTCGCATTTCAGGCCTCCTCTGGGCTCGGATTCGCAGTATAGCTCGGCGGACGACTCGCGGCAGGCCGCGCAGCTCGGCGCGGTTGGCCGGCCGGGCCAGGTAGAGCGCGCATCCCACCAGCGTGAACCCGCCGCCCAGGGCCAGGCTGGCCGGCTCCAGGCTGGGGACGAAGAACCAGCACGCGAGGATGCCCAGGATCGGAGTCGTCGGGTAGAGCAGGACCCGGAACGGACGCCGCAGGTTCGGCATGCGTCGACGGAGCGCGATCGCCGAGTAGTTTACGATACCGATCGCGATCAGGTAGCCGAAGCTGGCCGCCGAGGCCAGGAACCGGACGATCCCGGATGCGCCGAGCAGCGTGACCAGGCCGGCGCAGATGAAGAGCGCGATGTGGGGGGTCCGGTACTCGCGATGGAGCCGCGCGAAGACCTCCGGCACGTGCCCGTCGCGCCCCAGCGCGAACAGCACGCGCGAGCTGGCTCCGAGCGTCACGCTGAAGGCCGACAGGCTCGCCATCACGGTGGCGATGATGCCCGCCCAGCGTCCCCACGCGCCGAACAGCCGATCGGCCACGAAGATGAAGGGCGTGCTCGTCCGGGCCAGCTCGCCGTGCGGGACGACGCCCATCATCACCCACAGCAGCAGGGCGTAGACGGCGATGCCCGTCCCCAGCGTGATGAGGATCGCGCGCGGGATCGTCCTCGCCGGTCGGACGATCTCCTCGGCCGCCACGGTGATGAGGTCGAAGCCCACGTACGAGATGTAGATCAGGCCCATCGTGGGGATGAGGGGCCCCAGCCCCATCGGCGCGAACGGCTCCAGGTTCGTCGGTTCCACCTGGAAGGCTCCCAGCGCGCCCACGCCGATCAGCACGGCCAGCTCGACCACGTTCATCACCGTGATCACGCGGAGCGCCTCGGCCTGCCCCCGGATGTTCGTGAGCGTGAACAGGACCGTGATGCTCAGGATCACCGGAAGGACGGCGGCTCCGGGCCAGAAGTAGGCCTGGACGGTCAGCGCGAAGATCAGCGCGTAGAGGGAGCAGGCCAGGGTGTTTCCGATCCAGAAGAACCAGCCGGTGAGGAAGGCGACGGGCCGGGGGAGGGTCCGACTGGCGAAGGAGTATCCGCCGCCGGCGATGGGGAGAGCGGCGCCGAGCTCGCTGTAGTTGAGGGCCGTGAACAGGGTGAGGAGCCCCATCGCCAGGTAGGCGATGATCCCGAGCGGTCCGACCGAGGCGGCCACTTCGCTGGGAAGGGCGAAGATGCCCGGCCCCATCATGGCGCCGATGCCGATCATCACCGCCATGAAGAGGCCGACGTC
>CAYMQZ010000102.1:0-2720 GCA_964392705.1 uncultured Gemmatimonadota bacterium
CGCACGCGGCTCGAGTCCGAGACGCCCGAGGACGAGCTGGCGATCGCGGGGGTGGGACCGCTGTCCAGCCTGGTCATCGCGGCGCTCTTCGGCGCCCTCTGGTGGGCCGGCGGAGGGTTGGGATGGGGGGAGGCCGCGACCGGGGTCGCCATGTACCTGGCCTACCTGAACGTGCTCCTGGCCGTCTTCAACCTGCTCCCCGGCTTCCCGCTGGACGGAGGACGCCTCTTCCGCGCGCTCGTCTGGAAGTGGACGGACGACCTGACCAAGGCCACCCGGTGGGCGACCAACGGGGGGAAGGGGCTCGGATACGCCCTCATGGGCCTGGGGCTGCTGCAGGCGTTCGCCGGCGCCGTGATGGGCGGGCTGTGGCTCCTGTTCATCGGCTGGTTCCTGCGCGGCGCGGCGGAAGCGTCCTACGCGCAGCACATGCTGCGCCGGATCCTGGAAGGAGTGCGGGCCGAGGAGGTGATGACCGGGGATCCGGAGACGGTCCCGTCCGACATGACCCTCCGACAGGTCGTGGAGGAGCGCTTCCTCCGGCGGCGCTACCAGTCCTTCCCCGTGGTGGAGGGAGACCGTCCGGTCGGTCTCGTCACCCTGCAGCAGGTGAAGGAGGTCCCTCGGGAGGAGTGGGATCGCCGCACCGTCGGCGACGCCATGACTCCGGTCGAGGAGCGCCTGGTCGTGGAGCCCGGGCGACGGATGACCGACGTGCTCCAGTCGATGCAGGAGAACGGGACGCGGCGCGTCCTGGTCGCCCGGGACGATCGATTGGAAGGGATCATCTCCTCCACGGACATCGCCGGCTGGGTGCAGCGGAGCCAGGATCTGGAGGGGCTGGTGGAAGAGCGGCTGCCGGGGACGTGAGTGGAGCGGCTACCCGACTCAGGGTCTGGGAACCTGTCCGCGAACGGTCGCCGGAACCTGGTAGTCGGCGTCGCCGACCGGGTACTCGACCTCCAGCCAGCCATCGCCGAAGCGGCCGGTGACGGCCGGACCGTCGCGCTCCCGCAGCCGGGCGGTCAGGGTCCCCTCCTCCGTCCATCGCCCCTCGTACAACCGGTAGCTGCGCAGCATGGGGCCCGCCCGCATCTGGAGCGCGCCCACGAAGCGCCCGTCGGGAGTCGCGTACAGGGCCGCGAGCCCGTCGGTCCGCTCCATGTTGGCGCCCAGGGGGATCTCCTCCTCCACGGCGTAGACGCCCGTCGGCCCCACGTGCGCGCTGTCCGCCGTCCGGCGCAGCTCGACCGATCCCAGATCGTACACCTCGCCCCGATCGGTGCACTCGTAGACGCCGGTCATGGCCACGGTACTGGCATGCAGGAAGTAGCGGCACCCGTTCCCGCTCCGGAGCGTCACCCTGCCGCTCCGCTCCATGCCGCCGTCGAAGTCGCGGACGCGGTCGCCCGTCCAGCCCTCCTGGAAGTCCGGCTCGGCCTGCAGGCTCCCGAAGAACAGCCCGACCAGCCCGGACTCGTCGGCCACCAGGGCCCCTCGATACAGGCCCGACCGGGTGCCGGGCATGCGCGTCAGCTCCCGCAGCTCCCAGGTCGCCGCGAGCTGGGCGGCCTCCGTGACGGGGTTCGCCTTCACGAGCTCGGAGCTGACCCAGCGGGTCTCGCGCGCCCATGGCGTGTTTTCCTCGCCGGGCACGCTCTCGCCGTGCAGGACGGTCGACAGCGAGAGCCCCCCCCGCACCTCACCCGTCTCGCCGATGAGCGATACGCGGCGGCGGCCGACGGCCTCCACCGTGAGGGTGTGCTCGGGGAGAGCCAGCAGGCCGCGGGCGTACTCGATCGGCACCGCGAAGTTCACGTTCTGTCCCCGCCGCATGTAGCCGGCGAGCACCCCCACCACGCGCCCCCGTTCGTCGAAGACCGGGCCTCCGGAGCTGCCCATGGCGATCGGAGCCGAGAGCTGGAGCACCTGACGCCCCTCGATCTCGCGCCTGGCGCTGACGATCCCGTGCGAGACCGTGTTGAAGAGCCCCAGGGGGGAGCCGATCACCACGACCGGATCGCCGACCTCGACAGCCCTGGAATCGCCCAGCGGGACGACGTCGAGCCCGAAGCCGGCGATGCGCAGCACGGCGAGGTCCCGACGGGAGTCGGCGGCGGCGACGTGCTGGACTTCGAAGACGTCGCCGGACGGAAGGAGGACCTCGGCGCGCTCGGCTCCCTCCAGGACGTGGTGGCTCGTGACGACCAGGCCCTCGGTCGACACGACGAAGCCGCTGCCGCTGCCGAGGCGCTCTCCGGAGGGCCGGTAGGTGCGGATCTCCACGACGGCGGGCAGCGAGCGCCGCGCGATCTGAGATGGACTCAGCGCCGCGTCGCGCTCGCCCGCGGCCCCCGCCTCCAGCCTGAAGACCACGGGCCGCGGGTAGACGGAATCGGTCGACACCTGCGCCGCGAGGCCGGGCTCGAGGAGGGGGGACAGCGCCACGACCGGCGCCAAGACCAGCGCCGTGGACAGCGCTCCATGCAGCATCCGCGACCGTCTTCCCCTCATCGTCCTCCTCCACCCCTGTCCGGAAGCTGAGTCACGCGAACCCCTTCCGCAACTCCGGCGACCCGATCCGACCGGGCGTCCATCGCCCGTCGCGACCGGGTCGCGACGCACCGGCCTCAACCGGCTTACACTGGAACCGGTTCCAGCGTTTCGCCGCGGCAGATCGGCCGCGCGCCGCGAGCGGCGGGGGCCGGGCGCCGGAGCGG
>CAYMQZ010000102.1:2820-9140 GCA_964392705.1 uncultured Gemmatimonadota bacterium
CTCCGCCGTGCCCGCTGCCTCCACCGTGCCCGAGCTCCGCCGTGCCTGGGCTCAGCCCTCGCGGCTCACCGGGTCCACGGCCAGCTCCTCCATCCCCGGCCAGCGCGCCCCCCGCACCGCCAGTTCCCAGAACGCGATCTCGTACTTCACCGTGAGCTCGAAATACCGGCCCATCCGATCTCGCTCCTCCGCTCCCGCGGCCGCGGCGAGCCGGTCCAGCTCCTTCCCCAACCATTCCACGTAAGCGCGAAAGGCGTCCGACGTCCAGTTGTCGACGAACGGCATCCAGGGAGAGCCAGGGTCGATCCCGTCCCGCACCACGCTCCAGGACTCCAGGTACGCCTTTTCGGCCACGTACAGCACCGTGAACGCCTCGGGGTAGCCGCCGCGCGCCGCCGTCGCGTGCAGGTACTGGATGTAGGCGTGGCAGATGAAGGCCGGATCCGTCCCCCCGAGCTCGACGCCGGCCTCCGCCGCGCGATCGCGGAACATCTCCAGCTCGCCGGACAGGGCGGCGATCGCTTCGGAGAGCGGCTCGCGGTGCTTCCGGGGGGCCCGGGCGATCAGCGCGCCCAGGAACGGCACCGCGGCCTCGACGAACAGGTAGTCCTGGGCCATCCAGGTGGCGAACGTCTCCCTGGCGATCGTCCCGTCCCGCGTCTCGAGCAGGAACGGGTGACGCAGCATGCGATCCCAGAGCGGTCGTAGCCGCTCGAGCTGTTCGCGGCAGAAGCCCATGATCCCCTCGGGCGGTGTCGGCGATCGGCGAGAGTGGGGCCGCCCCGGGCGAGACGCCCCCGTCTTTCCGTGCGGGCCAGGATACGCGGCCGCGCCCGCCGCGTCCAGCGGCTCGGGCGACGCCGAGCGTCAGTCCAGCAGCAGGCGGCGGCGGCGGAAGCGCAGCCCGGCGAGCAGGAGGAGCAGGGCGTCGAGGACGGCCAGCACGCCCGCGCCCCCGAGGGCGATCACGGCCGGGTCGCCGAGCACGACCAGCTCCATCAGACGGCCCGTCCACGCGAAGGGGAGAGCCTTGAGGACCATGGCGGGCACCAGGAAGAGGGACAGCACCGTGACGGCGAGCACCTGCTGCGCCTGCCGGACCGTGGAGGTGCGGAGCGAGACCAGCACGCCGAACGACGCCCCGAGAAGCGCCGCGAGCAGCGCGACTCCGGCGATTCCGGTGGCCTGCAGGGGCGCGTAGAGGAGCAAGGTCGGGGCGTCGTGCGCGAGGTTCAGCGTCAGGAGACCCAGCGGCAGGCAGGCCATCGTCGCTCCCCACACCCAGAGCACGGCGGCCCCGACCTTGCCGAGCAGGATCGCCCGGTCGGGGAGCCGCGTGGCGAGCAGCGTCTCGAGCGTATGGCGCTCCCGCTCTCCGGCGAACGCGTCGGCCGTCACGGTCGTGACGAGGAACAGGGGCATCCAGATCCAGAAGAGCAGCACCCACGGCGCCTCGACCCAGGCGGCGCCGACGAGCCACGGGAGCAGCACGCCGATCAGGCCCGCGAAGGCGCCGAGGCTCAAGGCCGTGATCCAGGCCCCGTCCCAGACCACCAGCTCCTTCCACTCCCTCCACGCGACGGTCCAGATGTCACGCACGGCCGCCTCCCGGATCCCCGTTTCGGGACACGCCGCCGAACCCGCGAACGCCCGGACTCACGAGCCAACCATCCTCCCTGGACGCCTCGCCCCGGACCAGCGAGAGGAAGACCTCCTCCAGGCTGTTCCCGACGCGGGTCACCTCGTCGATCTCGGCCCCCACGCGCACCAGGAAGCGCACCAACGGCCCCATGCGCTCGCCGCGCCGAAGCTCGACGAGGAGCCGGCCCTCGCTCCCCTCGACGGCCACGACCTCGTGACGCTGCGAGACCATCTCCCGGACGTTGTCGCTGAACCCGCGTCCGCCGACTCGGTAGCGGAGGTGCCGGGTTCGATCGCGAAGCTCGGCCGGCGTCCCGACCGCCACCAGACGCCCCTCGCGGATCACTCCCACCCGGTCGCACAGCTTCTCCGCCTCCGTGAGGTTGTGCGTGGTGAGAAAGACCGTCGTGCGCTCCCGCTCGGCCAGGTCCGCCAGGTGCTCCCGGAGGGCCAGGGAGGCCAGCGGATCCAGTCCCGCGGTGGGCTCGTCCAGGAAGACGAGAGACGGCCGGTGCAGCAACGCGCGCGCCACCGCCAGCTTCTGCCGGGTGCCGCGGCTCCACGTGCCGACACGGTCTCGCCGTCGCTCCCAGAGGCCCAGCCGGGTGAGCAGCTCCTCTATCCGCGCGCGCCGGGCACGGCGGGGCATCCGCCAGGCTCGGCCGTAGAACTCGAGGTTGTCCTCGGCCGTCATCCGCTCGATCAAGCCCGGGTGCTCGAGCAGGACGCCGGTCCGGCGGCGGATCTCGTGCGACTGGCTCGCCGCATCGAAGCCCAGCACGCGGGCGCCTCCCGCGCTCGGATCCAGCAGGCCCAGGAGCAATCGGATGGTGGTGGTCTTCCCGGCCCCGTTCGGGCCCAGGAAACCGAACACGGTACCCTGCGGAACCTCGAGGGTGAGGCGGTCGACGGCCCGAATCCCGCCGAACCCGCGGCTCAACCCGACCGTCCGGATCGCGGGCCGGGCGGGGGCCGGCGTCGAGGCGCGGATCGCGGCGTCGGCGCACGGGAGAGGTTTCAGGCGTCGCGCTGCCGCCAGGCCCATCAGCACCCGCTTCCGAGACCGATCCGCACGCTCGCCTCCGTCCGTCCTTCGGTTTCCGTCGGCCGGCGGCGGGAGATCCCGCGGCCGGCGGCTCGGGATGCGTCGAACGTGCAGGGATCGTACGCGAGGACAGCGGCCCTCGCCCAACCGAACACCGTAGCCCGTAAATATATGCAATATAGTCTGGTACCGGCTAAGATCTAAGGTAGATCAGAGATCAAGGGGGCGGTTCGGTCCGGCATCTGTGGTCGGGCGACCACAGGGTTTCGTGCGGGCGATGCGGCGAGCCCGCCTCGGCCTAGCGGCGTGCCGGGACGGCCTCGAAGCGCTCCGAGATCTCCGTCCGCACGCCCGAGAGCGTGGCCCGCGACGCATCATCGTCCTCGTCTCCCGGACGGTATCCGAGCCGCAGGCTGTCCCCCCGTAATGCGCCGCTCACCTCCGGACCGAACCGGTGCCGGAGTCGCGCAGTCAGGTGGCCGCTCCGCGTCCAACGTCCGGCCCGCAGGGGCACGCTCCCCCGCCCCCCCGTCCCTTCGAGCGCGATCTCTCCGATCCAGCGGCCGTCGGGCAGCGCGTAAAGAAACGCCTCGCCGGATCGCTCCGACCGCGACCCCCCGAGCTCGATGCGCTCCGTGACCCGGTAGCGGCCGGAGAGCCCCTCGGCCCGTATCCGGCGCGCCTCGACGGCCCCGAGATCGTAGGTCGTCCCCTCCCGTACGCACTCGTAGATGCCCGTCATTCCGCGCGGGGAAGCGCGCAGGAAATACGTGCAGCCGTGCTCGCCCTCCAGGACGAGGTGGCCGATCCGGCTCAGTCGGCCCTCGAAGTCGCGCACCCGGTCCGGGTCGAACCCCGTGCCCGGCGCCGGGTCGGACACCAGGCTCGCGAAGTCCGACACCAGGCTCCCGAAGAAGGAGCCCCGCAACCGCCTCCCGTCCGCGGCGAGAACCCCCCGGTAGACGCCCGATCGCACCCCGGGAACGCGCGTCAGCTCCCGGATCTCCCACAGGCCGGCGAGCTGGTCGGGCACTTCCGCCGGGTCGGCGGCCACTTCGTCGGCCCGCACCCGGCGCGGCTCGAGCGCCCAGGGCGTATCCTGCTCTCCGGGGATCGGCTCGCCCGTGAGGACAGCGTGCAGGGACAGCCGCGGTTCCTCCTCGCCACCTCCCGCGAGGAGGCTCACGCGCTTGCGGGCCAGGACGGCGATCGGGATCGCTCTCGGGGTCACCTCGAGCAGGGCCCGCACGCCCTCCACCGGCACGGCGAAGTTCACGTTCTGTCCCCTCCGCATGTAGCCGGCGAGCACGCCGACGATGCGACCCCGGGCGTCGAAAACGGGCCCGCCCGAGCTGCCCTTCGAGATCGGAGCCGAGATCTGGAGCACGCTACGCCCCCCCATCTCGCGCTTGGCGCTGACCAGCCCGTCGCTCACCGTGCCGGCGAGGCCGAGCGGCGACCCGATCGCCACGACCGGCTCGCCCACCGCGACCTCCCCGGAGTGACCGAGCGTCGCGGCGGGAAGCTCGAAGGTGTCGATGCGCAGGAGCACGAGATCCCGCAGATCGTCCGCCGCCGTGGCGTGGAGCACCTCGAAGCTGTCGCCGGATTGGAGCACCACCTCCACCCGATCGGCTCCCTCGAGCACGTGATGGCTCGTCGCCACCAGCCCTTCGGGCGCCACGACGAAGCCGCTGCCACCGCCCCGCTTCCGTCCGTCGGCGTAGGTCACGATCTGGACCACCGTCGGAAGGGCGAGCCGGGCGATCTCGGCCGGGCGCAGCCGCTCGGTGGAGAGAGGGCCCGATTGGAGGGCGTGGAGGGCGCGGCCCGGCCCGGGCAGGACGAAGGTGCACGCGGCGACGACCAGGGCCGCCCATGGCGGGCCGATCCGCGCTCCGGGCAGACGCATCGCCACCTCCTCCGTCTCGGCTGACGCCGGACGCCGGCCTCGGTGCCGGCGCCGCCCCCAGGAGGTGCAACGCGCTTGCCGTCCGCCCCGACGCCCCCCACGGCTGAGGCCGAGCGCTCAACTGCCTGATAAACCTCGAGTTGAGAGATCGAAAAACCGAAGCGTCGCGAACCCGATGCCGCAGGGAACCGTCGCGACTCTGCGGATTCGCGCGGATGCGTGGCGATTTGCGAAGGCGGAGAGGGACGGCGGGCGTCCCTCCGGTCACGCCGGCGGAGGAGGCGCGGGGATGCCCCGGACCCACCTCGCGGACAGGTGCGCCCGTCCGGCGGTCAGGTGCGCCCGTCCGCCGGTGAGGTCCGCTCCCAGTAGCGGGCGCGGTCGGGAAAGATGGCCCGGATGCCGCCGGTCGGGTCCGGCACGTCGCCCAGGAAGCGAGGGATCACGTGGATGTGCGCGTGATCGACGGACTGGCCCGCCGCGCTGCCCTCGTTCAGCCCGATCGTGAAGCCGTCCGGACGCAGATCCTCGACCAGGTCGTCGCGGACCGTCCTGACCAGCTCCCACAGTCCCGCCTGGTCGGCCTCGGGCAGATCGTAGATCGTGCGCACGTGTCGACGCGGGACGACGAGCGTGTGACCCTCGGCGACGGGAAACAGGTCGTCGAGCGCGAGCCCCGCCTCGGTCCCGAGCCGGACGCGCCCCGTCTCCGGATCGCAGAACGGACATTCCTCAGCCATGATCTGGCCATGATAGGACACCCGGGCGAGTCGAACCAGCCGGGGGGACCCCGGCATCCGGTCCCTCCCCGCCCGGCCCGGGCCCCGTCCGCGGCCTTGCGCCGACGCCGCTGGCCGGGAGCGCCGCTCGGACCCTACCTTGTCGCGCCGTCCGGCCGCGGGCGGCGTGAGCGAGCGATCGGCAGGAGTCGCGAGGACGTGGGATGGACGACGGGAAACGCGAAGCAGGTCCGGGAACGAGAGCGAACAGGGAGGAGACCGATGAGCCGTCGGGGCCCCCGGGCCCCTCTCCCCTGGTGGAACGGCCGAGCCGAATGCTCGCGGCCTCCGCCCCCGAGGAGGTGTTCGAGGCCGTCGAGGACTCGCTGGTCTCCCTGTGGGAGGTCGTCAACGAGCTGGCCGGAATCCGCCCCCCGAAGCCGAAATATTACCGGGTGACGATCTTCGGCTCGTCGCGCATGCAGCCCGGCGACGCGATCTACGACGACGTCAGGAACCTGGCCTCCCAGCTCGCGGGCATGGGCTGCGACATCGTCACCGGAGGTGGGCCCGGGCTCATGCAGGCGGCGAACCAGGGAGCGAAGATGGGCGATCCGCAGAACCGGATCCGCTCCTTCGGGCTCCCGATCGAGCTGGCGACCGAGGAAGAGCCCAACCCGTTCGTGGAGAAGCTGTACCGGCACCGGACCTTCTTCTCCCGGCTCCACCACTTCGTTCGGCTCTCCAGCGCTTTCGTGGTCGTCCCCGGCGGGATCGGAACGACCCTCGAGACGATGATGATCTGGCAGCTCTGCCAGGTCCGACACATCCGCGAGCTTCCCCTCATCTTCATCGGAGAGATGTGGAAGGAGCTGGTGAAGTGGGGGAAGCGTCACATGCGGGACAGCGAGCGCCCCCTGGCCTCGCCCGGGGACCTGGACATCCCGCGCTGCGTGCAGGACGTGGACGAGGCCGTGGCGATCATCCGGGAGGATCTGGAGCG
>CAYMQZ010000103.1:0-9099 GCA_964392705.1 uncultured Gemmatimonadota bacterium
CCAGGGGTTGGTCCTCGATGATGAAGTTCGGGTAGCCGCCCCCGACCGCCGAGAGCGTGTCGCTGCTGGTGACCAGCTTCTCCACCCGGTTCCGGTTCGCGGAGAGCTGGAGCCGCGTGGTCCACCGGACGTCGTTCCTCTGCAGGTTGATGGTCGTGACCGCCGCCTCGAACCCCCGGTTCCGCAGCTCGCCGATGTTCTGGAGCTGGCTCTGGGCGCCCGAGCTCGGGGGGAGAGGCACCGGAAGCACGAGATCCGTCGTCTTCTGATGGTAGTAGGTCAGCTCGGCCACCGCCCGGTCGCCGAACAATCCCAGGTCGAAGCCGCCTTCGATCTCGCGCTGGCGCTCCGGCTGCAGCTCCGGGTTGCCGGCCCCGGCGCTGGCCACCAGGCCGGCGCGGCCCGAGTGGGTGACGTCCACGTAGTTCTCGAACCGGTTGAACGCCCCGGGAGGCTGGCCGCCGGTCTCTCCGTAGGCCGCTCGCAGGCGCAGGGTGCTGATCACGCCGTCGGCGCCGAAGAAGGGCTCCTCGTGGAGCAGCCAGGAGGCGCCCACCCGCGGAAAGAGCTGCCACCGCTCCTCGCCGCCGAACGCCGAGGAGGCCTCGGCGTTCACGCCGCCGGTGATGAACAGCCGGTCGTCCAGGGCCAGCCGCTCCTGGACGAAGCCGCCCAGCGTCCGGATCTCGCTCACCCCCTGCGAGGCG
Organism: uncultured Gemmatimonadota bacterium; assembly: GCA_964392705.1. Taxonomy (GTDB): domain Bacteria; phylum Gemmatimonadota; class Gemmatimonadetes; order Palauibacterales; family Palauibacteraceae; genus CAYMQZ01. The sequence goes on from CAYMQZ010000103.1 coordinate 708, forward strand.
AACTGGGTCGCCCCGCCCACCAGCGTCTGCCCCGGCGGGAGGTCCTGGGCCGCTGCGCGGATCACGTCGCTCCGGTCCTCCGCGTAGCTGCCCCCCGCCGTCGTGGTCAGGACGATGCGCTCCCCCGCCCGCGCCGCGTACTCGACGGTGAGGTCGTTGTTGAGACGACGGGAGAGGCGCACCGGGTTCTGCACCGAGCCCCCGAAGCTGGACGAGGTGGCGAGCGGAGGGATGAAGTACCGGTTCTGCTGCCGGTAGTCGTCGAACCCGAACTGGTAGCGGAAGGTGAGGCCGGGCGCCGGCTCCAGGGCGGCAGAGAGGCCGCCCAGGAAGCGGGACACCTCCTCCGGAGCCTCCCAGTTCTGCATCACGTCCAGCGGGTTCGGGCCCAGGATCGGCGAATAGGGGAAGCGTCCCAGCTCCTCGTCGAAGGAGTAGTCGAACACCGTGGGCGTGAAGATGAGGACCGTGAGCGCGCCCTGGACCTGCTCCCCTTCGGGAACGAAGCTCGTGCGGGAGTCCGTGTAGCTCGCGTTGGCGGTGAACTCGAGGATCCCGTCGAACAGCGACTGGGTGATCTTTCCCCGCACCCCGGTCCGCTCGTAGTCGGTGGAGCGGAGGATCCCTTCCTGGAAGTTGTAGCTTCCGGAGACGAAGTAGGAGGTCTCCGGGCTCCCCCCCGAGATGGTGATCTCCTGGTTGGTGCCGATCCCTCGCCGGAAGAGCTGGTCCTGGATGTCGAAGCGCTGGACGGGCTCCCCCACCTCGGAGGCCGCGCCCCCGCCGAACGCCACGTCCCCGACTCCCGCCTGCGGCGCCATGTTCAGCTCGTACCGGGCGGTCGTCTCGCTCATCGAGACCTCGCTCCGGAAGGTGATCCGCGGGGCCCCGGAGCGTCCCTGCTTGGTGAAGATCTGGATCACGCCGCTGTTCGCCCGGGAGCCGTAGAGCCCCGCCGCGGCCGCCCCCTTCAGCACCTCGATCCGCTCGATCTCGCCGGGGACCAGGTCGGCCAGCCGGTTGGTGAGGGCCGCCTCGCCCCGCCCGGCGTTCGCCCCGAGGGAGATGAGCGCCTCGGAGGTGTTGTCGACGATGATGCCGTCGATCACGTACAGGGGCTCCGCGTTGCCGAGGATCGTGCTCGTCCCGCGCAGCCGCACGCTCGTGCCCCCGCCCGGCTGGCCGGAGTTCTCCGAGATGACGGCCCCCGTCACCTTCCCCTGCAGGGCCACGTCGACGGCGAACGCGCCCGGCGCGTTCGCCACCTGATCCCCGGAGATCGACTCCACCGTGTTGCCCAGCATCCGCCGCTCGGCGCGCACCCCGACCCCGGTCACCACGAGGTCCTCCAGGGCCACGGCGCTCACCTCGAGCGATGCGGGCTCCAGGGTGACGGTCTCCTCGTCCGCCAGCGTGATCGGGCGCTCCAGGGTGCGCCACCCGATCAGCGCGTACTGGAGCGTGTACGCCCCCGGCTCCACCCGGGCCTGCAGCTCGAACCGCCCCTCCTGGCCGCTCACGGCCCCGAAGCGCGTGCCGCGCAGGCTCACGTTCACCCCGACGAGAGGCTGGGCGGTCGCCGCATCCAGGGTCCTTCCGAGGATCCGGTAGTCCCGTTCCTGGGCGAGGCCCGGCGACGGAGCGGCGAGGAGGATCGACGGACCGAGGAAGGCCACGACGAGGAAGGAGGACCGGCGCGCGCGCGGAGACATCGACATACCTCCGGACTGGACGAACGGCGGCGACACGGGAGAGACGGATCGATTCCCGAGGCGCTACTGTCTTTCATATAGGTCCCTGGAGGACCGCCCGGCAAGCACGCGGCGCTCCCGCGGAGCGCGCAGGCGCCTGGGCGCCTGCCGCACGACCCCGCACGTCGTCCGACCGGCGGGCGCCCCCGTCGATCAGCCCGTCGGGCTCTCCTCGCCCGCCAGGGCGCTGGTCGCCAGGCGCGAGCCGGACACGAGACGGCCGTCCCGTTCCACGACGTACGCCTCCATGGCGAAGTAGGCCGGCAGGCCCAGGCGCTCGACCGTCGCCGCGGTGCCCCGGTTGCGCTCCTCCACGCGCTGCCAGAACTCGCGCTCGTCGGGCCCCGGGAAGGGCGGCCGGTCCTTCTGGGACTCGTGCTTGAAGATGGCCTGGATCTTCCGGCGCAGCTCCTCGGCCGACATCGGCACGAGGTAGGTGGCGCGGGCGACCGGCCACTCCTCCCAGGCCCCGCGGTACAGCCACAGCTCGGGCGACGGACCCTCGTAAGCGGCGAGGGCGCGCCGCAACGCCTCCAGGCACATACGGTGGGTGCCGTGCGGGTCCGAAAGGTCGCCGGCCGCGAAGGCGATCTCCGGCCGGAACTCCTCCAGCAGCTCGCTCACGATCTCGACGTCGCGCTCGCCCACGGGCTCCTTCCTGACCCGGCCCGTCCGGTAGAACGGGAGGTCCAGGAACCGGGCCTGCTCGCGGCTCAACCCCAGCGTCTCGAGCGCGGAGACGGCCTCGGCCTCGCGGATCGCCCGCTTCAGCTCGCGCACCTCGGAGATGTCCACCTCGCCGGGGCGCTTCGAGGCGAGGGAGCGCTCGATCCGGGCGGTCAGCGCCTGCAGCGCCTCGCCGCCCACCTCGAACCGCCGGTCCGCGCGCCGGAGGACGTCCAGGTAGCGGCGCACCTCGTAGTCGAAGACCGCGATGTTCCCCGAGGTCTGGTAGGCCACCAGGATCTCGTTCTGGTTGAGGCCCAGCTTGTAGAGGATCCCTCCCATGGAGATCACGTCGTCGTCGGGATGGGGGGAGAAGACCAGGATCCTCCGCTCGCGCGGAAGCTTGCTGCGGCCCCGGATCTTCGAGATCAGGGCGTTGAAGACCTCGCCGTTCACCGGCTCCGCCGAGCCGTACGGCGCGATGAGCGAGCTGAGATGATGCTCGCGGTAGTCGCGGGTGGTGAGCCGGAGAATCGACTTCCCGACCTGCTGGCCGAGCCACACGACGGCGTCGACCCGCCGCTGGGGCGTCCATTCCACCTCGTCCAGGAGCCACGGCGTCTTCACCCGGGTCAGCTCGGCCGCCGCCGCCGCGTCGAGGTGGAACACGGCGTTCGGGTGCCGCTGGAGGTGGGTGGCCGCGACGTCGGGATCCACCGGCCCCTCCACGGCCCTGCGCACCACGCGCGACTTGTGCTCGCCGGTCGCCACGAGCACGATCTCCCGCGCCTCGAGGATCGTGGCCACGCCCATGGTGATCGCGCGCAGGGGGACGTTGTCCTCGCCGAAGAAGTCGGAGGCCGCGTCCCGCCGGGTCACGGTGTCCAGGAACACGAGTCGCGTGCGGGACTCGCGGCCCGAGCCGGGCTCGTTGAACCCGATGTGCCCGCTCCGCCCCAGCCCCAGGAGCTGGAGGTCGATCCCGCCCGCCTCGCGGATCCGCTCCTCGTACTCCCGGCAGTGCTCGTCCACCCGCTCCTCGGGCACGTCGCCGCGCGGGATGTGGACGCTCTCCTCGGGGACGTTCACGTGCGCGAAGAAGTTCTCCCGCATGTAGCGGTGGTAGCTGTGCACGCTGTCGGGGTCCATCGGGTAGTACTCGTCCAGGTTGAAGGTCACGACGTGGGAGAAGTCGAGGCCCTCGTCCCGATGGCGGCGGATGAGCTCGCGATAGATGCCGAGCGGCGTGGAGCCCGTGGCCAGGCCGAGGACGGCCCGCTCGCCCCGTCGCGCCTTCTCCCGCACCAGGGCGGCGATCCGGGCGGCGAGCGCGCGGGCGATCCGGCCGTAGTCCTCCGCCAGGACGACGGGGATCCTCTCCGGTCCCGCCGGCCTCGCCGACGCGTCCGGTCGTCGCGACGCCTCCGCTCGTCGCGGCGCCTCCGGCCCGTCCGGTCCGTGCGGCGCGCTCGGCTCCCCTTCCACCGACGCTCCCTCCATCCTCCTTCCCCGCCGCCGCCCCGCCCCTACTCCCCGTCCCGTTCCGCGCGACGGGGCGGCGCGGCGGCGACGGCGCGAACCACGGCGTCGTGGACGGCGCGGCGGAGCAGGACGTGTCCTCGTTCCTCCCGGCTCGGGTTGACCCGGTTGGTGAGCAGGACCACGAAGAGATCGAGCTCGGGATCCACCCAGAGGCTGGTGCCCGTGAAGCCGGTGTGGCCGAAGGCCGCGCGCGTCAGGTAGAGGCCGGCGGAGCTTCCGGGACCCGGCGTGTCCCAGCCCAGCGCGCGCGTGGAAGCGGAGTCGCGCCGCGCCGTGAAGCGCCTGACCGTCGACGGGTCGAACGGCCGGTGCGGCGCCGGAGCGGCCGCCGGGGCCTCGCCCTCCCCGGCGGCGTCGCCGCCCTCCCCGGCCGGCCCGGGCCGGGTCGCCTCCAGGAGGGCGCGCGCGAAGACGGCCAGGTCGCGGGCGGACCCGAAGAGGCCCGCGTGGCCCGCCACGCCCCCGGCCGCGTACGCGTTCTCGTCGTGGACCACGCCGCGCAGGTGGGCGCGCCGGAACGTCGTGTCCAGCTCCGTCGGCGCCGTCCGCGGGCGGAGCGACGGATCGGGGCGGAATCGCGTGTCCCGCATGCCCAGCGGCCCGAACACGCTTCGCTCCAGGTACGCGTCCAGCGGGGAGCCCGTCACCTCCTCCACCAGCTGGCCGAGGGCGAGGAAGCCCAGATCGCTGTACACGGTCGTGTCGCCCGGCGGGTGCACGGGCCGGACGCCGGCGAGGGCCCCTCGGAACGCCTCGCGCCCGCGCGCCTCGCGCCACAGCGGCAGGTGGGAGGGCAGGCCCGCCCGGTGGAGGAGGAGCCGCTCGACCGTCACGCCGCCCGTCCGGCCGGCGGCCCACCCCGGCAGGTGACGCGCCACCGGGTCGTCCAGGGCGACCCTTCCCTGCTCCACCAGCCGCATCAGCGCGGAGGTGGTCCCCACCACCTTGGTCAGCGAGGCGAGGTCGTAGAGCGTCGAATCGGTGACGAGAGGCGAGGCCGGATCCCAGTCCACGCGCCCGTAACCGCGTAGCCGCGGCACCCGACCTCCGTGTCCCACCGCCAGCGCGGCCCCCGGGGTCACCGAGTCGGCGATCGCCACGCGAATCATGCGGTCCACCCGGGCCCACGCATCCGGATCGACGCCCGAGGCCCCGAGCGTCGCTTCCCCGCCGACCTGCATCGGGGCCCCGGCCGGCAGCGGCCGGCGCAGGCCGTCGCCGCGCCGGTGGAAGGGCGGGAGCGTGACCGGCAGCCGGCCCGAGATCGGGCTCGACCCCGACACCGCCCGCGCGGCGGCCCGCTGGGAGACCGGTCGATCGCCCCACGCCACCAGGTAGGTCCCGACCCCGGGGAACCGCTCCACCAGGTACGGATTGCCGAAGGAGAGAACGGCGAGCCGCGTCCCACGGTCCACGAGGCGGCGCACGAACCCGACCAGCGGGTCCGGCACGGCGACGCTTCCGTCGCCCGATCGGGGGGGCAGGTAGACGGAGACCAGGACGACGTCGGCCGCTTCCGCCCTCGCGAGCAGCGAGTCGTACGCGTGGGCCGGCGACCGGTCGTCGAGGCGGGCCGACTCCAGGCCCGGGAGGCTGGCCGCCAGCGTGCGGTCGAACGTCCGGCCGGCGGTCAGGTTGGCGTGCCGGTGCCAGGTGACGGCCAGGGCGCGGTCGGTCCGCTCCGGATCGAGCGGGAGCAGGCTCTCCACGTCGCGCGGAACCGTGATCGAACGGGCCGCCGCCTCCTCGGCGAAGGCCAGGTGGGGCCCCGAGCCGACCAGGCGGTCCACGGCCGCGAGGTCCACGCGGCGGCCCCGGTGGAGCCCGGCCCGCGCCTTCAGCCGCAGGATGCGACGCACCGAGGCGTCGACCCGCGCCTCGGTCAGCCGTCCGCTCCGCACCGCTTCCGTCACGGCGTCGATGGTGGCGCGCGGATCCGCCGGCGAGAGGAGCACGTCGGCCCCCGCCTCGAGGGCGAGCACGGCCGCCTCCCCCGGCGCGTGGTGCCGGGTGATCGCTCCCATGCTCAGCGCGTCCGTGAAGGCCACCCCGTCGAAGCCCAGCTCCTCGCGCAGGACTCCGGTGAGGAAGTAGGGGGAGAGGGTGGCGGGCGCGTCCCCGGCCCCGGCCACCCCGGGCACCGCGATGTGGGCGCTCATGACCCCGTCCACCCCGGCCGCGATGGCGCGTCGGAACGGGACGAGCTCCAGCGAGTCGAGGCGGGCCCGGTCCCCCGCCACGACGGGGAGGTCGATGTGCGAATCGATCCGGGTGTCCCCGTGTCCGGGAAAGTGCTTGGCCGTGGTCAGGAGGCCGGCGGCGTGCGCCCCCCGGATGAAGGCCGTCGCGAGCCGGGAGACCTCTTCCGGATCCTCCCCGAACGCCCGCGTGTTGATGACCGGGTTCTCCGGGGCGCTGTTCACGTCCACGACGGGCGCGAAGTTCATGTGGACGCCCACGGCTCGCGCCTCCCGCCCCGTGATCCGACCCGCCTCGTAGGCGAAGCGCTCCTCGCCGATCGCCCCGAACGCCATGGTGGGCGGGAGCTCCGTGCCGCCTCCCATGTCCAGCAGCGAGGGGAGGGCGCGGATCCCGGCGAGCCTCATGCCCGGGCCGCCCGACTCGAAGTTGGAGGACACGAGCAGGGGCACCCGCGCCCGCTCCTGGAGCGCGTTCAGCTTCGCCGCGTAGGCGTGCGGAAGGCCGATCGAGATCGACACCCCGCCGAGACCCTCCTCGACGAGGCGCGCCAGCTCCTCGAACGCGGGGCTCGACGGGGAGGCGTAGGCGCCCGGGATCCACACCGAGACGAGCTGGCCGGCCTTCTCCTCCAGGCTCAGGCCCCGCAGCGTCTCCTCCACCCACGTGCGGGCTTCGACCGGCAGCGGCGCCCCGATCGTCGCGGGTCCGAGCGGGGCGAGGGCCGGCGGGGGGCCCGAGGCGCACGCCCCGAGAAGCGAGGCCGGCAGGAGGAGGGCGGCCCGCAGGAAGGCGAGAGGTGCCGCCCGGAGCGCCCGCACCCTCAGGCCTCCTCGCCCCGCCACAGGTCGGCGAGCGCCTCGCGGCGCCGCACGACCCGCCACGCGCCGTCCTCCACCATCACCTCCGACGGACGCGGGCGGCCGTTGTAGTTCGAGGCCATGGCGAAGCCGTACGCCCCCACGTCCCGCACCGCCAGCAGGTCCCCGGGCGCCGCGTCCATCAGGGGGAGCCCGGTGCCGAGCACGTCGCCCGACTCGCAGGTCGCCCCCAGCAGGTCGGCCCGAGCCGGCCCGCCCGCGTCGCGACCCACCGGCTCGACCGCGTGGCGGGCGCCATACAGGACGTGGCGGGCGAAGTCGGTGAACGCGGCGTCGCACACGACGGCCGGGCCCGCCTCGCGCTCCCGCCGGTAGAGGACCCGGGTGAGGAGGACCCCCATGCGCGCCACGATCGAGCGGCCCGGCTCCCAGCGGAGCTCCGGCGAGTCGCCCCCCCGTCGCCGCAGGCGCCCCGTGACCCGCTCCACCAGCGCCGCGGGCTCCGGATCACACCCGCCCTCGTAGTCCACCGCCAGCCCGCCCCCCAGGTCGAGCCCTTCGACCCGCGCCCCCCGGCGCTCCGCCTCGCCCGCCAGGTCGAGCAACAGGTCCATGGCCCGCTCGTAGGGCTCCGGCGACTCCACGCCCGACCCGAGATGAACCGAGAGAACCCGGGGCCGGAGCCCCGGCGCATCCGAGAGCCGCCGCCACGCCTCCAGCGCCGCCTCGGGCGCGAGGCCGAACTTCGCCTCCGCGACGCCGGTCTCGAGCGCCGGGTGGGCCCCGGCGCGGATCCCGGGCCGGACCCGGAGCCCCACCGCCGCCGGCCGGTCGGGATCGCCCGACCCCACCGCGACGTCCACCTCGCTCTCCGCCTGGAGCGTCACGAGCTCCAGTCCGGCGGCGAGCGCATCCGTCAGCTCGTCCGGACGCTTCGGCGCCCCGCCCAGCATCAGGCGGTCGGGCCCCACGCCGACCGCCCGGACGCGGGCCAGCTCCCCCGGCGTCGCGGCCTCGAAGCCCAGCCCGTGGCCGGCGATGCGGCGCAGGACGGCGAGGTTCTGGTTCGCCTTCACCGCGTACCACACCTGCCGGGGCGGGGCGGCCCGGGTCCAGCGCTCGACCCCCTCGTCCAGGGCCCGGGCGTCGTACACGTAGGCCGGCGTGCCCACCTCCCGGGCGATCGCCTCCAGGAGACCCGGCGAGAGGTGGGCGCGGTGGGGAAGACGGACACCCGGCCTGGTGGTCCCGCCCCGGTCCACGCCCCCGTCCCGGTCCACGCCCCCGCCCGAGTCGACGCCGCCGCCCGGCGGCGAGCGCCCCTCCGGACCGCCCATCGGCCAGCTCACACCGGGACGAGGATCCGGCCCGCCAGCGGGTCCACCTCCGCCTCGATCGGGGTCTCGCCGTGCG
>CAYMQZ010000104.1:0-3271 GCA_964392705.1 uncultured Gemmatimonadota bacterium
CCCCAAGGCGGCCCCGCCGTCGAGTAGCGTCTCGTGGAGATCGGGTCGCTGACGCTCGACTGGGCCCTGGTCACCGCGTGGCTGCTGCCGCTCGCCTTCATCGTCGGCGGCGCGCTGATCGGCGTGCTGTTCGAGCGCGTGGTCGTGCGACGCCTGATCCGGGCGGCCGGTCGGACCGCCTGGGAGTGGGACGACGTGCTCCTCCGCTCCCTGCGCCGGGCTCCCACCCTCCTCCTCACCGCGGCGGGCGTCTGGGCGGCGACCCAGATCCTCCCGCTCACCGCCGTGGTCGAGACCTTCCTCGAGAAGGCCGTGATGGTGCTGGTCCTGTTCGCGATCACCCTGGTGGCGGCGCGGGCGGCCGGCGAGGCCATCACGCGCTACGCGACCCGGCAGGGGACCGCGATTCCGGCGAGCTCGCTGGTCCGCAACATCGCGAAGCTCGTCGTCTTCACGCTCGGCTTCCTGCTGATCCTGGCCAACCTCGGGATCAACATCACGGCGCTCGTCACCGGGCTCGGCATCGGGGGCCTGGCCGTGGCCCTGGCGCTGCAGTCCACGTTGGCCAACGCCTTCGCCGGTTTCCAGATCATCGCCACGCGGCAGGTGCGTGAGGGAGACTACGTGAAGCTGGAGTCGGGCGAGGAGGGCTACGTCGTCGACATCCGGTGGCGCAACACGACGATCAAGGCCCTCTATGACGACTACGAGATCATCGTCCCCAACAGCAAGCTCTCGGACTCGATCCTGTTCAACTACAACCTGCCCGCCCGCCCGTACTGGGTCCGCGCCGACGTGGGGGTGAGCTACCGGAGCGACCTCGAGCAGGTGGAGCGGGTGACGCGCGAGGTGGCCGGCGAGTTGTGGCGGGAGATCACGCGGGCGCGGGAGGGCGACGAGCCGATCCTCCGGTTCCGCGAGTTCGCCGATTCCGCGGTCACCTTCACGGTCCGGATCCTGGCCGACGAGTTCGCCGACCAGTACGTGATCCGGCACGAGCTGGTGAAACGCCTCCACCGCCGGTACGCGGAGGAGGGCATCGTCATCCCCTGGCCGATCCGCACGCTGCACGTGCCCGAGCCGATCCAGATCGAGCGCGAAGCCGACGCGGACGAACCGGGGCGACCCCGGAAGGAGGGCGAGACATGCTGAAGGAGTTCAGGGAATTCGCCATGCGCGGCAACGTCATGGACATGGCGATCGGGATCGTCCTGGGAGTCGCGTTCGGGGCGATCGTGACCTCGCTGGTCAACGATGTCCTCATGCCCCCGATCGGGCTGGTCATGGGAGGCGTGGACTTCAACGACCTGTTCATCAACCTGGGGGACGGCACCTACGCGACGCTCGCCGACGCGCAGGAGGCGGGCGCCCCGGTCGTCGCCTACGGCGCCTTCCTCAACCGGGTGATCGACTTCCTGATCGTCGCCTTCGTCATCTTCCTGGTGGTCAAGCAGATGAACCGCCTGAAGCGGAGAGAGGAGGGCCCGGCTCCCGAACCGACCGAGAAGACCTGTCCCCACTGCGCGACGGCGATCCCGGTGGCCGCCACGAAGTGCCCGCACTGCACGTCGCCGCTCCAGGCGGCCTGAGGGGGGACCCGGGCGACTAGGAGCCTGCGCTCCCGTCCTCGCCCAGGAGCTCGAGCACCCGGTCGCCGGTCACCTCCTCCTCCTCGATCAGCGTCTCGGCCAGCCGGTCGAGGTCGTCGCGCCGCTCGCGCAGCGTGTCGATGGCTCTTCCGTACGCCTCGTCCAGGATCCGTCGGACCGTCTCGTCCACCTCGCGGGCCGTCTCCTCGCTGTATTCCCGGCGCTGGGCGATCTCCTCTCCCAGGAAGACCTGCTCGCGCTGTCCTCCGAGCGCCACGTGTCCGAGATCCTCCTCCATCCCCCATTCGAGGACCATCTTGCGCGCCATCCCCGTGGCCTCCTTCAGGTCCTGCGCCGCGCCGCTCGTCCAGCTCTCGAACGCGAGCTCCTCGGCGGCGCGCCCGCCCATCATCACGGCCAGTCGGTCGTGCAGGTAGGGTTGATCGTACAGGTACTTGTCCTTCTCGGGGAGCTGCTGCGTGACGCCCATGGCCCGTCCGCGCGGCACGATCGTCACCTTGTGGATCGGGTCCGTGTTCTCGAGCACGGCGGCGAGCAGCGCGTGCCCCGCCTCGTGGTAGGCCAGCATCCGCCTCTCCTCCTCGGTGAGGGCCAGGCTCTCGCGCTCCAGCCCCATGAGGATCTTGTCGCGGGCCCCCTCGATGTCGGCCCGCTCGACCGCCTCCTTCTCCTCCCGGGCGGCCAGCAGCGCCGCCTCGTTCAGCAGGTTCTCCAGGTCCGCCCCGCTGAAGCCCGGCGTGCCCCTCGCCACCTCCTCCAGCTCCACGTCCCCCGCCAGCGGTTTGTTCCGGGCGTGGATCCTGAGGATCTCGTGACGGTCCTTCTGGGTGGGCAGATCCACCGTGACCTGGCGGTCGAAGCGTCCGGGCCGGAGTAGCGCGGGATCCAGGATGTCGGGCCGGTTCGTCGCCGCCATCACCACGACCCCCTCGTTCGGCTCGAAGCCGTCCATCTCCGAGAGGAGCTGGTTCAGGGTCTGCTCGCGCTCGTCGTGTCCGCCTCCGAGCCCGGCCCCCCGTCGCCGGCCGATCGAGTCCAGCTCGTCGATGAACACGATGGCCGGGGCGTGGGACTTCGCCTCCTTGAAGAGGTCCCGGACCCGCGAGGCGCCGACCCCCACCAGCATCTCCATGAAGTCGGAGCCCGTCACGGAGAAGAACGGGACCTCGGCCTCTCCCGCGACGGCGCGGGCGAGGAGCGTCTTGCCCGTGCCCGGCGGCCCCACCAGCAGCACGCCGCGCGGGATCTCGCCGCCCAGCCGCTGGAAGCGCGAGGGGTCCTTGAGGAACTCGATGATCTCCTGCAGCTCGCGCTTCGGACCCGCGGCCCCGGCCACGTCGCCGAAGCGCGTATCCACCTTCTCGCGATCGTACGGCCGGGCCCCGCTCCGGCGCATCCCGAGAATCGACTGCCCCTGCGATTGGGCGCGCCGGAAGAAGATCCAACCCAGCCAGATGAGGAGGACGAAGGGGGCGACGTTCAGCAGCATGGTCCACCACGAGGTGCCGTCGGCCGGCTCGGCTTCGATGCGGACGCCCTGCTCGCGCAGCGACTCGGCCAGCCCCTCCCGGGCGAACGGGGGCAGGTAGGTCTCGAAATGCCGGTAGGTGTCGGCCGTCGCGCCGCCTTCGCCCCCCTCCGGAGCCGGCACGCCGACCGGA
>CAYMQZ010000104.1:3371-9039 GCA_964392705.1 uncultured Gemmatimonadota bacterium
CCGGAGCCGGCACGCCGACCGGATCCTTCAGCTCGCCCCGCAGCTCCTGCCCCTTCACGACCACGCTGGCCACGTTGCCGTCCTCGAGCTGTCGGCGGAACTCCGAGTAGGAGACCTCGGTGCGTTCCTCGCCGCCCCGGCTGAGCGGGCCCCAGACGAGGAGGGATAGGCCGAACGCGAGCGCCAGCCACACGAGGGCCTGCCGACGCATCCTGCGACGCAGAGCCTGCTTGCCCGGTTCCGGACCAGCCGTTCGATTCGTGTTCGAAAAGTCGTCCATGTCGTCGTTTCCCGTGCGGCCCTCCGGCCGGGTCGTCGCGGGTGGTCGGGCGACCGGGATCGCAGGAATCATGCGGCCGGCGACCCGTCGTGCAAACCGAGCGGCTCGGGGCCGCCCGGCGGCGCGAACAGGAGGCGAGCTCGAGCGTGATGGAGGTGCTCAGGGAAGACGTCGATCCGGAGTCGTTCTTCCGCGGCCTCTCGGAAGCTCCCGAGCGGGCTCTCCTTCTCGATTACGACGGTACGCTGGCGCCGTTCCACGAGGAGCGCGATCGGGCCGTCCCCTACCCGGGAGTCCGCGAGATCCTGGAGCGGCTGCTGCGGGCGGGGCATTCGCGGGTGGTCGTGGTGAGCGGCCGCTGGACGGAGGATCTGGTCCCCCTGCTCGGACTCGAGACCCCACCGGAGATGTGGGGGGCCCACGGCTGGGAGCGGCTCCGACCGGACGGATCGCTGGAGATCGGCGACATGGAGGACGAGGCGCTACGGGGGCTGGCGGAGGCGGACCGCTGGGCGGAGAGCCAGGGGCTCGAGGATAGGGCGGAGGCGAAGCCGGGCTGCCTCGCGCTCCACGTGCGGGGTCTGCCGCAGCCGGAGGCCGACGCTCTCCGGAAGCGGGCCCTCTCGGCGTTACGACCGCTGGCGCGCCGCAGGGGGCTCGAGCTCCACGAGTTCGACGGGGGGCTCGAGCTGCGGGTGCCGGGGAGGGACAAGGGGGACGCCGTCCGGACCGTCCTCGGCGAGCTGCCGGCCGACGCCGCCGTAGCCTACCTGGGCGATGACCGGACGGACGAGGACGCCTTCGAGGCGCTGGACGACCACGGGCTTCGCGTGCTCGTGCGACCCGAGAGACGGCCCACGAGGGCCGACGTGTGGATCCGGCCCCCCGAGGAGCTGCTCGCTTTCCTGCGGCGCTGGGACCGCGCGGCGCGGGGGCGGCGGGCGGGCCGGGAGGACATCGCGGAGGGAACGACATGAGCGTCCTGCAGGACGCCTTCTTCGGAAACACCGTGCAGCAATGGCTGGTGGCCGCCGCGGTGCTGGTCGGGGTCGCGGCGGGGCTGCGCCTCGCCCAACGCTTTCTCGCCTGGCGATTGGGAAAGCTGGCGACCCGAACGGCGACGCAGGTGGACGACCTGATCGCCGAGGTGCTGGGGCGGACGAAGCTCCTCTTCTCCGTCGCCGTGGCCCTCTACTTCGCCGGTCTCACGCTCGATCTCCCCGCGGAGGTGCAGACGCTGCTGCTGCGGATCGTGGTGATCGGCCTCGTGATCCAGGGCGGGATCTGGACCAGCGCCGCGATTCGCTCCTGGGTGGCCAGGACGCGGGATCGGATGCTGGAGGAGGACGCCGCCAGCGCCACCACGATGAGCGCGCTCAGCTTCGTGGGTCGCCTGCTCGTCTGGCTCGTGGTCCTGCTCCTGATCCTCGACAACCTCGAGGTGGACATCACGGCCCTGGTGACGGGCCTGGGAATCGGGGGAATCGCCGTCGCGCTGGCCGTCCAGAACATCCTCGGCGACCTGTTCGCCTCGCTCAGCATCGTGCTCGACAAGCCGTTCGCGATCGGGGACTTCCTGAACGTGGACGGATTCCTGGGCAGGGTCGAGCACATCGGGCTCAAGACCACTCGGGTGCGGAGCCTTTCCGGCGAGCAGCTCATCTTCTCCAACGCCGACCTGCTCCAGAGCCGGATTCGCAACTTCGGCCGGATGTTCGAGCGCCGCGTCCTGTTCACGTTCGGGGTGACCTACCAGACGCCGCGCGATAAGGTGGCCAGGATCCCGGAGATGATCCGGGAGATCATCGAGTCGCGCGAGATGACCCGTTTCGACCGCTCGCACTTCAAGGAGTACGGGGACTTCTCGCTCGTGATCGAGACGGTCTATTTCGTGCTCAGCCCCGACTACAACGCGTACATGGACATCCAGCAGGCCGTGAACCTGGAGATCGGACGACGCTTCGAGGAGGAGGGAATCGAGTTCGCCTACCCGACACGCACGATCTACCACCGGGCTCTCGACGGTTCGGCCGCCGAGACCGCGGCGACGGCCGGCTGAGTGCTCGACAGCTCTCCAGGAGGTGGCATGTCGCACTCCGGGTCCCATCCCGAGCCCCAGCGCCTGGTCGTGGTCTCCAACCGGCTGCCGGTCCGCCTGAGCCGGGATTCCTCGACGGGCGAATGGCAGGTCACGGGCAGCTCGGGCGGACTGGTCACCGCGATGGCCCCGGTCCTGGAGCGTCGCGGGGGGGTGTGGATCGGCTGGCCGGGAACGGTCGCCGAGGAGCGGGTGGAGCTGGACCGCCTGCTGCCCGCGGCCAGCCAGGATCTGGGATACGAGCTGCAGCCGGTGGAGCTCACGGAACAGGAGCGGGACGACTTCTACCTGGGCTTCTCGAACGAGGTCGTGTGGCCCCTCTTCCACGACCTCCTGACCCTGTACAATTTCGATCCCGCCTACTGGAACACCTATCGGGCGGTCAACCGCAAGTACGCCGAGGTGATCGTCCGGCACGCCCGCCCGGACGACTACGTCTGGGTGCACGACTACCATCTGATGGGCGTGGCCTGGTTTCTCCGCGAGATGGGCTTCGAGGGACGGGTCGGGTTCTTCCTCCACACGCCGTTCCCGGCGCCCGACATCTACCTGAAGCTTCCGTGGCGGAGCGAGATCCTCGAGGGCCTGCTCCGCTACGACCTGGTCGGCTTCCAGACGCTCCGCGACCGGCGGAACTTCCTGCACTGCGTCCGGACCCTGCTGGCCGACGTGCCCGTGGCCGGAGCGGGCGCCGTGGTCACCTGCCGGGTGGACGGCCGCGAGATCCGGGTGGGAAGCTTCCCGATCAGCATCGACTTCGCGGAGTTCGAGCGACTGTCACGGAGCGAGGATGTGGTGACCCGGGCGCACGAGGTGCGCGAGCAGCTCCCGGGGCGACGCTTCATCCTCGGCGTCGACCGGCTGGACTACACGAAGGGGATCCCGTACCGGCTGGAGGCGTTCCACCGGGCGATCAACCGTTATCCGGAGCTCCGGCGCGTGGTCTCGCTGCTGCAGGTCGTGGTGCCGAGCCGGGAGGACATCCCGGAATACCACGACCTCAAGGAGGAGATCGAGCGCATGGTCGGCCGGATCAACGGCGAGTGGACGGAGTCGGGGTGGGTCCCGATCCACTACATCTACCGGAGCCTGCCGCGGCCCGACCTGGTGGCGCGGTACCGGAGCTCCGAGGTGGCCCTCGTGACGCCTCTGAAGGACGGGATGAACCTGGTGGCCAAGGAGTTCTGCGCCGCGCACGTGGACGACGAGGGCGTGCTCATCCTGAGCGAGTTCGCCGGGGCGGCGGACCAGCTCCAGGTGGGTGCGCTGCTGGTGAATCCGTACGACATCGAGGGGATGGCGGAGTCGATCCACCGCGCCTGCACGATGCCCGGCGAGGAGCGCGCGCGGCGGATGCGGCATCTACGCGAGGTCGTGCGGGGACAGGACATCTTCTGGTGGGTCGCTCTCTTCCTGCGGGCCGCCCTCGAGGAGCCGCTGGGCGAATTCCCGGAGCTGGACGTGTACTCGCCGCGACGGAGCGCCGCTTCGTCCGGCTGATGGGCCCGATCGGCGCGCGTGAAGCCGCTGCCGGCCACGTTGACTGACTCCGTGCCCCCCCGTATGCTAGGCGGCCGCGGATCCTTCGGCGGCATTCGAGCCGGGAGGAGGCGAGACCCCGGGGCCGTGCCGCGCCCGGGGCTTCCCGACCCCGGAGATCCCATGGAAGGCGTCGACCGGGAACCTCTGGAGGAGGAGCATGCCGGAACTCTCGGCCACGGCGAGCCCGCTGATGCTGCTCTCGGGAACCGCGAACCGGGAGCTGGCCGAGCGAATCGCCGACGAGCTCGACCAGCCGCTGTGCGACGTGACGGTCAAGCGGTTCGCGGACGGCGAGATCTTCGTGCGGATCAACGAGAACCTGCGCGGACGGGACGTGTTCATCGTGCAGCCGACCAATCCGCCCGCCGAGAACGTCCTGGAGCTGCTGATCCTGATCGACGCGGCGAAGCGGGCTTCGGCGGCCCGGACCACGGCGGTCGTTCCCTATTACGGGTACGCCAGACAGGATCGCAAGGACCAGCCGCGTGTATCGATCGCGGCCAAGCTGATGGCGAATCTGCTCGTGGCGGCCGGCGCCGACCGGCTGCTCTCGATCGATTTCCATCAGCACCAGCTGCAGGGGTTCTTCGACATCCCGGTGGACCACCTGTACGCGGCCCCGGTGTTCATGGAGCATTTCCAGGCGCTCGGCGTGGACAACCTGGTCGTGGTGGCCACGGACGTCGGCGCGGCGAAGATGGCCCGGGGCTACGCGAAGCGGCTGGGGGCGGACCTGGCGATGATCGACAAGCGTCGACCGGGTCCGAACGTGGCCGAGGTGCTGAACGTCGTCGGGGACGTGAAGGGGAAGCGGTGCCTGATTCCCGACGACATGATCGACACGGCCGGCACCATGACCGGGGCGGTGAGGGCGCTCCGGGAGCGAGGGGCCGAGGAAGTGTACTGCGTGGCGACCCACGCGCTCCTGTCGGGGCCCGCCGTCGACAGGCTCCGCGAGGCGAACGTGAAGGAGATCGCCGTGACGGACACCATCGCGGTGCCGGACGTGAAGCGAGGGAAGTTGGAGAATCTGCAGATCCTCTCGGTGGCCAACCTGCTGGCGCGCGCCATCGAGAACACGCACTACAACCGGTCCGTGAGCTCGCTCTTCTCCTAGATACGAGGACTGACTCATGAAGGAACAGGTCGCGTTGAAGGCCGAGAAGCGATCCGAGACGGGGAAAGGCGCGGCCCGACGGCTGCGCCGCGACGGCTTCGTCCCGGCCATCGTCTACGGCCACGGGGAGGACAGCGCGCCGCTCAAGGTCCGCGCCGAGGAGCTGGAGACCCTGCTGCATCGGATCAGCGTCGACAACACCCTGATCGATCTCGAGGTCGACGGCGAGAAGCGGCCGGTGCTGATCCGCGAGGTGCAGCGGCATCCGTTCCGGCCCGATCTGCTGCACGTGGACTTCTTCCAGATCCACGCGGACGAGAAGATCCGGGTCGAAGTCCCGCTCCGGCTCGTGGGGCATGCCAACGGGGTCGAGGAGGGGGGCATCCTCCAGCAGTCGAAGCACGAGATCGCCGTGGAGTGCCTCCCGGGCGACATCCCGGAGTATTTCGAGCTGGACGTGAGCGGCCTCGAGATCGGCGACTCTCTTCATGTGGGCGATCTGAGCGCCGGCGGCGTGACGCTCCTCGAGGACCTGGACACGACGGTGTGCGGGGTCGTTCCGCCGACCGTCGTGACGGTCGAGGAGGAGGTCGAGGAGCTGGAGCTCGAGGAGCTGGAGCCCGAGCTGATC
>CAYMQZ010000105.1:0-1328 GCA_964392705.1 uncultured Gemmatimonadota bacterium
GCGGCCAGCGTGGCCGGCCCCACCACTCCGTCGACGCCGAGCCCGTGCCGTCGCTGGAAGGCGCGGACCGCGCGCTCGACGTCTTCGCCGAACCGCTCGGGATCCCCGGCTGCGACGGCGCCGTCCGGTGGGAGTTCGCCGGTTGCCACGAGGCGCGTGCGGAGGGCGGCCACCCGTGGATCGCGAACCCCGGCCTCCAGTTTCGGGCCGTCGGGTATGGATGACCACCCGCCGGCCGCCGCGAGGTCCCGATAGCGCCGGTAGGCGGCGCGAAGGCTCTCGTACGCGGCCTGGCCGGGCCGGAGGGAGGCTAGCGTGCTCGCCGCGCCCTGCTCGAGTCCTCGAGTCAGCGCCGCCACTCCGTCGAAGTCACGTCGATTCGCCACCCACTTCGGATCCAGGCTTTCCGGGTCCACGCGACCCAGGCTCAGGTGGCTGGCGAACAGGAGGAAGCCGTCCGTGGCCAGCAGCTCCAGATCGGTCTGGGATCCGAGGTCGGGCGCCTGACCGGCCGCGGCCCGCCGCCGCGCTTCCTCGATCGCGATGGCGATCCGCGAAGCGTGGTAGTCGTCGGGCTGAAGGCCATCCCGCGCGCCGGCGCGCAGCGCCGAGACGAGCTCGTCCGCGATGGGGAGCGGACCCTCGTCGCCGATCCACGCGGGCTCGAACGCACGCTCCTCGTAGAATCGGGTCAACGCAGACCGGGCGTGGATCCGCTCGCCGTCGGCCGCGAGCGCGCCGGGGATCTCTCCTCCGGCCTCGGTCCGCGCGCGAATCCTCTCGCGCACCTCGTCCACGACAGATGGCCAGGCCTGCTCCGCGGCGGGCGGCATGGGCCAGATGGCTGCGGTTCGCTCCGCCAAGGCCGGCCCCTCCGCGGTCGAGTGTGGAAGAAAGGGCAACCAGAGGCCGAGGAGAACCGGTGCGATATCGCGCATCACTAAACGACCTCCTCGCTGCCGGGCCGCGTCCGAAGCGGCGCGGCCCGGGGGGGGTTCGTCGGTCGGGATCCGGAACGATGGGGACGGGCCCGAATCTGACGACGCCGCTTCGAAGTCTCAACCGGGGTGTCGTTGCCGCTGACGATCGTCGCCTCAAGATTGGGTGGTGATGGTCACCGAGCCCCCTCCTCGCGGGAACGTGCTCCGGCAGACGCTCGGCGGCTTCCTCGACGACGATTGTCCGCGGCTGGCGGCAGCGCTGGCCTTCTACGCGGTGTTCTGCCTGCCCGCCCTCGTGCTGGTGGCCACGCTGATCGCCGGCGTCTTCGTGGATGCCGCGGAGGTGCGGGGGAGCGTCGCGAGCCGGCTGGGGAGCCTGATCGGGCC
>CAYMQZ010000105.1:1428-8847 GCA_964392705.1 uncultured Gemmatimonadota bacterium
GCTCCTGCTTTCCGCCTGGCGACGGACGATCCACCTGTGGCGTCCGATGGCGGTCTGGACCGCCATCGTCTGGGTGGCGGTCGCGCTCCTACTGGGTCCTCTCTCTTCGGCCCTGCTCGGGCGCCACCTGCTGCGCGGAGACCCGATCCGGGGGAACGAGGAGCTCCTGGCCTGGCTGCTCACACCGCTCGGATCGACGTACGCGCTCGTGGTCGCCGCTCTCGGAATCGCGGCCGCCATCGTTCGGTACGCCGGTCTCTTCCACATCGTCACGGACGATCTCGAAGGGCGCTCCCCGGCCGTGTGGAAGATCGCCG
The DNA here is from genome assembly GCA_964392705.1 of uncultured Gemmatimonadota bacterium. Taxonomy (GTDB): domain Bacteria; phylum Gemmatimonadota; class Gemmatimonadetes; order Palauibacterales; family Palauibacteraceae; genus CAYMQZ01. The sequence goes on from CAYMQZ010000105.1 coordinate 1,746, forward strand.
TACGGCTCGGCCGCCAGGTCCCGGACCTGCTTCGCGTTTGCGTCGGCGTGGCGGCCGCGATTCTCGTGGCCCTGGCGGCTCTCGCGGCGGGCCTGGGCGGGGTCTACGCGGCGTTCCTCTCGGAGTTCGACGTCAACTATTACCTGACGGTCCGACCTACAGAGTGGTGGATCGCGCTGACTCTGGCGGTGGTCTGGACGGTCACGTGGGCGACCGTCGCCGCCTTCGTCCTCGGCCGGACCATCCTCGCCCTCCCCGCCTATCTGGACGGGCACCGACCGGGTCGCGACGCGCTGAAGCGGGCCTGGGAGCGGACGCGCCGAGGCCTGGTCCCCCTGCTGGGAGCGATCTTCGGTTCCGTAGGGGCGTGGCTCCTGGCGCGCGCCGTCGTCGACGCCATGTACCTGAGCGCGGCCGCTTCCGTGATCGAGGAGGTGGGGGCCGCCTCCCTCTCGCTCCGTCCCCTCGTTCTGGTGACCGCGGGACTGGTCGCGGGGTCGATGCTCCTCGATGCGGTCGTCGGGTTTCTGGGTTTCTCGTTCGTGGCGACGGTTCTGACGAAGTGTTACGGGGAAGGGACGGACCTCCACGCGACGGCGCCGCCGGTTCCGAGCCTCGAGGATATGGGCGCGCGAGCGCTCGCGACGCTCCGTCCCTGGCTGCGCGCCTCCCGACTCGTACCGCTGACGGCGGTCTCCCTGCTCGGCAGCCTCGTGCTGAGCGGGTGGCTGCTCGAGAGGGTGCCCGAGGCGCGTCCGGCCATCGTCACGGCCCACCGGGCCGGGCCCTCCCCCGCTCCCCAGAACACGCTGGCCGCGCTGGAGCTTTCCATCCGGGCCGGGGCCGATTTCGCCGAGATCGACGTCCAGCGTACGCGGGACGACGTCGTGGTCGTCGTCCACGACGCGGACCTGATGCGAACGGCGGGCCTGAGGCTACGTATCGGCGAGGCCGAGTACGGGGATCTGCGGGGCCTGATCCAGGGCGCCGCGGGCCGGTTCCCGTCCTCCGAGCGCCGCGTGGCCACGCTCGGGGAGTTCCTGGATCGGGCGCGCGGCCGCATCGGCCTGGTCGTGGAGCTCAAGTACTACGGCTGGGACCCGGCCCTGGCCGAGCGGACGGTCGAGGTCATCCGGGCCGCGGGCATGGAGGACGAGGTGATCGTGATGTCCCTGAATCTCGGCGCCGTCCGGCAGGTGCGCCGGCTCGCGCCCGAGGTGAGGGTCGCGTACGCATCGGCGGTCAGCGTGGGAGACGTGAGCCGTCTGCCGGTGGACGTCCTCGCCGTGGCTCGAAACCGGGCGACCCGGCCCCTGATCCGGGCGGCGCACCGTCGGAACGTGGAGGTGCACGTCTGGACGTTGAACGACGCGCGCCACATGGTTTCGGCGATCGAGCGGGGCGCCGATGGCGTCATCACGGACCGCCCGGAGCTGGCCGTACGGGTGAACCGTGAGCTCGCGGAGCTTCCCGCCGCCGTGCGGCTCCTGTTGCGATTCCAGCGGATCGTCGTGTCGGAGGAGGACGAGGAGGCGGAGCCCCCGGTTCTCTGATGTGGAGCAGGGCCTGCCCTCGACGGGTCGCCGGCGGCAAGCTACACGGCCCGCCGTTCCCGGGCACGGCCGCGGGGGCGGACCGCCGGCACGCTTCCGTCGAGCTTCCCCTCTTCGTAACTTTTCGAAGCGCACAAACCGTCCACTCGAATCGCCGCGTGTGGGCAGCTCACCAGGGAAGCAGGAGCACGCCGTCTCCCGGAGGCGGCGTGCGCTCGACCGCCAGCCCTGGAGAGAACCATGCGCAGGCTTCCCCGCCCGTTCCGTCTCGCCGTCGTGAGCGCCCTCGGGGCGCTTCTGGCGAGCTCCACTCCGACCTGGGGTCAGGGGGGACCGTACCGTCCCCCGGAGGTCGTTCTCCCGCTCGAGCTTTCCCACGGGGTCGTCACGGACCGGGGGCATCCGCTTCCCTGGACGCTGTCCTTCCGCGCCCATCCTTCGCTGGTGCTGGACGCCGGCGGGCGGCTTCGCCTGGGCGCCAGCACGGCCGTCAGCTACCGCAACCCGGGGTGGGAAGTCCTGGGGGGCGCGCTCGCCTCGTACCGGGTGATCAGGTTCGGCGCCCCGGAGGTCGGTCTCGACCTCGGCCTCGAGGGTCTCCTCGGCTCGACGGACGGCGATGAGGTGGCCGTCACGCTCGTGGGCGACTTCGACGGCCTGTTCCGGATCGGGGGCCGCGTCGCGCGGGACGTCGGCCGGGACGTCAACCTGATCGAGCTCCTGGTCGGCGCGGATCCGCTCAGCCTCCTTCCGGCGCTGTTCGGGAGGCGAATCGAAGACACCTTCGAGCCCGTGAGCGGGCGGGCGGAGCTCCGGAGCGCCCCCGGCGCCGGGAGGCTCCCGTGAAGAAGCGGGCGCTCGTCGTCAGCGGCGGCGGCTCGAAGGGCGCCTTCGCGGTGGGCGCGATCCGCCACATGGTGGACGAGCTCGGCCTCTCCTTCGAGTTCATCTCCGGGACGAGCACGGGATCGCTCATCGCCCCGCTCGTGGTGACCGACGAGCTCGACGAGCTGGAGGAGATCTACACCACGGTCACCACCCGTGACGTCCTGATCCGGCGGCGGTTGAGCGACGCGCTCCGCGCCAACTCGCTCTTCGATGTGGAGCCGCTCTGGCGGCTCATCGACGAGCGGCTCACCCGGCGGCGGGCCGACGCGATCCTGGCCTCCTCCGTCCAGCTCGCCATCACGACCGTTTGCCTGCAGACGGGGCGGGTCACGTACTTCCACGCGGGACCCGACCTGGTCCACGGGGAGGACGTGGACGCCCACCGGATCCACGGTCGGACGGAGCTCATGCGGGCCGTTCTGGCCTCGGCGAACCAGCCCGTTCTCATGCCGCCCGTCCAGATCCCATCCGGCGGGGAGCCCGTGCGGCAGTACGTGGACGGCGGCGTCCGCGAGTTCGCGCCCCTGAAGATCGCGATCGACAACGGCGCGACGGAGGTCTACGCGGTCGTTCTCTCGCCGGAGCGCCCGGAAGTGTCCGAGGGCAGGAAACAGGGGCTCGTGTCGATCCTGAGCCGCACCATCGGCCTCTTCGTGGAGGATGTGGCCTTCAACGACATCGGGACGGCCCGGCTCTACAACGAGGCCATCGCCTATCTCGATGGCGTTCGGGCGCGGCTCGAGCGCGACTTCGGGCTCACGGACGCCCAGGTGGATCGCCTGCTCGGAGAGGGGGCGCCCCGGAACCCGTTCGCGGGCGCGCGAGCGGTCGAGCTCCACCTGATCCGACCCGAGGAGCCCCTTCCGAGCGACGGTCTCACGTTCGACCCGCCGGTCATGCGGAGGATGGTCGAGCTCGGCAGGGCGCGGGCGAGAGAGGTCCTGGGCGCCTGAGGGGAGCCGGCGGCGCGCCGGCCGACCCTCAGGGGGTCAGCCGCTCGTTGGCCGACCCGAAGGCGAAGCCCGCCTGCGGGCCGCCGGAGACCACGTAGATCGCGCCGCCGAGGGTCGCCGCCCCCACGCCGTGACGCGCCGTCGGCATGGGCGGGAGCCGCTCCCAGGTGTCCGTGCGGGGGTCGTAGCGCTCGGCGTCGTCGAACGTCCGGGAGCCGCCCGAGCCGAACGCCTCGCCGCCGAACACGTACAGCCGTCCGTCCAGGACGGCGCCGGCCACGCCGCTCCGGCCCGTCGGGAGCGGCGCCGCCTCGGACCAGGAGTCCGTCGCCGGATCGTAGACCTCGGTGGCCGTCAGCCTGGCGTCCCCGCCCTCCCGGCCGGCGGTGACGTAGATCCGCCCGTCGATCGCGCCGGCCACGTGATGGTTGCGCGGCGTGGGCATCGGGGCGAGCCGCTCCCACGAGTCCGTGGCCGGATCGTAGGCCTCGTGGGTTCCCACCGAGTCGTCCTCGTCGCTCGGCGAGTGCTCGGCGGGATCGAGACTCGCGGGGTCGGCGGCCGTGCCGCCGATGGCGTGGATCCGGTCGTCCAGGACCGCGTAGGCCAGCGCGCCGCGGGGCGTCGGCATGGGGCTCCCCGCGCTCCACTCGCCGGACGCCGGGTCGTAGATCCGGATCTCCCCGCTCCGCGGCTCGAAGGTGTTGTCCCGGTAGCCCCCCACCAGGTAGAGGCGATCGCCGACGCGGACGAGGCCCGCGTGGTTGGTGCCCACGGGGATCTCGCCCCGCTCCGACCAGGCGTCGGCGGCCGGGTCGTAGGCGAGCAGGGTCATGGCGGGCGGTGGCCGCTCGCCTTCCGGGTGGTCCGGCGGCGGGGCCAGGAACCCGCCCAGCAGGTACACGCGCTCCCCATCGGTCGCCACCGAGACCTCGGTGCGCGCGTCGGGAGCCGGCGTCAGCACCTCCCAGGTCGCGGAGGCGTCGACTGGCGCCTCCTCGCCGGCCGACGGTCCCTCTCCCGTTCCGGCACAGGCCGCCAGGACGGGAAGCGAGAGCGAGCCGATCAGGACGAGCGTGCGTGGCTTCATGTCCGGTCCCTTCTTTCCTGGCGGCGTGGAGACGGGCGGTGCCGGGGCTGGACGGTCGGTCCGCTGCGCCCGGGCCTGCCTTCTCATCGGGGCGCGACCCATGTCCCCGGGATCAATGTGAGGCGGGCAGGCCGTCGGGGCGACCCCGGAACGGCGGGCGGCGCCCCGGCGATGTGGGGGGCCGCTTCCTCTACACGGTGGTGCGGCGACGCGCGAGCAGGCGGAGAAATCCCTTCACGGCCAGGTGCAGGAGGATGTACACGACCAGCGCAACGAGGTAGGACAAGCGGAACCTCGAGGCCCCGACCGCGGGGTCGGAGACGAGCCCCTCGAACGGGCTCAACAGGGGCGCGGTGACGGCGTCCAGAAATCGCATGAACGCGGCCGACTGCCGCGCCCCGAGGAGCTCGAGGAAGAACGTCAGCCCGATCAGGCCGTAGACGAGGTAGAAGAGGTAGTCGACGACCTGCGCGAGCCGCGCGGCGCGGCGCGAGCGTTCGATCTCCGCCTCGGTCTCGGCGACCTCGTCGATCGCCCGCCCCTCGAGCTCACGGGCCACGCCGTCGACCTTCGCCTCCCCCTCCGGGGCCGTGGCCTCGGTCCGCTCGGAGATCCGCTCGCCCACCCGCTCCCGGAGCTCGTCCTTGATGGACTCGTGCTTCGCGAGCTTTCGCTCCTCGTCCTCCTGCAGCTTCCTGTCGTCCTCCGGCATGGGCACCTCCTCGGCGGTGGCGACAGGCAACTTTCGAGCCGGTCGGGCCCGGCTCGCGAAACCGTTGGGGGGGGAAGCAAGAGCCGGACCAGGATCGGGGAGCGCGAGTGCGGGTAGATTCGCTCGGGCGGCTCGCTGGCGGCTCGGCTGACCCCCGGTCGGTGCATCGCGAAACGGAGCGAGGGATGCGGTCCGAGATCCACGGCATTCACCACGTGACCGCCATCTGCGGCGAGCCGCAGAAGAACGTCGACTTCTACGCCGGCCTGCTCGGGCTGAAGCTGGTGAAGAAGACGGTGAACTTCGACGATCCGACGACCTACCACCTCTATTACGGGGACGAGGCCGGTCGGCCCGGCAGCATCCTCACCTTCTTCGCGTGGCCGGGGGCGCCCGCCGGCCGGACCGGCGTGGGACAGGTCACCTCCGTTTCGTTCCGGGCGCCCCCGGCCTCGCTCCCCTACTGGGTCGAGCGCCTCGCCGAGCACGGCGTCTCGGTCCCGGAGGTCGAGGAGCGGAACGGCGAGCAGATCCTCCCCTTCGAGGACCCGGACGGGCTGGCGCTCGAGCTCGTCGGCCGTACGGTTCCGGCGGGCGATGCGGACGTCCGGCCCGGCGGCCCGGAGGTGGACGTCCGGCCGGGCGGCCCGGAGACGGATCTTCGGCCGAGCGGTCCGGAGGCTCGTGCCGGGCCGGGCGGTCCGGTGCCGGCCGAGCACGGCCTCCGAGGCTTCGCCGGGGTCGCCTTGACGGAGGCGGATCCCGAGCCGACCGCCGGACTGCTCACCGAGCTGATGGGCTTCCGTCTCGCCGGGGAGGGCGGCGGCCGCGCCCGGTTCGAGGCGGCGGGGACGGAGCCGGAAACGCCGGGTCGTAACGTGGACGTGCTGGCCCGGCCGGATGTGGGACGCGGCCGGGTGGCCGTCGGATCGGTCCACCACGTCGCGTTCCGCACGCCGACCGAGGAGACCCAGCGGGAGACGCGCGGGCGTCTCTTCGAGGCGGGCTACGCCCCTACACCCATCATCGACCGCTACTACTTCCGCTCGATCTACTTCCGGGAGCCTGGCGGCGTCCTGTTCGAGGTCGCCACAGACCCGCCGGGCTTCGGGCTGGACGAGGAAAGCGACGCGCCGGCATCGGGGCTGCGGCTTCCCCCGTGGCTGGAGGAGCGGAGGGCCGAGATCGAGGGGGTGCTGCCGCCTCTCGGACCGCCGCGCCCGGAGCGGAGCGCGTCCTGACGCTCGTAGCTCGTCCGGAGAGACCCGGTGCCGCTCGGCTCGCGGCCGGCGTGGCGGCGCTCGTCATCGCGCTCGCCTTCGCTCACGGGATGGCCGCCGCCCAGGAGGCTCCGGTCCGGCTCGACTTCGAGACCTGGGCGGACGGCTCGCCGGCCTGCGAGCGCTGTCCGGTCTCGGACGAGTACCGGAACCGGGGGGTGGTCTTCGAGTTCTTCTCCCGGTTCACGGGACCCGCCGATCCCTACCTGATCGGCTCCGGCGCGTACGATCCCGAGGGTGAGGAGACGAACCACGCCGTGACGGCCGCGCTGACCGACGAGGGCTTTCGTCCGGGTCTCCTGGTCCTGAGGTTTCCGGACGGGCCGCGCCGGGTCGCGTTCGTTCTCCGCGGATCCGACGCCGTGGCCGGGTTCGTCGTGCGGGCGTTCGGGCCGGACGGATCGCCGCTCCCGGACGGCTCGGTCTCGCGGGCGACGGGCGGCCGCTATCAGGCCGGCAAGGGCGGCCGCTTCCGGGAGGAGCGGATCTCCGTGGAAGGCGGAAGCGGGGTGGGCCGGGTCGAGCTGGACGGACGCGGACCGCCCGGGCACATCCTGCTGGTGGACGACCTCACGCTGTGGTCCGGCGAGGAGACGTCCCGCCCCGAAGGGCCCGGCGAGGAGACG
>CAYMQZ010000106.1:0-8843 GCA_964392705.1 uncultured Gemmatimonadota bacterium
GGGGCATCGGACGCGCGGTGGCGCTCGGCCTGGCGGAGGAAGGGGTCGATCTGGTGGTCAGCTCGCGCGGCGGCCGGGCGCTGCGCCGGGTGGCCGAACGGGCCGGGGCGCATCCGGTGGAGGCGGACCTCGTCCGGCTGCCGGAGATCGACCGTCTGGTCGCCGCGACCCGGGAACGCTTCGGCGGCCCGCCGCACATCCTGGTGAACGCCGCGGGCTGCTTCGACCTGGCCCCGGTCGCCCGGCTGCCCGTGGCTGACTTCGAGCACCACCTGCAGGTGAACCTGCGGGCTCCGTTCGCGCTGGTGCGGGCGCTGTTGCCCGAGATGCTGTCCCGCGGGAGCGGACATCTCGTGCACCTGGGCTCCGTGGCCGGCCGGCAAGCTTTCCCGGAGAACGGAGCCTACTCCGCCTCGAAGTTCGGTCTTCGTGGGCTCCACGAGGTCCTGCGGCTGGAGCTGGCCGGCACCGGGGTGCTCACCACCCTGGTCGAGCCGGGCCCGGTCGACACGGCCGCGTGGGACGGGCTGGCGCCTCGCCTCGGCGAGGACCTGCCCCCGCGCGATCGGATGCTGGGCCCCGGGTCCGTGGCCGCTGCGGTGCTCGTCTGCCTGCGCCTCGGCCGCGAGGGCGCGACGACCGATGTCCTCGTGCTGCCGGGTTGAGCCCGGCTCCCTCCGGTGTTCATCGAGCTGACGGAGGTCCTGGTCTGTCCGGCGTGCCGCGAGCGGGAGGCGGCCGAGGGGTCCCGCCCGGCGGCGGCCGCGGGGTCCCTGTCGGCGCAGGGTCTCGTCGCGCGCGTGGACCGGCTGGAGGGTCGACGCGTCCTCGACGGCCACCTGGGCTGTCCCCACTGCGATGCGCGCTATCCGATCGAGGAGGGAGTCGTGCGCTTCGCGGCGACGGGTCCCGACGCCGGGCCGGATCGAGCGGACCCCGGGGAGGCGGAGCTGCTCGTCCCGGCCCTCCTGGGGCTGCAGGAGGAGGCGTCGGGCTACGTGCTGCTCGGCCCGGGCCTGGCGGAGGCCGCTCCCCGCATCTCGGCCGCGGTCGAGGGCGTCGAGGTCGTGGCCCTCGCCGGCTCCCAGAGCGCGCCACGAGAGGAATCGGGGATCGCGTCGCGGGAGGCGACGGGGGATGCGTCGCGAGAGGGGTCCGGGAGCGCGCCGGGCGGCGGCCGACCCCGGGTCAGCCTCCTGTGGGTCGAGGACGCCGCCCACCTGCCCCTGTACTCCGGTCGCTTTCGAGGCGTGGCGCTCGTCGGCGGGACGGCCTCGATGGTCGGTGAGGCCGTGCGGATTCTGGCGCCGCGCGGCCGGCTGGCGATCCTCGTCCCCTCGGAGGAGGCCGTGCGGGCGGTCGAGGGCGCTCCCCTGGAGACGCTGGCCGCGGACCCCCGGGCGATCGTGGCCGCGCGCGCCTGATGGCCTGATTGCAGGGCCGCGACCGCGCGTCTAACTTCGATCGGGCGACGGAGGGCCACCGCCACGTTTCGTGCGAGGGAATGAGACTGAACACCAGGGCGTTCGCCATCGCCGGAGGAGCCGTGGCCAGCGGGGCGACGTTCTTCCTCACGCTGCTCCTCCTCGTCCAGCCGGGCGACCGGACGCCGCCAGGGCTGCTGGCCCGGGTGCTCTTCGGCTATTCCGTCAGCCTGGCCGGCGCCTTCATCGGGGCTCTCTGGGCCTACGCCTACGGGTTCGTGCTGGCCGGCATCTTCGCCTTCGCCTACAACCTGGCCGCCGCGCCGCCGCTGCCCCCGGCCGCCGACTGACGGGGAGGGGGAGACACGATGCCCTGGTGGAAGTTCTGGGAGGGGAAGAGGGACCGGGGAGACGGACCGGACTACTACGAGGAGGGGGTCGCCCTCGCCCGGCAGGCGCGGTATCACGAGGCGCTCACCTCCTTCCGGCTGGCCCTCCGGCAACGGCCGGACGACGCCGCGGTGCTCGAGCAGATGGCCGTCGTGTACACCCAGATCGGCGTGACGGACGAGGCCCTGAGGCTGTACCGCCGCGCCCTGTCGCTGCGAGACAGCCCCGCCGCGCACTACGGGGTCGGGTTCCTGCTCCTTCGGCGGGGCGAGGACGAGGAGGCGGCGCGGCACCTCCGGGCGTTCCTCGAGGGGGCGCCGTCCGGCTCGGAAGCCGCAGAGCACGTGCGACACGCCCAACGGACCCTCGAGCGGCTCGAGGGGCAGGAGGCCGGGGGCGAGGAGGCCGGGCGCGAGGCGCGCCGCCCACCTCCGGCGCCGGGGCCGGGAGGCGTGTATGACGGGAACGGGTGAAGCGGCCGGCGCGGAAGGGGTAGCCGGCGCGGAAGGCGCGGCCGGCGGGGATCGCGCAGCCGGCGCGACCGGCGGGGCGGATCCGGGGGCCTCGCCAGGGAGGCCGGCGGCGGGACGCCGACAGGCCGGCCGACCCGAGGAGCTCGAGCCGGGCACGCTGGTCGACCTGTTCCTCGAAGGCCTGGAGCGGAACCGCCGCCCCGACGCCGTCCGACGACGCCTACCGGACGGCGAGTGGGAAGAGCTGTCCCGCGAGTGGGTGGGCGAGCGGGTCCGCGACCTGGCGCTCGGCCTGCGGGCGCTGGGCTACGAGCGTGGCGACCGGATCGCGATCCTCTCGCACACCCGACTCGAGTGGGCCCTGGCGGACTTCGCGTGCGTCATGGCCGGACTGGTGAGCGTGCCGGTCTATCCGATCCTTCCCTCCGAACAGGTCGCCCACATCCTGCGGGACGCCGGGGTGACGGCCGCCTTCCTCTCCGACCGGGAGCAACTGGAGAAGCTGGTCGAGATCCGTGCCGACGTTCCGGCGATCGCGCGGATCTTCGCCTTCGATCCGGTCGCCCGCCCCCCGGAGGGTCCGGACCTGCTGACGCTGGAGGAGCTCGCCGAGCGGGGACGGACGGCCGACGGGTCGCTGCGGGCCAGCTACGAGTCGCACGCCCGCGCCGCCGACCCCGGGGAGGTGGCGACGCTGATCTACACGTCGGGGACGACGGGGCCGCCGAAGGGCGTCATGCTCACGCACGACAACATCCATAGCGATTGCGTCCTGGCCCTGCGCCGGTTCGAGGTGGACGCGGACGACCTCGCCCTCTCCATCCTGCCTCTGGCCCACATCTACGAGCGCACCGTGGGCCACTTCATCTTCTGGAACGCCGGCGTCTCGGTGGCCTACGCCGAGTCGACCCGTACCGTCGGACGGGACATGATGGAGGTGAAGCCCACGCTGATGAACGCGGTCCCCCGCGTGCACGAGAAGATCTACGAGCGTGTCGCCGCCGCGGCGGACGAGGGGGGGGCTGTCAAGCGCCGGCTGTTCGAGTGGGCCCGGGCGGTCGGCGAGCGCCGGGCCGACCTGCTGTTCGCCGGCGAGCCTCCGGGGACGTGGCTGGCCCTGCGGTACGCCGTGGCCGACCGGCTCGTCTTCCGCAGGCTGCGTCAGCGGACCGGGGGGCGGATCCGCTATTTCACCGCGGGGGGCGCCCCGCTCTCGCCCGTCGTTGCCAAGTTCTTCTACGCGGCGGGCCTCCCGATCATCGAGGGCTACGGGCTGACGGAGACATCCCCCGTCGTGTGCTTCAACCCGGTCGAGGCGCCCCGGCCGGGCACGGTCGGGCCTCCGATTCCGGGGACCGAGCTCCGGATCGCCGACGACGGGGAGATCCTGGTGCGGGGACCGCAGGTGATGAAGGGCTATTACCGGAACGAGGAGGCGACCCGGGACGCGATCGACCCCGAGGGCTGGTTCCACACGGGCGACATCGGCGAGCTGGATGAAGACGGCTACCTGCGGATCACGGATCGCAAGAAGGAGCTGATCATCACCGCCTACGGGAAGAACATCGCGCCCCAGCCGATCGAGGAGGCGATCCGGCGATCGCCGCTCGTGGAGCAGGCGGTGCTCCTGGGCGACCGCCGGAAGTACCCCGTCGTGGTCGTTCTGCCCGAGTTCGAGGCCCTGCGGCGACGCGTGGCGGAGCAGCGGCTCGAGGGCCTCGCGGCGCGAGACCTGCAGGACGTGTCGGACGGAGCGCTCGTCGAGCGGACCGCCGTGGAAGAGCTCCTGGAGCGGGAAGTCCGGGAGCGCACGGACGGTTTCGCTCGCTACGAGCGGCCCCGTCGTGTGCTGCCGATCGCCGAGGAATTCACCGTGGAGGGCGGCGAGCTGACGCCCACGCTCAAGGTGAAGCGACGGGTCGTGGCCGAGAAGTACGCGGAGCGCATCGATCGCCTGTACGAGCGGGCGGAGCGCGAGCACGAGGGCGAGGAGGCGCGAGAGACCGGTGGAGCGTCGGATGCCTGAGCCGTCGACGAGTCGGGTGCCCGAGCCGTCCGCGGGCGAGCCGCCCTCGGAGGCCGTCCACCTCGTCCTGGTGACGGGACCGGACCGGCAGTCGCTCCTGAGACTGGGCCGGCAGCTCGTGCGGGAGCGGCTGGCGGCGTGTGCCAACGTGTGGGATGGCCTGGACTCGGTGTTCCGGTGGGAGGGCGAGGTGCAGGAGGAGCGGGAGGCGCTCGCGCTGCTCAAGACCACGACCGGGCGACTGGACGCGCTCCGGCGGCGGGTCGCGGAGCTCCACCCGTACGAGGAGCCCGAGTTCCTGGCGTTCACCGTGGACCGCGGCTCTCCCTCGTATCTGTCGTGGGTGGTGGATTCCGTAGGGGAAGCCGTGAGCGACGGACGATGACCACCAAGGAGGAGAAGAAGGCGGGTCCGAAGGACGCCCCGCGCCCCGGGAGTTCCGCAGAGGAGCCGACGGAGGCGGATCCGGACGGGGCATCGCCGGCCCGGACCGGAGCGCGCCACTCCGTCGAGGAGCTGTACCGGAGGGGTCGGGAGCTGACGGAGGCGGGCGAGTTCCGGGATGCCGTCGAGGTCTACCGCGCCATCCTGCGCCGACGCCCGAATCACCTGAAGGCGCGCAACAACCTGGGCTACGTCTACGACCGGCTGGGCGAGCCGTCGGAGGCCCTGGCCGAGTACCGGCGTGCCCTGGAGCTGGATCCGGAGAACGTCCAGCTGCTCACCAACATCGGAGCCCTTCTCGGCGCCCTGGGTCGCTTCGCGGAGGCCGAGCGGCAGTTGCGGGGGGCTCTCCGTCTCCGGCCGGGCAGCGGCGATGCCCACCTGAACCTCGGCCTCGTGCTGTTTCGGAAGGGACTCTACGAGGACGCGGCGGCGGAGCTCCGCCGGGCCATCGCGGTCGACGACTCCAACCCGACGGCCCACTTCCACCTGGGCCGGGCGTGTAACCGGATGGGGAGGGTGGAGGAGGCGATGGAGGCCATGCGACGGGTCGTCCGGCTGCAGCCCACCAACGCCCGGGCCTACTATACGATGGGCATCCTGCACGACCGGCGCCACGAGCGGGATCGGGCCGAGGAGATGTACCGGAAGGCGCGCGAGCTGGAGGGCGGCGGCTAGGCGAGCACGCCGGCCCGTCGCGCCGCTCCGAGCCGTCTGCGTCCTACAGGGCGGCCTCGGGCGCTCGCGGACGCCCGGACTCCGCGAGGCTCGCGCTCAGATGAGGTCGGTTCCCGCCTCCGAGGCTTTCCACCAGCGGAAGAAGAGCACGGCGATCGCCGACCAGAGGATGGCTCCCCCTCCCAGCTTCATCAGGATTCCCGCCATTCGCTGGTCGGTGCGCGCCGAGATGCCGGAGACGGGAGGCGCGAGCTCGTACGTGGCGTAGAAGGGCAGCTCGGCGAACGTGAGGAAGGCGAAGGGCAGGGTCCCGATCACGGTGGCCAGGATCAAGTACCCGATCTTCAGGGGATACGGAAACCGGCGCTCGGGCACGGGACATACCACCGGCCACCAGAAGATCGTCCCGCCCGCCAGCCAGGCCATGTCGAGGGCGAAGGAGCCGGCCTGCGACGCCATGAGCCGGTCGACCGCCGCGGGCCAGTGCGTCGCCACGACGATCGCGTGGAACAGGAGCAGCGCCGCCAGGGGGTGCGTCACGATCCGGATCGTGCGCCCCAGGGCCGGGAGCTCGACGGCCCTCCGGAGGATGTCTTGCGGGATCCCGTACAGCAGCAGCGCGGGCGCGCCCAACGCGATCAGCAGGAACTGCACCATGTGGACGCTCGCCAGGTATCCCGCCCCCAGCGCGCCCACGGGCCAGTCCAGGGCGATCCACAGTACGACCAGGCCCGCGACGAAGGCGGCCGACCGGGCCTCGTCGAAGGCGGCCGACCGGGCCTCGTCGAAGGTGGCCGACCGGGCCTCGTCGCGCGGGGGCGGGGTCCGCCTCCGCAGCCATACGTAGCCGGCGGCGACGAGGAGAACGAAGGCCCACACGCCCGGATAGGGTCGCCAGCTCCACTCCCAGGGAACGCCCTGGGCGGCGCACCACCACTGCAAGCGGCGCCCCCGGTCCGCGTCGTCAGGGCCCGCCGGCGTCGGGGCGCCCGACGAGCCGGGGGAGGTCGTGCGTCCAGTCCGCCTGTCGGGTGCCGAACGGATAGACCACCGTGGTCCGCCCGTCCGCTCCGAAGGCGATGACCTGCGAGGCGTGACCGACCGTGTAGTCTCCGTCGTCGCGGTCCTGCCGCACGGCCGCCGGCAGATGCAGCCGAGCCTGGATCCGGTTCACCTCCGACAGCTCGCCGCGGAGGCCGACGAACTCCGGATCGAAGCGGTCGAGCCACGCGCGCAGCCGCTCCCGATCGTCCCGTTCCGGGTCGGTCGTCACGAAGACCACCCGGATCCTCCGTCGCACGTCGTACGGCAGGTCCTCCAGCACGGCCGCGAGGTTGGCCATGTGGACGGGGCAGATGTCGGGGCAGTGGGTGTAGCCGAAGAAGAGGAGCGCGAGTCGATCCGCCGTCTCCTCGCGGAAGTCGAACGGCTCGCCCCGCGTGTCCGTCAGCGTGAAATCGGGCCGCTCGAGCGCCTCGGGCAGCAAAAAGCCCCGGTAGCCGGTCTCGCGGGCCCGCCGCTCCGCGTCCCGTTCCGGGCGCTCGGCACCGCAGGCGGCCGTCGTCCAGACCGCCAGGGCGGCGAGCGCGGCGACGCGCATCCCCCGCAAGATCGCCGGGCCCCGCCTTCTGTCCACGGATCGTCGCATGGTGTCCCGCGTCGTCGCGGCGATCGTCCGATCCCGCAGCCTCCGGCTCACGGGAGGAGCCAGCTCACGCCCACGAGAATCGTGCCGATCACGGCCCCCAGCACGTACCCCAGACGGACGATCAGGTCCAGCTCCCGCTCCGTCACGGAGCGGATCAGCGCCTCGAACTCGGAGAGCGGGTAGTCGCGAATCTTCTCCTCCACACGGTCGGCCACCCGCACGCGCTCGGCGACCTCGGGCACCTGCGCGGCGATCCACGACCAGGCCGGCTCGGCGAGCGCGTCCGCGACGCGCACGGCGGCCTCCTCGCGCACGAAGCGCGAGAGCCCTCCCAGCGGCCGCTCCAGCGCGCGCTCGATCAGGTCATCGCCCAGGGTCTCGTAAAGCGCCCGCCCGGGCTCGGAGCGCAACGCCGTGGCGACCCAGGGGCCGAGCCGATCGGCCGGCACCAGGGCCGCGAGGTCGGCCCAGCTCCGCTCTCCCACCTTCCACACCGCCTCCTCGGCCTGCTCGAGCAGGAAGCGCCGGGGGCCCGGATCGCGCGCCGCCCGGACGAGCCAGGCCGCGATGGCGTCGAGGGCGCTCTGCACCTGCGGGTCGTGGATCCGGCCGAAGACGCTGGCGCTGGGCCGACGCAGGAACTCGACGATCCCCTCGTTCACGCTGCGGGCCATGGCGTCCTGCACCTCGGCCTCGCGCAGCAGCGCGGCCAGCTGATCGGCTCCCTCGGCCTCGAGGGTGCGGAGGACGCGATCCACGGTCTCCTCCGTGATGATCAGCTTCGCGACGACCCGTTGATGGAAGCGGAGGTCGCGCATGAAGCGGTCGAGCAGCTGGTGTACCGTGCCCTCCACCCGCTCGCGGGCGCGCGGATCCTCGAGCAGCCGGCCCAGGCGCTCCATCGCCAGCGGCAGGTAATCGTTGATCGCGTGCTCGATGGCGGCGACGACTCCGGTCGGAATCAGCTCCTCGAGCGTGCGGCCGGGCCGCAGCACGTGCTCGGCCGCCTCCTGGACGTGTCGCCGCGCCGTGCGCTCGAACGCCTCCGACCCCACGATCCGACCGAGCCACGCGTCGGCCCGGTCCCGGAGGGCCTCCAGCCGCTCGGGATCCAGCGCGTCGCCCACGGGCTCCTCGCGCAGGGCCTTCACGAGCTCGGCCAGCATCCGCTCGGCCTCGTCCGTGAACGCGGGCGCCTCGAACGTGCGGACCAGGTGCCCGCGCACCTCCTCCAGGAGACCGTGGAGGAATTCCCGCAGCTCGCCGACCGCCGGCTCGGGAAGCAGGTCGACCAGCGCGGGCGCCTCCTCCCGGACGAGACCGACCACGAGCTCCCGGAGCCGCGACCCGAAAGCCGCCCGGAGCTCCGGGTCCTGCAGCTCCGCCGCGAGATCGGCGGGCGTGAGGAGGCGCCCGCCGACCGCCCCGCCGACGGAACGGGCGAGGCGACCCTGGTTCTTGGGCATCGCCCCCTGCAGCCAGGTCAGGCGCCGGCCCAGCAGGCGCGGCGGCTCGTAGGGGTGGAAGAGCATCCAGATCGCCACGCGGTTGGTGAGACCGCCGGCCAGCGCCCCGAAGCCGATCGTGAGGGCGGCGCGCAGCCAGTCGAAGCCCTCGAGCACGGCGCTCACGCTCCGACGACGCCAGCGGCGTCTAGGAGCCGGTCCGAGTAATGGGGCGAGCCGCGTTACGAGCGCCGCGGGGCCAGATCCGAGGCGGCGCAACGAAGGCGATACCCCGGCGTATCGGGGAGGAGCGCC
>CAYMQZ010000107.1:0-8842 GCA_964392705.1 uncultured Gemmatimonadota bacterium
GCGTCGGACGCCTCCGTCCCGTCGCAGCCGGCGGCGACGACGAGGGCCGCCGCGACGGCGGTGGCGAGGGCCGGTGCGGATCTTCGTCTCATCGGCTTCTCCTTCTTGATTCGCCCGGGACACGCGGAAGGAACGCCGCTTCGTCCAGAGGGCGGACGGCGCTCTCCGGATCGTCTTCAGGCCCTGACTGGCTTGGCTGGAACGGTAAAGGGAGCCGCCCGCGCGGGCAATCGGCCGGGAGTCCGCCCGAGTGGCGCGGCCCACCGCCTTTACTCGGATCGCCCCCGGCCGGACGAGTCTCGGGGCCCGGCCAGGGACAGCGGCAGGACGCGCCCATCGCAGCCCGGAGGCGGCTCGACGCCCAGCTCCGAGAGGATGGTGGGGGCGATGTCCTCCAGCCGGACGACCAGCTCGCCTCGCCGGACGCCCTCTCCCCAGGCCAGGAAGACGCTCTCGTTCCCGTGCTCGCTCGAATGGTTGGGCGGGCTGTCCTCCACGATGCGCCGAGTCCCCGTGAGTCCGGCGGGCGTGGCCCAGCCGTCGGCGAGCTCGAGCACGAGGTCGGGCGCGTTCCGCAGCTCCGGCCCGTGGTAGATCTCCTCCCGCTCGCGCACTCGATCCACGATCGGCTCGCCCGTCCGCGGGTCCCGGAGGTCTTCCAGCAGCTTTCGAAGCCGGTTCCGCTCCTCGACGTAGTCCCCGGCCTCGATGATGCCGTCCGGTCTCGCCTCGCGTGTGTTCAGATAGATCTGGCCCCCGTGGCCCGACGCCACCGTGCGGGTCCGGCGCCAGTCGATGTCGTCGTAGGAGAGAAAGGCGGGGAGAGGGCGAGCGGCTTCTCGATCAGGACGTGCTTCCCGGCGGCGGCGGCCGCCTCGCCGATCGCGGCGTGGCCGGCCGGAGGCGTGGCCACGATGACCACGTCGACGTCGGACCGTCGGAGAAGGCTCTCGAGCGAGCGGCAGGGGTCGGCGCCGAACTCGCGGGCCAGGGCCGCGAGCGCCTCCGCGTCGCTGTCCGTCACGGCCACCAGCGACGTGTCCGGCAGGCGGGCCAGCCCCCGGGCGTGCCAGCGTCCGATCCTCCCGCATCCGACCAGCGCGAAGCGGACCGGGTCCATCATCCCGTCCCCGGATGCCGGGCCGACCCGGTCGAGAATCCACAGATCCTGCGCACCAGTCGCGTCGAGAGGGCGGCCGCGCTTCGCTCCAGCGGCCGCAGCAGGGAGGAGCCCGGGCGATGCTCGATGCCCTCGAAGCGGGCAAGCGTCGGCCGCACGCTCTTGCTGCCTCCCAGAACGTGGTGGCGCGCCCGGCGAATTCGCTCGACCGCCAGGTCGGGCTGCAGGTCCAGATCCAGGAAGCGGCCCACGCGCCGCAGCTCGACGCGCGGATCCTCGCACAGCCTCCGGTAGTCGACCTCGAGGACGGGCACGTTCGTCCGGCGGGTCAGATAGAAGCGGAGCAGCCCGTGAACGGCCACCCAGGCCAGCAGCGTCCCCCAGACGTTCCGCCGCCGGCGACGTGCCGACGCCATGACGCCACCCGCCTCGCGCAGGAGGTGCACTACCCGGAGGTCCAGGTCGCGGGCGCGCGCCAGGGCCTCGAGACTCTCGAGCGACTTGGAGGAGTCCACGAGGCAGCGAACGCCGGGGTTCCCGGTCGCGCGAACGGCGTGGCCCACCGCCCGGACCACGTCCCGGTACGCGTCGATGAGCCGCTCGTCATCTCGGCGGCGAGGGGAGCGTCCGAACAGGATTCGTACCAGCAGACGCAGGTTCCGAGCGGAGAGGCCGGGCGCCGGGTTCAGGTCGACGCGGGAGGCGTACCGGGCCGACACGCGGCCCCACAACGGACAGTCGGCGTAGGTCTCTCCGCAGGTGCAGAAACGGTAGCCGGGCTCGGGACCCGGGGGCGGGTTCCACAGCCGGCGAATCTGGTTCACCTCTCCCGCGTAGAGGGCCCGAGGGTCCGTACCGATCAGCAGGCCGAGCAGGGTCGAGCCGCTGTAGCTGGAGCCCACCACCAGCACCACCCTGGCGATCTCCACCCCGGTCGCCGTGGACGGTGACCGCTCCGAGCGGGTCGGTCGGGGCGGCGCGAGGCCGCCTTCGGGGGTCAGCGTGTCCAACGGTCGAACAGGCGGAGCGTGGCCTGCAGGACGCCCCGCAGCTGGTGCGGCGCGGACAGCGGTTCGCCGGCCACCGCCTGGCGCACGGCCTGGCCGATCGCCCGGACGGGCAGGAGGCCGAGGAAGGAGGCCCACTCCGGGAGGGTCGCGTGCCGCCGCATCAGCAGGAGCCAGTTCTCCGCCTTCGCCCGTTCCCGCTCGGGCCGGAGGCCCCGCGCGTCCTTGCCTCCGAGGTGCTCGACCACCGCCAGCGGCGCGTACGCGATGGCGTACCCGTGCCGTCGGGCGCGCAGGCAGAGATCGACATCCTCCCAGGCGGGGGCGGCGAACGCCTCGTCGAAGCCGTCCAGGGCCTGGAGCGCCTCGGTCTTCACCAGCATCGCGCAGGTGGAGCAGGCGCGAATGTCTCTCGGCCGGTCGTACTGGCCGAGATCCAGCTCCCCGGCGCCGAGGTCGGTGATCCTTCCCCTGTACAGGTCGACCTTCAGCTCTCCGGCCACGTGGAAACGACGCTCGCCCAGCGACCGGTACACCTTCGGAGCCACGATGCCGACCTCCGGGCGGGCCGCCGCGACTTCCAGCAGCCGCGCGAGGGTGTCCGGCCGCACGAACGCGTCGTCGTCCAGGAACAGGACCCGGCCGAGATCGCCGAACCGCCGCTGCGCCCGGCGGAAGCCCAGATTGCGTGCCCTCGCCGGACCGATGGGTGTGTCGACCGAAACGAGATGCACATCGGGGAACCGTTCTCGGACGGCGGCCGCCGAGCCGTCGGTCGAGGCGTCGTCCACCACCGCGATCCCCGCGCAGGGGGGCTGGAGCGCACGAACGTGCCGCAGGCAGCGCAGGAGATCCTCCCGGCGGTCGCGGCTCACGACGATCGCGACCGTCCGCTCCGCGCCTCCCGTCACGAGCTCTCCGGAGGGGCGACGGGCCGGGATGCCTCGAAGCGGGCGCTCCCTCCGCGCGAGAGTTGCAGCCACAGCTCGAACAGGCCGCCGATCAGGCCGACGACGAGCGTGGCGGCGAACACGAGCAGGCCGAGGGCCACGGCCGTCGAGCCCGGCACGCCGAACGGCTCGAGCGCCACCAGCAATCCGCCCTCCCGGATGCCCAGACCGGAGAAGGAGACCGGGATCAGCGCGATCAGCTGGACGACGGCGCGCACCCATCCGAGCGTCGCCAACGGCAGGGCGATCCCGAGGGCGACGGCCGAGAGGTAGAGGATCAGCGTGCCGGACAGGTTCTCGGCGACCGAGAGTCCCACGGCGACGCCCAGCTCGCGCGGAGACAGCCGGCGGAAGCGCGTCAGCTTCTCGCTCAGATCCCGCAGTTTCTCGCCGAGCGGGAGCTTCGAGGCGATGTGTCCGATTTCCCTGCCCTTGAGCAGGAGGGCGCCCATGACAGCGGTTCCGAGGAGCAGAGGCAGGCCGAGCAGAACGGCGATGCCGCCGACCCGCGGCCGATCCCAAGCGATGAAGGCGAGGCCGAGCGCGCTCAGGCCGAGCAGGTGGAGGACGCGACTCGCCAGGATCGCGCCGAGGACGGCCGCCTTGCGGTCCTCGAGCCGCACGAGACGGTACCAGCGGACCGCCCCGGCACCCAGGTGTCCGGGAAGCAGGAGGCCGTAGAATCGGCTGATCAGGTTCACGCCTACGATCTGGCCGAGCGACAGCGCCATTCCCTGGGCGTCCGTCAGCACCTTCAACCGCGCCGCCGAGAGAACCGGGTTGAGCAGGGCGAACGGAAGGACCAGGAGGAGGACGGTCCAGCGAGCGTCCCGGAAGGCCGAGCCCACCTCGGACACGGACACGAGCCGCAGGAGGTAGAAGAGCAGGGCCGCCGCCAGGATGAGCTTCGCCAGCCACCACGCACGGCGCTTCCAGGACACCGCTCAGGACCGCGCTCGGCGCGGAGCGCGGTGCGCCTCGAACAGCTCCTCGTAGCTCCGCGCCACGGCGGGCCAGGACAGGTCCCGCTCCACCCGCTCGCGCGCCGCCCGGCCGAGCCTTCGGCACAGGTCGGGATCGCCCGTCAACCTGCGCAGGACGCGACGGAGCTCGGCGATGTCTCCCGGGGGAAAGAGCACGCCCGAGTCCCCCACGACCTCGGCGCACCCGGTCGAGCGCGTGGTGACTACGGCCAGGCCCGCGGCCATGGCCTCCAGGAGACAGACCGGGAAGTTCTCGCGATCCGAAGGGAGCACGAAGATCTCCGATGTCTCGAACAGGCGCGTGAGCTCCGGGGAGCGGTTGTCCAGCCATCCGTGGAACACGATCGTCGGGCGCAGGCTCGCCGCCCCGCGCTGAAGAGCTGGCCGGTGCGGGCCATCCCCCACGATGTGAATCTCGTGCTCGAGAGGGAGATCCCGCACGGCCTCCAGGAGATACTGGACCCCTTTCCGTTCGAGCAGTCGCGTCACGACCAGGATCCGGCGCGCGCGCGGCCGGTCCGTTCGGAAGCGATCGGGATCGATCCCGTTCGGAACGCGTCGCATCTCGACGCGCGGATCTCGGGCGTTCACGAGCGTCTCCAGCGACCGACTGGCACAGACGACGGCCGCCGCATCGCGGGTGACACGGCCCCATGTCGGAGCCAGGATGTGGTGAGCGAGCTGGGTCCGGTCCGGGTTGTAGCCCGGCACGTCCGAGCCGTGGGCGGTGATCAGGTACGGGAGGTCCCGACCGTTCCTCAGCCGACGTGCGATCCATCCGTCCGGTAAGATGAAGTGGGCGTGCGCGATGTCGTAGGCCCGCTCGCGGGCCAGCCGGCGGGCGGTCGCCAGGGCGCCGATCACGTAGCACGCCGCCTCGGGCATCGTGCAGTAGTGCTTTCGGAGCCGGAGCGCGCGCACCCGGTGGACCTGAACCCCTCCGACGGTCGATCGACGCGGCAGGCCCCGGAACCCGCTCGTCACGACGTCCACTTCGTGACCGGCCCGTGCGAGGGCGCCGGTCAACCCGGCTACGACCCGGCTTCCACCGCCCCCGATGGGGGGAAACTCGTAGCATAACGTCAGGATTCGCATGGATTCCGTGTCGAAGATCGGATGTGCGGCGCACGGGACTTCGGGACCCCGCTCCTACAGGCCCGAGCGATCGGGGCCGGCTCCTGTGGCGAGGAAGCCACGACCCACGTTCCGCCGCTTCCAGCGTCCCCCTGCACCTTCGTGCCCGCGACGAGCCGTGCACGGTCCGGGCCAGGAATCACCGCCGGTCGGGGCCGATCGTGATGCGATGATGCGATTATGGGGCCATCGGGAGGGGCCGGCGAGCCGGCGCCGACCCCGGTGGCGGCCCGCTCCTGTGCGGGCGGCGGCCCTGGCGCGCACCTTGCTTGGGGGTGCTCCCGGGAGCCGACCCTGGCCGGGACCGGTCCCGAAGACTTCCGACTCACCAGTTTTCGAAGGAGGTCGGTTGAGCGGACGACTGTTGATGGTCGGCCTGGACGCCGCCGATTTCCTGCTGGTGGAACGGTGGGCCCGCGAGGGCCGGCTCCCGAACCTCGCGGCGCTGATGGCCTCCGGCACGCGGGGTCGACTGCGAAGCTCGGCCCGGCTGCTCGCCGGCTCGCCGTGGCCGACCTTCTTCACGGGACGATCGCCCGCCGAGCACGGCCTGTACCACGACTTCCAGTGGCGACAGGAACGGATGGGATTCGCCGCTCCGTCGCCGGACTGGTTGCCGACGACGCCGTTCTGGCGGCGCCTGGACGCCGACCTCCGGGTCGTGACCTACGATGTGCCGTTCCTCCTGGATCTCGACGGTGCCGCCGGACGCGAGGTGATCGGTTTCGCCGGTCACGACCGGCTGACGGCGCCGATGACCCATCCTCCGGAGCTGCTCCGGCAGATCGAGGCCGAGTTCGGCGGCCTGGAGATGATTCGCGAAGGGTACGGGGTGCGGACCCCCGGCGAGCTGCTGGCGCTGCGCGACTTCCTGGTCGAGATCACCCGGCGCAGCACGCGGGTGGCCGTCCGGCTCCTGGAGGAGCCGTGGGATCTGGCGGTTCTCGGGTTCGGGGCCACCCACCGCGCCGGTCACAGGCTGTGGGACCGCTCCAGCGCCGACCGGCCCCTGAGCGGCGAGGAAGGCGCCCGGTTCGACCGAGCGCTGGAGGACGTGTACGCGGAGTGCGACCGCACCATCGGCGCGCTCGTGGAGTGCGCGCCCGACGCCCGCGTCCTGGTGTTCGCGCTTCATGGCATGATGGTGAACGCGTGCCGGAACGACATGCTGGACGCCATGCTGGCTCGGGCTCTCGAAGGACCCGAGGCGCGGACGCCCCGTCCGGGCCTGATTCGTCGCCTCGGCGAGGCGCTGCCGCTCGCGCTCCGGCGCGCCGCCTCGCGGGCCGTGCCTGGACCGCTGCGCGACGGCATCGTCACCCGCTGGGCGACGGGGGGACGCGACTGGTCGCGCACCCAGGCGTTCACGCTGCGGGCCGACCTGCAGGGTTACATCCGGATCAACCTGCGCGGCCGGGAGCCGGAGGGAATCGTGCCCGCCGACGCGCTCGACGGCCTGTGCGAGCGGATCTCCGAGGGCCTCGCATCGTTCCGCGACGCCACGAGCGGCGAGCCGGTGGTCGCCGAGGTGGTCCGGCTCCGCGAGGTGTGGGGCGATGGGGAGCGGATGGACCGTCTGCCCGACCTGATCGTCCGCTGGGTGGACACGCCGGCCAAGGTGCACGAGGCCCTGGCGTCCGACCGTCTCGGCCGCATCGAACGCGAGACGCCGGGCCGGATCCCTAACGGCCGCAGCGGCAACCACCGGGGCGAGGGTTTCCTCGTGGCGAGCGGCCCGGGGATTCCGTCGGATGCCGCGCTGGAAGCCCCCGGCGACATTCGCGACCTCGCGCCGACCGTCCTCGAGTTGCTGGGACACCCGGCGCTGGAAGGGCTGGAAGGGCGTCCGTTGACGCTCGCCCGAGCTCCGACCGGTTGAAGACGGAAGGCCGCCTCGCTCCGGAGACGGAACGCCGGCCGCCGGGGTCGGAGAGCCGGTCGCCACGGGCGGCGGAGCGCGCGAACCGATGGCCTCCTCGCGCGCCCCCCTCTCAGCGCGACCGGGACACGCGGCCCAGGTGGTCCGCCAGCCGCAGGGCGAGGGCGACGATCGTCAGCGTGGGGTTGGCGAAGCCGGCGGTCGGGAACACGGAGCTGCCAGCGATGAAGAGGTTGTCGAATCCGTGCACCCGGCAGTCCGCGTCGACCACCCCGCGCGCCGGATCCGCGTCCATGCGGGTCGTCCCCATGTGGTGGCGCCCCACTTCGATGGTCGGTTCCCGCTCGGTTCCCAGGCTGCACTCCAGCCGACCGATCCCCCTGCTCGAGAACGCCCGCCCGAGCAGCTCGTGACCTCGTCGCAGGCTACGGAGCTCGAGCTCGGAGGGGCTCCAATCGACCCGCACCCGGCGTCGCCCCAGTCGGTCCCGGGCCTCGGTCAACTCCACCCGACGGGAGCGCAGGGGTTGTGCCTCGCAGAACGACCGGATGGGCACCGGCCCGGTCGGGGGACGAGCGAGCCTCGGGCGCACGAAGCGTCGATACAGCGCCCCGAGCGAGCCGACCGGATCGCGCAGGGCGCGCCGGAAATGCCGGCCGCCGCCGACCGGCATCCAGCCGCCACGAAGCAGACGGGGGATCTCGCGCACGGCGTTGGCGCCCTCCGAGTCGGGGGACGGCTCCCAGGGGGGAAGCGGGAAGAGGGCGGAGGCGAGGAGGCCCTCCGAGCGCACCCTTCGGGACGAGGGGGCGAAGACCCCGCGCAGGCGGACGCGGCTTCCGGTGCGGGATGCCCGGTGCGGGTAGTAGAAGTCCAGCGGCACCGGGGGGACTTCGAGATGAAGTCGGCCGGCCGTCACGTACGTGTGCTCCATGAAGTAGCGGCCCACCAGGCCGTTCGCGTTTCCGAGGCCGCCCGGGCGCAGGCGATCCGAGAGAAGCAGGAGCCGGGGATTCTCGATCCCGCCCGCGGCGAGCACGAAGCATCCCGCGGCGACTTCGAACGCGCCGCCGTCCAGCGTGGCGACTCGTGCCGATCTCACTCGACCGGTGCCGGCGTCGGGGACGAGCTCGACGCAGACGGCTCGCAACAGGACGCTCACCCTGGCGGCGGCGCGCAAGGCGCTCCGGTACGTGCGGCCGAACCGCGTCGGAGGGCTCACGTGGAACAGTCGTGTCTCCGCCAGCTCCTCCGGCAGCGCGAGCGGTCCCGCGGCTTCGGAGCGCCAGCCCGAGACCTCGTAGTCGAAGGGCCCCAGACCGCACAGCGCGTGGGCGCGCTCGTAGAACGGATCGAGCCGCCGTCGCGGGAACGGCCACCCGGTGTCGTCCGTCCGCCCCGCGAAGTCGGCCTCATCGAGCGGTCGACACCAGCCGCCCCAGATGCGCGTCGTTCCTCCGAGGCAGGACAACCGCGCCTCCTCGAGCGGACCCGCGGCGTCGAGCGAGGTTTCGCCCCCCAGCAGGCCCTGGGTCGCCCGGTCGGGACGCTTCCCGCCGGCTTCGAGGAGGCAGATTTCCAGACCGGAGTCGCTGAGCTCGAGGACCAACGACAGCCCGGCGGCTCCGCCGCCGATCACGCAGATGTCGGCCTCGATCCGGGTGCCGCTCGGGATGGTGCGCGCGTCCTCCAGCAATTCACCCTCCGCCCGCTGCTCAGCTCGACTCCGCCATCCGCCGGATCGCCCCCCGGTCCACCTTCCCCAGGTG
>CAYMQZ010000108.1:0-6539 GCA_964392705.1 uncultured Gemmatimonadota bacterium
GCGTACTTCCAGCCGATCCCGGGCAGCTCGATCTCACGGACTTCCATGAAGCTCCTCCTCCGCCGTCTCTGGAGCGGCCGAGTGCAGCACGAGGACTCCGATCAGCGCGGCCAGCGCGGACGCGGCCAGCACCCCGATCTTGGCCAGCTCGAGCAGCGGCCCCCGACCGAACCCGAGGTTGGCGATGAACAGCGACATCGTGAAGCCGATCCCCGCCAGCCAACCGGCGCCGTGGATCTGCCTCCAGGTGACGTCGGCCGGCTTCGAGCCCAGGCCCAGCCTCACGGCGAGCCAGGCGAAGGTCGTGACGCCGATCGGTTTGCCCAGCACGAGGCCGCCGAGGATCCCGAGCGTCACGGGGTGCAGCAGGTCCACCGCCTCGCCGCCGAGGACGACGCCGGCGTTGGCCAGGGCGAACAGGGGGATCACGAAGTAGCTGACCCAGGGGTGGAGCTGGTGCTCCAGCCGCTGCAGCGGAGTCTGTACCTGTTCGAGCGCCGTCTCCAGGGCGCCCGCCGCTTCCGCCTCGCGTCGCTCGATCATCGACAGCCCTCCCCTTCCGGAGGCGCCCCTCTCGGACTCCGAGGGAGCGAAGGCCTCCACCAGCGGCCGGGCCCGCGCGTGGAAGGTGGCCGCGTCGATCCGGCTGCGTGCCGGGATCGTCATCGCCACGAGGACTCCCGCGGTGGTCGGATGCACGCCGGCCTCCAGGAAGCCGTACCAGACGCAGAGCCCCAGCAGGGCGTACGGGATCGGGTGCCGCAGGCCGGACCGATTGGCCACGAGCAGGGCGAGCAGGAACACCCCGGCGGCGGCCAGCGCGCCGACGCCGATCGACGCGGAATAGAACGCCGCGATCGCCAGCACGGCCGCGATGTCGTCCGCGATCGCCAGGGCGGCCAGGAACACCTTGAGCGATGTGGGTCCGCCCACCAGGGTCAGGATCCCGAGGGCGAACGCTATGTCCGTGGCCATCGGGATGCCCCACCCCCTCGCCCCTTCGCCTCCCGCGTTGAGGAAGGCGTAGATGGCGATCGGCACGAGGACGCCCCCCAGGGCGGCGAAGATCGGGAACGCGGCCTGCCGGAAGCTGGAGAGCTCCCCGACGAGCACCTCGCGCTTGATCTCCAACCCCACGACGAAGAAGAACAGGGCCATGAGGCCGTCGTTGATCCAGTGATGGAGCGACTTGTCGAGCCGGAAGTCACCGATCGTCACGCCGAGGTGAGTCTCCCACAGGTGGAAGTAGGAGCTCGCCCACGGCGAGTTGGCCCAGGCGAGCGCGACGCCGGTGCAGAGGATCAGGAGCAAGGCGCCGGAAGCCTCCGCGCGGGCGAACTGGTGGAACGGGCGGAGCACCCGGTCGATCGGAACGTGGCCCGTGGCCGGCTCCGGCGAGCCTCGGCCGCTCATCCCGGATCCTCCGCGTCGGCGGCTTCGTCGGAGCTCTCCGCGGCCGCGGCCGCCTCCACCCGCTCGCGGCGCACCCGCTCGCGCTGCCGCCGCACCGCCCGGTCGCACATCCAGGTGATCGCCAGGAGACAGACGAGGAACGCGACCGTGCCGACCCAGGTCCACGTCCCGCCGTCCCCCAGGTACGCGAGGACGAGGGATGCGGCCGCCACGGCGAAGAGCGCGAGCAGGGCTCCATCGCGCGTGGTGCTCTCCAGCCGATGTGCCCCCCACTCGTCCTCGGGCAGGAGGACGCCGTGCTCGCGAAGGTCCTCGATCGTCATCCGGCGCCCTCCGGCTCCCGGGAGCGGAAGAACTCGATCGTGTCCAGGAGCCGGCTCCGGATCGCGCTCCGGCGGTGCTTCATCAGGAGCAGCCGGCCCGCCGATCGACGGACGACCCGCTCCTGGATCGTCCCGGCCACGAGCTTTCGGAACCAGCCCTCCCGCGCGGCTCCGATGATCGTGAGGTCGTACTCCGCGGCCAGCTCCACGATGCGCGCCGCCACGTCGCCCGCCTCCTCCAGGCGGATGGACCGACGCGCCCGCTCCTTCTCCCGCGGTCCCACCTCGAGGTCGGCCAGCCCCTCGTAGAGCTCCGCCAGGCGCTCCTCGCGGTCGGGCTCCGGCATCTCCGGGGGGACGACGTGGACCAGGTCGGAGCGGGAGCCGAAGCGGTCGGCGAAGACATCGGCGACTTCCAGCAACAGGTGGGACTGCTCGGGGTCGGCCACGGGGACGAGGATCCGCTCCGGGGGGTCCAGGTCCCGGGCCCGGAGGACCGCGACGTGACAGTCGGCGTTCCGCAACACCCGATCGATGTTGGAGCCGATGGTCGTTCGCGGATCGCGCCTCCGTCCGTGCCATCCCATCACCACCAGGTCGACGTCCCGCTCCTCCACCTCGTCGACAATCGCTTGGGCCGGCTGGTGCCCGATGCGGATCGTGGTGCTCGAGGGGACGGCGTGGCGGGCGACCATCTCCTCTGCCGCGTCCAGGATCTCCCCGCGCACCTGCTTGATGTAACGTCGTCCCACCCGGAGCGGGGTCTGGCTCGGGACGGTGATGACGTGGAGCAGCACGACCTCGCCGTCCCGCTCCTCGGCCATCATGCTGGCGAAGTCGATCAGGGCCTCCGCGCGCTCCGGGTTGGCCACCGGAACGAGGATCCGGTAGCGCTCCGCCGTCGCCGGTGCCTCCCGCAGCACGACCGGCGTCACCCGCTTCTCTCGCTCCCGCCCGCGGGCGTAGGCGTAGTAGAGGACGAAGCCGCTTGCCACCCAGCCGATCACGAAGAACCAGGCGATGGGGGAGAAGTGGAACATGAAGACGGCGATCCCCACCATGAGCGCGATGGCCACGACCGGGAGGACCGGGAAGAACGGGATGAGGAACCCGTAGTCCAGCTTGTCCCCGTACTTCCGGCGGATCGTGATGATCGCCACGTTCACCTGCAGGAAGAGGAGGAGGAACATCACGTCGGCCGCCGCCGCCACGTCCTCGATCGGGATCGCCAGCGCCATGAAGATGATCAGCCCGCCGCTCGCGAGCAGCGCCAGGTACGGCGTGCGGGTCGTCTCGTGGACCCGGGCGAAGAAGTCGGGGAGGTTGCGGTCGCGCCCCATGGCGAAGGAGACGCGGGTCGAGCTGAAGGTCGTCGCGTTCAGGGCCGACATCGTGGACAGCAGCCCGCCGATCAGGAGCAGCGTGGTCCCGAGCGGCATGAACTGCCGGGCGGCCTCCGCCAGGCCCAGCTCCTGGTGGTTGCCCAGCCACAGCCAGGTGGGCTCGGCGGTTCCCGTGTCCACGGCGCCGATCGCCGCGATCGCCACCAGCACGTAGATCGGGATCACGATGGCGAGGGACCAGAACACGGCCCGCGGGATGTTCCGCTTCGGGTCCCTCACCTCCTCCCCGGCCTGGACGATGATCTCGTAGCCCTCGAAGGCGATGTAGGTCAGCCCCATGGCGGTGAGCACACCCGTGAGGCCCTCGGGGGCGAAGGGGGTGAACTTGTCCCACGAGGCCGGCTCCTGGAACATGGCCCACAGCCCGCTCGCGATGAAGAGACCGATCACCCCCACCTTCGCCACGGTGACGATGTTCCCCGCCAGCCCCGTCTCCGACACGCCTTTGAAGTTGATCCCCACGAAGAGGAGCGCGATCGTCACGGCGAGCGGCTTCTCGAGGGCGCCGCCGGTGAAGCCGAGGAGCGTGAGCCCGAACTCGTCGAGCACCAGGCCCAGGTAGGCCCCGAACCCCAGCGCGTAGAGGCTTCCCGCCACGGCGTGGGCGAACCAGCTCATCCAGCCGGCCAGGAAGGCGTTGGGTCCCGGGAGCCCTTCCTTCACCCACAGATAGCCGCCTCCCGCCTCCGGGATGGCCGAGCCGAGCTCGGCGTAGGCGAGCGCGGTGAGGAAGGTGACGAGCCCGTTGGCGCAGAAGGCGAGGATGAGCGCGGGGCCCGCTGTGCCGGCGGCGATCCCGGTGAGGACGAAGATCCCCGCCCCGATCATGGCGCCGACCCCCACCATCGTGATGGTGAACAGGCCGAGGTCGCGACTCAGCTCGGTGCGGGGCTCCTCAGGCATGGATCCGCTATGCTACGGGGCGGCGCGGAGGACGGCAAAGGCGGGCGCATCGAGTCGTTCCCGGCGCGCGGCCGCGGCCGCGCTGGCGAGCGCCCCCCGGCCACCCGTCCCGCTACCGGAAAAGAAGAGGGCGGGCCGGCGGCGCGCCCTCTCGTCGCCCCTCCCCGCGTCGGGGGCGGAGTTCCGTGGCTGTCGTTCGGGCGCTACTGCGTGCGGAGGCCCGCCTCGCCCGCGGCCGACACCTCGAAGCCGATCCACATCCCGGTCGCGGCGTGCGCCGGCACGTAGCAGATCATCGTGTAGCTCCCGGCCTGGTCGGCGGTGAAGCTGATCGTCTCGGACGCGTTCGGCTGCGTCGAGTCCGTCATGGACGCCGCGCCGGAGGTCATGGCGCCCTCGAAGGCGGGCGTCGGGTTGTCGAAGGTGGCCGGCCAGCTCGCGCCGGTGCGCGAGTCGATCGCCACGCTGTGCGGGTTGTTCGGGTCGGCGTTCTCGAAGTCGATGGTGACCTCGTAGCCCTGGGGCACCACGACCGTGGCGTTGCCGCTCGCGTAGCCGTTGAAGTTCCAGCGGTTGTTCGTCTGGTCCTGGCCGGCGACGATGTCCAGCGTCACCGTCTGGGCATCGTGGTCCACCTGGATCCAGTCGGGCGTCGTGAGCCCGGCGGCCGCGCCTCCGGGCGCCCCCTCGGCGCCGGTCTCGGTCGCCCCGGTCTCGGTCGTCTCCAACTCCTGGCCGGTCTCGCCCCCGCCACAGGCGACGAGCGCCAGTCCGAACAGGGCCGCGATGCTCGTGTGCAGAATGCGATTCATGGTCCTCTTCCCGTTCTTCCGTGGATCGCTGAAAAACGCGCGTCTCGCGGGATGTCTCGTCCGCGGTGCGCCGTCGGGCGCCTAATATAGGGAACCGTGGCGGAAGGGAAATCCCCCACGCGGGTATGGAGGTTGCAGCTGTGATCGGGCGAGCCTCCCGGAGGAGGGGAACCTTCGGAGCCTTCGCGTGCTTTGAAAAGGGACGCGGAGGGTCGCCCCCGGCTCTCGACGGCCGGTTTCCCCCCGGGCCCCCCTCGAGCCGCGCGGGGAGGTCGGCGGACCGCATCGCGTCGATAGCGTACCGCTATCCGGCTCGTCAGGGCCGATCCGCACGTGAGACCCCCATCGGCCGCGTTCGGCCGAGGCGCTTTCCGGCACCCGGGACCTCCGTCTCGGGGACGGCGACCACGACGCGGACGTCGACCCGACGAGACACTTGCACGTCCTGAAAGTCTGAAAGTCCTGAAAGGGAGACGACCCTTGGCAAGCGAACAGACGATGCCGGCGACTTCCGACCACGCTCGCGAGGACGGGTTCCTCGGGGTGCTCGAGAAGCTGGGGAACGGAGCGGGCTTCGTCCGGCGGCGCCACGCGGGATACATGCCCAGCGACGACGACATCTACGTGAGCCAGAAGATCATCGACCGCTTCGGGCTCCGGACCGGCGACGAGATCTGGGGCGAGGCGGGCGAGCCCCCGTCGGCCGGCAAGAGCCCTCCGCTGCGGAAGCTGCTCGCGGTCAACGGAGATCCGCCGGAGGCACTGGGCCATCGACCCGACTTCCAACGCCTGAGCGCCCTGCACCCGAACCGCCGCCTCAAGCTGGAGTGCGGGCTCGAGCGCCGGGGTCAGGCGGACTACACGAACCGGATCATCGATCTCCTCTGTCCGTTCGGCTTCGGCCAGCGGGCGCTGATCGTCGCCCCGTCGAAGGCGGGGAAGACGATGGTGCTGCAGGCGATCGGCCAGGGCGTGGCCGAGAACTATCCCGATGCGCACTTGCTGATCCTGCTCGTGGACGAGCGTCCCGAGGAGGTGACCGAGATGGAGAACTGCGGGTTCGGGGAAGTGGTCGCGTCGAGCTTCGACTTCCCCGCCGAGCGCCACGTGTCGGTGGCCGAGATCACGCTGGAGCGGGCGCGGCGCAGGGCCGAGGTGGGCGAGGATGTGGTGTTGATCCTGGACTCCATCACGCGCCTCGCGCGGGCCTACAACACGGTGGAGGAGGGCAGCGGCCGGACGCTGACCGGCGGCATCGACGCGGCCTCGCTCGAGAAGCCCAAGCGCTTCTTCGGCAGCGCCCGTAGCATCTCCGAAGACGAGGGAGGGGGGTCGCTCACGATCATCGCGACCGCCCTGGTGGACACGGGCTCGAAGATGGACCAGGTGATCTTCGAGGAGTTCAAAGGCACGGGGAACAGCGAGCTCGTGCTGAGCCGCGACCTGTCGGAAAAGCGCATCTTTCCCGCGATCGACCTGGACGCCAGCGCCACCCGTCGCGAGGAGCTGCTGCTTCCCGAGGCGCACCTGGCCATCTCCCACGCCATGCGCCGGGAGCTTTCGGGCCGGGACCCGGCCGAAGCGATGAACGAGATGCTGGGGCTGATGCGGCGGACGGAGTCGAACGACCTGCTGGTCGAGAAGCTGCACCGCAAGCTCTGAAAAGCTGCACCGCAAGCTCTGAG
>CAYMQZ010000108.1:6639-8820 GCA_964392705.1 uncultured Gemmatimonadota bacterium
CGACCCACCGGTCGGTCGAGCTCCCTGGCGGACGCGACTGGCGGACGTCACGCCTCCCCCGCACGTTGTCGCCCCATGACGGAGCCGGAGGGGACGGGAAGCACGGGGGAGGGCGAGGCCGGGAGCGGGGGCGCGTTTCCCCCGATCCCCCGCCGCATCGGGCGGTTGCCCGAGCTGGTCACCAACCTCTGGTGGACCTGGCAGCCGAACGCCCGCGACCTGCTTCGGAGGCTGGACTTCCCCCTGTGGCGGAAGACCCGCCACAACGGCGTGGAGATGCTGCGCCGGTTGCCGCCCGAGCGGCTCGAGGCCGCGGCCCGCGACCCCCTCTTCCTGCGCCTGTACGACGCCGCCGTCGCGGAGCTGGACGTGGTCCTGGCGGACGAGTGGAGCTGGTACCGACAGAGGTACGGCGACCTCGCCTCCGGCGGGATCGCGTACTTCTGCGCCGAGTTCGGCGTCCACACCTCGGTGCCGATCTACTCCGGCGGCCTGGGCATCCTGGCCGGCGACCACCTGAAGGAGGCCGGCGACCTCGGCGTCCCGATGGTGGGGTGCGGCCTGCTGTACCAGAGGGGCTACTTCCGGCAGCGGATCGACCCCGAGGGTGGCCAGCACGCGGTGGACGAGCCGTTCGATCCGGCCGCCTCGCCGCTCGAGGCGCTCCCCGCGCCCGAGGGGTGGCACGCCAGCGTGGACCTGGGCGACGGCCCGGTGAGGATCCGGGCGTGGCGCCTGCGGCTGGGGCGCGTGGGGATCTACCTGCTCGACACGGACCTGGAAGAGAACGAGCCGGCCGACCGTGCCCTCTCCCACCAGCTCTACGGCGGGGACGAGGAGATGCGGCTCCGCCAGGAGATCGTGCTGGGGATCGGCGGCGTCCGGGCGCTCCGCACGCTGGGGGTGCACCCCGACGTGTGGCACGTGAACGAGGGGCACGCGGCGTTCCTGCTGCTGGAACGGCTGCGCGAGCGCGTGGGCGAGGGGGTGGGCTTCGAGGAGGCGCGCCGTCGCGTGGCGGCGACCACCGTCTTCACCACGCACACGCCGGTGCCCGCCGGGCACGACGCGTTCTCGCCCGAGCTGGTGGACCGCTACTTCCAGGACTACTGGCCCGAGCTGGGGATCGACCGGGAAGGCTTCTACGACCTCATGCGCCATCCCGAGGACGACGGCCGCGCCCACATGACGCCGCTCGCCCTTCGGCTGGCCGAGCACCGGACCGGCGTGAGCCGGCGCCACGGCGAGGTGAGCCGGTCGATGTGGCGCGCGATGTGGCCCGACGCGGAGGGCGACGAGGACGTGCCGATCCGGCACGTGACGAACGGCGTCCATCTGCCCACCTGGGTCGCGCCCGAGTTCAAGGCGCTGTACGCCCGTCACTTCGGTCCCGACTGGAGAGACCGACAGGATGACCCCGGGATATGGGAGCGGGCCCGCGACCTCCCCTACGACGCGGTCTGGCAGGCGCACCTGGCCTGCAAGCGGCGGCTGCTGGGCGTGATCCGCGACCGGGCTCGCGACCGGTGGACGGGCGAGGGCTCGGATGCGCGGCAGGCGGTGGCCTCCGGCACGCTGCTGGACCCCGAGGCCCTGACGCTCGGCTTCGCGCGGCGCTTCGCCACGTACAAGCGGGCCGACCTGATCCTGCGCGACCCCGAGCGGCTGGGGAGGCTCCTGCTCGACCCGTGGCGTCCGGTGCAGGTCATCTTCGCGGGCAAGGCGCACCCGGCGGACCGCCACGGGCAGGAGCTGCTGGCGCGGGTCTACGGGGCGGCGAGCGATCCCGCGCTCGGCGGTCGGATCGCCTTCCTCGAGGACTACGAGATGCACGTGGCGCACCACGTGGTCGCCGGCGTGGATGTGTGGCTCAACAACCCGATCCCGCCGATGGAGGCCAGCGGAACCAGCGGCCAGAAGGCCGCGGTGAACGGCGTGCCCCACCTCTCGACGCTCGACGGGTGGTGGGCGGAGGGCTACACCGGCCTCAACGGGTGGGCGATCGACGAGTACGCGCAGGAGGAGCCGCCGCCGGAGGAGGAGCGCGACGCCCGTGACGCCGAGGCGCTCTACGACCTGCTGGAGACCGAGGTCGTGCCGCTGTACTACGACCGGGACCCGGACGAGACCCCTCGGGCCTGGGTGAGGGTGATGCGCGAGGCGATCCGGACGGCCGGCGCG
>CAYMQZ010000109.1:0-1854 GCA_964392705.1 uncultured Gemmatimonadota bacterium
TCGTCCACGTCCTGGTCGAGGGGACGCCCGTGGTGCGCGACGGGGAGCCGGTCGAGGGCGTCGCCCCCGGCCGGGCGATCCGGTCCGGGGATCCACCCGGGGTCGACTAGGATCCCGGGCCCCCGCGGGCGGGATCCGCCCCCGGAGCCGGCTACGGTTCCGCTTCCGCGCGCATCGCCTTGAGCTTGGCCATCAGCTTCTCGACCCGCTCGACCTGTTCCTGCTTGAACTCGGGAGAGTAGTGGTCGTAGTCCCGGAAGGCACGCTTCGTGTAGCTCAGCGACTCCAGCAGCAGATCGAGCTCCTCGGGCGTGAGGGCGGTGTCCATCGGCGTCCTCCTCGTTCGGCGGCGGCCTGGAAGCGTTGGCGGAGGCTCCCTCACTTCCTTCCCTCCAGGAGAATGATGCCGCGGGACGTCGCGTGCACGTGCGGCGTCCGGGCCAGGGTCCAGGGACGGCTCGCTCGCCGCCGCGAACGGCCTCGGTGACGCCGGCCGCGAGTCAGGGCCGCCAGCGATAGCGGAGGGGACGACCCTCCGGCTCCTCGAACTCCTCCTCCGGGATCCGGAAGCCCTCGGCGAGCTGGGGCTCCCGGTCGCGATCCAGCACGCGCCGGGCCACGTACTCGCCGGAGACCGGCCCGAACTTGAACGCCTCCGCCGAGCCCCCGCCGGCGATCCAGACGTTCTCCCATTCGGGGTGCCGGTCGATGATGAAGTTGCGCGTCACGCTGAGCTCGTAGTGGCAGGCGCGGGTCTCCAGAATCGGCGCGTTCTCGAGACCCGGAAAGCGCTCGGCGAGGAAATCCCGCGTCCCGGCATGGAACTCCGGGTCGATCGCGCGCTCCGTCGTGTCCGGGTCGGCCGGCGCCCGCCCGCCCGTGCGGACCCGGAACCCGCGGTGGTCCGGCGGGAGGGCGGCCCAGCCCGTGACTCCACGGAAGTTCCAGCTCGGCAGGTTCGGATACACGTAGCGGCCGTTCCCGGGCGGCGTCCCGAAGTAGTAGACGTGGCCCATCGGCACCCGGATCCGGTTTCCGATGACCTCGGGGAACGCCGTCGGCAGCCAGGGACCGAGCGCGAACACGAAGCGTCCGGCCGCCAGGGCGCCCCCCGAGGCGAGCCGGAGCTCGGAGAGGCGCGGTCCGGATGCGGGCCCGGGCGCCGCCTCGGCGATCCGCACCTCGCCTCCCCTGCGGCGAAAGACCTCCGCCACCGACTCCATCGCGCGCCGTGCGCGCACGACTCCGGCGTCCGGCTCGTACAGGACCGTCCCGATGTCCGTGAGGTCGAAGACAGGCCACCGGTAGGCCACCTCCTCGGGATCCAGGACCTCGTAGGCGGCTCCCAGCTCGCGCCAGGCCTCGGCCGAGTTCTCGAGGAACGGCTCCCACTCGGCCCGGAAGATCAGGTCGCCCGTCGTGAAGAAGAGGCGCGGGAGATAGCGGTGGCCCCACTCCTCGTCCCAGGCGCTCCAGCGGCGGATGGCCTCCTTCGCCCAGCGGGCCCACAGGGGTCCGTGAGGCCGGTCTCCGTAGGAGGAGCGCACGCCCCGCGTCTCGCCGCCGGAGGTCGCGCGCGAGTTTCCGGGCCCGTACTTGTCGATCAGGACGACGTCGGCCCCGAGCTCGCGGAGCCAGTACGCCGTCCAGCCGCCGAAGGCGCCGGCCCCCACGACCGCCACGTCGGGGATCCCTCGCCGCACGTACGGGGCTCCGGGGGAGGCGCCGCGCGGGGCGCAGGCGCCCGCCGCCAGCGCTCCGGCGCCGGCCCCCAGGAGCCTGAGGAAGTCCCGCCGGCCGAGCGAGGACGGCTCGCCCAGGGGAGGAGA
The DNA here is from genome assembly GCA_964392705.1 of uncultured Gemmatimonadota bacterium. Classification (GTDB taxonomy): domain Bacteria; phylum Gemmatimonadota; class Gemmatimonadetes; order Palauibacterales; family Palauibacteraceae; genus CAYMQZ01. The sequence continues at coordinate 1,830 of CAYMQZ010000109.1, forward strand.
GGTGGAGCCGCCCGACGGCGCCGAG
>CAYMQZ010000109.1:1954-8793 GCA_964392705.1 uncultured Gemmatimonadota bacterium
GCCGCCCGACGGCGCCGAGGCGGGGCCGTCCCCCGTCACGGGCTCTGGAGGACGAACTTCTGCACCCGCTTCCCGGTCTCCACCTCGCCCGTGTACAGGTTCCCCCGCGAGTCGACCGCCACGTTGTGGACCCACATGAAGTTTCCGGCGAAGCGGCCGCCGCGGCCGAAGGAGCCCGCGACCTCCAGCGTCTCCCGGTCCAGGACCCAGAGCTTGTTGTTCGTCCCGTCGGGCACGTACAGCCACCGTTGCTCCGGGTCGGGCGAGACGTCCAGGTCCCATACGGAGCCCATCGAGAGGGTGCGCGGGGCGAGGAACGCCTCCTTCACGAACGTCCCGTCGCGCCGGAAGGCCTGGATGCGGTCGTTCGGCCGGTCCGCCACGTACACGAGCCCGTCGTTGGTGAGCTGGAGCGCGTGGACGGGCGTGCGGAACTGGCGCGCCGGCCGCGCGTCCGGATCGTAGCGGCCCAGGTCCGTCTCCTCCGGTCGCTCGCCGTAGGCGCCCCAGTGGCGGCGGTACGCCCCGGTGCGGGCGTCGAACACGATGACCCGCCGGTTCCCGTAGCCGTCGGCGACGTAGACCTCCCCGGCCTCGTCGTCCACCGCGATGTCCGCCGGCCGGCCGAGCAGGGTCGTGTCGTTGCTTCCCCCGGTCTCCCCGGCCCGGCCGATCTGGAGGAGGAAGCGCCCGTCCCGCGTGAACTTGAGCACCTGGTTGTCCGGCGGCTCGTTCCCGCCGATCCACACGTTCCCCTCGCCGTCCACGAAGATCCCGTGCTCGCTCGTCGGCCAGTCGTAGCCCTCGCCGGGACCACCCCACGACTGGACGACGTTCCCCTCGCGGTCGAACTCGATGACCGGCGGCGCGGGCACGCAGCACTCGCCCCAGGGGGGCTCCCGGGTCGCTCCGGTCTCCTGGGGCGTGAGGCTCGCCTGCCGGTGGACGATCCACACGTGGTCGTGGGCGTCCACGGCCACCCCGGCCACCTGCCCCAGGATCCAACGCTCGGGGAGCGGCTTCGGCCAGAACGGATCCACGCGGAAGGTCGGGACCGCGGCGCGCGCCGGGACCGCTGCGCCCGCCGACGCCCTCGCCTCGTCCGTCCGAGGGGCTCGATCCGCCCGCGCCTCTCTCCGCACGTATTTGCGGAGCGTCCGCGGTCCGACCTCCGCCCCGTACACGGCGCCCTCCGCGTCCGCCGCCACGCCCTCCGCGCCGCTCGTCCCCGACTCGTCCGGGTTCGGCTCGGGATCCGGGATGAAGGCGTGGAGCGTCCCGTCGCGCGCGCTCCCGATGTAGATGCCGCGCCGGACCCCGGGGTTGCGCCGCGCGTTCGACTCGGAGTCCGCCACGTACAGCACGTCGTCCCCGTCGATGAACAGGCCGCTCGGCCGGCCGAACTGGGTCCAGCTCGCCAGGTGCCGGCCCTCCTGGTCGAAGATCTGGATCCGGTTGTTCGCCCGGTCCGCCACGAACAGCCGTCCCCGGGAGTCCATCGCGAGGGCGTGCGGGTCGCGGAACTCGCCCGGGCCCTCGCCCGTCCTCCCCCACGCCTTCAGGAAGATCCCCTCGGGCGAGAACTTGACGATCCGGTTGTTGCCGCCCGCGTCGTGGCCGTCCGCGACGAAGATGTCCCCGCTCGGGGCCACCAGGACGTCGGACGGCTTGTTGAACGCCTCCGACCCCTCGCCGGCCACGCCCCTCGTGCCCAGCGTCATCAGGAGCTCCCCCCGGGGGCTGAACTTGTAGACGACGTGCCCCCAGCCTTCGGGCACGGGGGCGAAGCCCACGGCATCGGTCACCCAGACGTTCCCCTCGCGATCCACGTGGATGCCGTGGGGCCAGGCGAACATCCCCGCGCCGAAGCTCCGCACGAGGTTCCCCTCGAGGTCGAAGAGGAGGACGGGGTCGGCCTCGCTCCCGACGCACAGGTTCGCGCCGCAGCGCTCGGCGACCCAGATCCCGCGGCCGTCCGGCGTCGGGTAGACGGCGCTCGTCGCGCCCCACTCCCGCCCGTCGGGGAGCTCGGCCCACACCCCCTCCACGACCCGGTAGGGATCGGGGACGCTCTCCGGGGGATGAGCATCCTGCGCGAGGGCTGGCGTCGGATGGGGGGCCGGCGGCGGCCCGGGCGCCGCGGTGGCGAGCAGGCCGAGCGCCAGGGCCGCGGGAAGTCCGGGCGCGCGCCTCATCCCGTCAGCTCCCGGCCGCCGCCGGCACCCAGATCGAGTCGTCGTGGGACTCGATCGTCCGGAGCGCGTCCATCCAGGCCGCCTCGTCCCGGGCGAAGGCCTCGAAGAAGGCGTTCCAGGCGTCGTCCAGCGAGTCCCAGTCCGGGGCGAACAGCATGATCTTCCAGTTGTGGGGCCCGCCGTGCGCGTGCTCCAGGACGACCCAGCCGTTCAGGGTGCCGGCGGCGGTCGCCTCCTGGAGCGCCGGCTTCCAGGTCGCCTCGTAGAAGGCGTTCCAGCCCTCCAGGTCCGCCGGGTTCACCTGGAAGGAGGCGACGTAGAAGCGCGGCGTCTCTCCTCCCTGCGCCTCCTCCTCGGCTTCGCCTTCCGCGGCGCCGGCCTCCCGGAACGACGCGTCGAAGACGGTCCAGATCTGGTCCTCGTGCCGCCGGATCATCCGCTGGACCTCCGTGGAGGCGGGGCCCAGCGCTTCGCCGATCCGGGCCACCAGGTCGTCCACGACCGCGTTCACGTTCGCGCCCTCGTAGAAGCGGATCGCCATGCGCCAGTTGTAGGGACCGCCGCCCGTGTCGTGACTCCACGTCGACCACCCCTGGATCGCGCCTTCCTCCCGGAGCGCCTCGAGGACGGGGCGCACGTAGGTGGCGAAGGCGCCGTTCCAGGCCTCCAGCTCGGCGAAGCCGACCTGGTAGAAGCTCTCCCGCACGATCGCGGCGCCCTCGGCCTGGGCGGGTGCCTCCTGGGCGCTCAGCGGAGCGGACGTGGCGACCGGACCGGCCGCGGCGATCGGGGCGGCCGCGAGCGCCAGGAGCGGGATGCGCGTGAACGAACAGGTCCTCCGCATGAGAGTCCTCCTTTGCCGGGGTCGGCGGGCAGCGGAGCGCTCCCGCCGTCGGGGCCCCTCGCGGACGCCGGACCACGCGACGCACCCGCGAAGGGACGTGCGGAACGTAGCGGCGGCGTGCGGACCGCGCGAGGGAGGACGCCGGCCGATCGCCCGACGGTTGCCGACGCCTGGCGGCCGCGTCCATCTTCGGGCGGCACCGACACGCCTCGACCCGGAACCGGACTCGTGCCATGAGACGAACGCCCCCGCCCGCGGCCGTCCCCCTTCGCGCCGTTCGCCGCTGCGCCCTCGGCGCGCTCGTGGCTGCCGGCGTTTCGCCGGTCGGGGCCGGGGCGCCAGCGGCGGGGCAGGAGACCTCCGCGGCGCGCGGCACGCCGGTGGGCGAGTGGCGCTACTGGGGCGCCGACGCCTGGAGCACGCGCTACTCCCCCCTCGACCGGATCGACGCCTCCAACTTCGAGGAGCTGGAGGTCGCCTGGACCTGGCGCGGGGACAACTACAGTCCCGATGGCGCCGATCCGTTCCTGCGCGCCACCCCGCTCTACGTGAACGGAAAGCTCTTCTCCGTGGCCGGCAAGCGCCGCACCGTCGTCGCGATCGACCCCGCCACCGGCGAGACCCTCTGGATGTTCCGCGAGCCGCCCACGAAGCGCTGGGAGGACTCCATGCGGAAGAACTACGGGAAGGGGGTCGCCTACGCGGAGGTGGAGGGCCGCGGCGTCGTCTACGTCGTGACGCCCGCCTTCTTCCTGCACGCGCTGGACGCGGAGACGGGACGCCCGATCGAGGGCTTCGGGGAAGGCGGGGCGGTGGACCTGCTGGACGACCTGGGCGACTGGCCGCACGACCGCGACGCGGGCCTCGCGCCGGAGGTCGGCTACATCACGAGCTCGTCGCCTCCGATCGTCGTGAACGGGGTCGTCGTCGTCGGCAACTCGCACGAGCAGGGCTACTACCAGACCCGGAAGGAGAACGTCCCCGGGAACATCCTCGGCTACGACGCCGCGACCGGCGCGCACCTCTGGCGGTTCCACGTCATCCCCCGGCCCGGCGAGCCCGGGCACGACACGTGGGAGAGCGACGCGTGGTCCTACACGGGGAACGTCTCCTCGTGGGTCCCTCTCTCGGCGGATCCCGAGCTGGGGCTCGTCTACATCGGCACGGACCCGCCCACGATCGACTACTACGGCGGCTTCCACCCGGGCGACAACCTGTTCGCGAACACGATCCTGGCGCTCGACGTCCGCACCGGACGCCGCGCCTGGCACTTCCAGACGGTCCACCACGACGTGTGGAACTACGACATCCCGCACCCGCCGCAGCTGGTCGACATCACGGTGGAGGGCCGCTCGGTCCCGGCCCTCGTCCAGACGACGAAGCAGGGTTTCGCGTACGTGCTCGACCGGCGGACGGGGGAGCCCGTGTGGCCGATCGAGGAGCGCCCGGTCCCGGCCTCCGAGGTGCCGGGCGAGAAGCTCTCCCCCACGCAGCCGTTCCCGACGCGGCCGGCCCCGTACGAGATGCAGGGGCTCACGGAGGACGACCTCATCGATTTCACGCCGGAGCTGCGGGAGATGGCGCGCGAGGTCGTCTCCCGCTTCAGGATGGGCGCTCTGTTCAACCCGCCGGCCGTCGAGGGGGCGGGGGGGAAGGAGGCGGCGATCCACTGCCCGGGCGCGAACGGCGGGACGAACATCCCGGGCGGGGCCGTGGTGGACCCGGAGACCGGGATCCTGTACGTGGCCTCGGAGAAGGGGTGCAGCGCGCCGCGGCTCCGGCCGGGGACGGACGTGGACTCGCTCTCGAACGTCGACTGGGTCACGGTCGGGCCGGGCGGGGTCCCGGGCCCCGAGGGATTTCCGCTCTACAAGCCTCCCTACGGCCGGATCACCGCGATCGACCTGAACACGGGCGAGCACCTGTGGTGGATTCCGAACGGCGGGACGCCCGCGGCGATCCGCGACCACCCGCAGCTCCAGGGGGTGGAGCTCCCGGTGACCGGGCACCGAGCGCACGCGACCGCGCTCGTCACGAAGACGCTCCTCATGTACGGCGAGGGGCGGGGAGCCGAGCCCCGGTTCCATGCGGTGGACAAGCGGACGGGGGAGGAGGTGGGGGTGGTCGAGCTTCCGGCGTCGACGATGACGGCGCCGATGACCTACCTGCACGAGGGGAAGCAGTACGTCGTCACGGCGATCGGGGGCGGCGGGCACCCGGGCTCGCTGGTGGCGCTCCGGCTGCCCTGAGGCCGGTCAGCGTCAGGACACGGTGCGCGAGGTCCGGCGCGCTCGAGGGCGGGCGCCCCGGCTCGGGACGTCACGGCTCGTCCTCCTGCTCCGGGATCCGGATCTCCTTCAGACCCTCGTCCTCCTGCGGAAGCTCCTCCTCGCCCGCCGCGTAGCGGTTCAGGCGGAGCAGGTACGCCACGACGTCCACGTACTCCTGCACCGGAAGGCCTCCGGGGTTGTCCATCGGCATCGTGGCGCGGAGCCGGTCCACGAGGTCGAACGCCGTCCGGCCCGCCCACTGGAACAGGAAGGCTTCCCCCCGGAACTGGCTCGGGACGTGGCAGGCCGAGCAGCGGGCGCGGAAGGCGGCCTCGCCCCGCTCCGCCTGGGTCTCCGTGTACAGTCCGGCGGAGGCGGTCTCGGCGGCGGAGGTCGCGGTGGCGGCGGGCGTCTTCGCGGCGGAGTCGGGATCGGTGGACCCGCCCTGCTGGGCCGCGCCGGCCGCCGGGATCCCGAGGAGCGGGAACAGGGATCCGAGGAGCCAGGCGGCTCCGACGGGACTCCGGCGCGAGCGCATCGTCACGGTTCGTCGTTCGTCGGCCACGGCGTCCGTTCACCTCCTCGGGTCGAGCGCCTCGGACGCGGCGTTCCGAAGATGCACGTACGTGGAACGCAGATCCAGTGGAAGAATAAACTTACGATGACGGCCCTTCCGGACCGCCGAGAATCGAGTTTTGCCTTCAATACAGGAGGTCAGCCATGGCTATCGCGCGCAATCGTGCCGAGGTCGAGAACGAGATCCGGGAGACGATGGGCCTGGTCCCGAGCTTCTTCGACCAGATCCCCGACGACTATCTGGATCTCGAGTGGCAACTCTTCCGGGATCTGGAGCTGGGTGAGACCCGGATCCCCAACAAGTACAAGGAGCTCATCGGCATCGCCCTCCACGCCGAGACGAAGTGCCGATACTGCACGCTCTTCCACACCGAGGCGGCCAAGCTGTTCGGCGCCACGGAAGAAGAGATCCAGGAAGCGGTCCACTACGCCAAGCACTCGGTCGGCTGGAGCGCCTACCTGAACGGCATGCAGGAGGACTACGAGGAGTTCGCCCGTGAGCTCGAGCAGGTCGCCGAGCACATGTCCGAGAAGGCCGAGGCCGAGCCGGCCCTGGTCTGAGGAATCGGCGCCTGCCTCATTCGAGCCGAGCCATGCGCATCGAGCGTCTCCGCCCCACCGTGCTCCGCGTGACCCTTCACGCCTACGAGATGGCGGCCCTCGCGGCCGCCGCGCGGTGGGTCGCGGACGGCGCCGAAGGAGAGCTGAAGCCCGAGATCCGGGAGCGGCTCGACGACGTGCTGGCCGGCTACGACGAAGCCCTCCGCCAGACGGAACCGGTCTCCGAAGGAGACTGACCGCAGCCATCTCGTCCGGAAGGGCCGCCCGCGGAGGGCCTGGATTCCCCTGCAACCTCGGGCTACCGGTCCCACTCCAGCCGGGGCAGGACGTCCTTCTGAAGCTCGCACATCTCGTCGATCAGGTGAACGGCGTTCCGGTACGAGGGCGTCGTGG
>CAYMQZ010000110.1:0-8768 GCA_964392705.1 uncultured Gemmatimonadota bacterium
CGGCACACGAGCGGGCCGGCGCGGTATCAGTGCGGCGATCCGGACGACCGCGGCTCGTAGCTTGTAGAACGTGGGGCGCCGGGATATGTTTCCAGGCTCCCGATCGGCTTCCCCGTCGCCGGGGAGGCCCGACGGCGCCGCGAGATTCGAACCCGTGGAGAACCGATGAAGGCCGACACCCATCCCTCGTACGAGAAGACCCTGATCACCTGCGCCTGCGGGCGGGTGACCGAGACCCGCTCCACCGTCGGCGAGCTGCACGTGGAGATCTGCTCCCATTGCCATCCCTTCTTCACCGGTCGTCAGAAGCTGGTGGACACGGCGGGCCGTGTCGAGCGCTTCATGGCGAAATACGGCATGACCGATGAGGCCGAGGAGATCGCCGAGGCGGCGGCCGCGCGTGCCGCGGAGAGCGAGCGGCAGGAGATGCCGGAGGACGTGGCGAAGGCGAACCTGGCGGCGGAACGAGCCGCGGCGGAGGCGCGACGAGCCCGGGAGGAGGAGGCGCTGAAGGAGGAAGCGCCGAAGAGGGAGGCGCCGCCCTCCGAGGCGCCCGAAGAGGAGCCGGAGGAGACGGCGGCCGGCTCCGAGTGATGCGCGGGACCGGCGTCCCGCCGGTCTCGAACCCCACCCGCCGGACCTTCCATGAGTGAGACGAGGGGACGGATCGCGAACCGCCTGGAGGAGGTCATCCGGCGGCACGAGGAGGTGTCCCGCCTCATGGCCGAGCCCGCGGTGCTGGAGGACCCCGAGCGGTTGCGCGCGCTGGCGCGCGAGCACGCGGAGCTCGAGCCGGTGGTGCGGGAGGGAGCGGCCTACCTGAAGCTCCTGGACGAGCTGCGGCAGGCGCGCGAGCTCGCCGAGACGGCGGAGGAAGCGGAGCTGGCCGACCTGGCGCGCTCCGAGGCGTCCGAGCTGGAAGAGCGCGCCGAGTCCGAGGAGGGGCGCATGCGCCGCCTCCTGGTGCCCCGGGATCCTCTCGACGATCGTCCGGCCGTGGTCGAGATCCGGGCGGGCACGGGCGGCGATGAGGCGGCCCTGTTCGCGGCCGACCTCTACCGCATGTACTCGCGCTACGCGGTGGGCCGCGACTGGAGCGAAGAGCTCGTGCACGCGAGCGAGGGCTCCCTGGGCGGGCTCAAGGAGGTGGTGTTCATCGTCCGGGGCCAGGAGGCGTACGGCCGCCTGCGGTACGAGTCGGGCGTCCACCGCGTCCAGAGGGTGCCGGAGACCGAGAGCCAGGGCCGCATCCACACTTCGGCGGCGACGGTGGCCGTATTGCCGGAGGCGGAGGAGGTGGACGTCGAGATCGACCCGAACGATCTGAAGATCGACGTGTTCCGCTCCTCGGGGCCCGGGGGCCAGTCGGTGAACACGACGGACTCGGCCGTGCGGATCACCCACCTGCCCACCGGGCTCGTCGTCACCTGCCAGGACGAGAAGTCGCAGCACAAGAACAAGGCGAAGGCGCTGAAGGTCCTCCGCAGCCGTCTGCTCGACGCGAAGGTCGCGGACCAGGAGGCGGCGCGGGCCCGGGAGCGGCGGCTCCAGGTCGGCACGGGCGACCGCTCCGCCAAGATCCGCACCTACAACTTCCCGCAGAGCCGGGTCACCGATCACCGCATCGGCTTCACGACCCACCGGCTCCAGGAGATCCTCGACGGGGGCCTGGACGAGCTGATCGGCGCCCTCCGGGTGGCCGGGATGGAGGAGCGAATGGAGGCCGCCGTCGGTGCCTGAGGCCGAGGGAGGCGACCTCGAAGGCGCTCGGAGGCCGGCCGCTCCCACCCGAAGGGAAGCGCTCGCCGGCCTCCGCCGCGAGCTGGAAGACGCCGGGCTGGAGAGTCCGGCGGTCGAGGCGGAGCGGCTCGTCGCTCACGCCCTCGGCCTCCGGCGGGGCGATCTCGCCTCGGCCGGCGACCGGCCGCTCACCCCGGGGGAAGCCGGCCGGGTGGCGCGGCTGGCGGCGCGGCGCCTCGAGGGCGAGCCGCTGCAGCACATCGAGGGGACCATCGAGTTCCGCGAACTGGTCCTGGTCGCCGACGGCCGGGCGCTCCTCCCCCGGCCGGAAACGGAGCAGCTGGTCGAGCGGGTGGCGAGCTGGGCGCGCGAGCGCGGGAGGCCGGGAGACCCGTCCCCCGATGGAGGGCACGCGCGAGGCGGCGTCGTTCGCCCCCGACGCCGCGGCGGGAGGGTGCGTCCGCCCCTGGACCTCGCCCTCGACGTGGGCACCGGCTCGGGCGCGATCGCCCTCTCCCTGGTGGCCGAGGGGGTCGCGCGCCGCGCCGTGGGACTCGACGTGTCGGCCGAGGCGCTGTCACAGGCCGCCGAGAACCGGGCCCGCGCGGGGCTCGAGGAGGCGAAGGTCGAGCTTCGCCTGGCGGGTCGACCCGTGTGGACGGCGGTCCGACCCGCGGAGCGGTTCGACGCCATCGTCTCGAACCCCCCCTACGTGACCGAGGAGGAGCTGGAGGCCCTGCCCGTCGAGGTTCGGGACCACGAGCCGGCGGTGGCCCTCTCGGGCGGACCCGACGGCCTGGAGGTGATCCGCGAGGTCGTCGCGGGCGCCCCGAGCTACCTGGCGGCGGACGGCGCGCTCTTCCTCGAGATCGGGGCCGGACAGGGGGATGCCGTGCGCCAGCTGCTGGAAGCCGACGGCCGGTGGACCCGCGTCGAGGTCGCCCGCGACCTGGCCGGTCGCGAGCGGTTCGTGCGCGCCGAGGCCCGCTCCGCCCCGGATCCTGCCCCGCGGCGCTCGTAACACGGCTCGCTCGCGTACCCGGACGGGCCTCCCGGCATCCCGCGGCCCGCCGGCCTCCTTCCGCGTCGCAGGGGCCGTGCGAGCGAGCGCTCCGGACGGTTCGCGCGCCTCCTAGCCCCGCGTTATACTGTCGCGGCCGTGGGCCCGAGGCCGCCCTTCCGGGTCCTCGGCGGCGCGGCGAGGCGGCTGCGCGGCGGCAGGACCGGCCGGAGCGGCGCCACTCATCGGAAACGGGAGCAGTCCCCCCATGGAGTCGAAGGACAGCCGTGAGCGCATCTTCGAGAGGGCCGAGGAGCTGGGCCGTCTCCTCTCGCAGACACCCGAGTACGCGTACCTCAAGTCCTCCAGGAAGGAGATAGACGAGGACCGCGAGGCGACGCGGGCATTGAACCGGATGCGGGAGCTCCAGGAGCGGCTGATGCAGCACGTCGAGCGCGGCGAGGAGCCTCCTGAAGATTTGAGGACCGAGTACGTGGAGCTGCAGGAGGAGATGCAGGGGAGCGCGCGCTTCCAGTCGTGGATCTCGGCCCAGGCGAACTTCGAGAAGCTCATGGACAAGGTGAACCGGGCGATCGACAAGGGCATCCAGAGGGGCGACGAGAGCCGGATCATCATCCCTTCATGAACCCCCTTCGCGACCTGCTCGAGCGGGGCCTGCGGGCCGCCGTCGAGCCGATCGTCTCGGCCCTCACGCGCTGGCGGGTCCACCCCAACGTCCTCAGCACCTCGGGGTTCGTGATCACGTGCGCGTCCGGGTACTTCTTCCATCAGCACCACGTCCGCACGGCCGGCGCCCTGATCCTGGTCGGCGGGATCTTCGACCTGTTCGACGGCACCGTGGCCCGGCGGACGGGGCTGGCCTCGTCGTTCGGCGCCTTCTACGACTCGACGCTGGATCGACTGTCGGAGATCGTGGTCTGGCTGGGTCTGCTCTCGCTGTACAACGACTACCGCCTGGAGCTGGGCGATGTCGGGATGATCTACGCCGTGCTGCTCGCGATGGCCGGCTCCCTGATGATCAGCTACACTCGGGCCCGCGCCGAAGGCCTGGGGATCCGCTGCACCGTGGGCCTGATGCAGCGCGCGGAGCGGGTGGTCCTGATCGGGGCCGCCGCCCTCCTGTTCGGGGAAGCGGTGGTGCTCGGTCAGCGCGGGCTCGTGCTCAAGGTCGTGATCATCCTGGTGGCCGTCCTCAGCCTGTTGACGGTGATCCAGCGGATCTGGTGGGTCTACGGGCACACCCGGCCGGCGGGCGAGCCCGGCCCGGACGTGCAGCTGTAGCGAGTGGACGAAAACGGAACGGACGAGGGGCGATGACGGAGAGCGGCGAAGGGGAGAACGGACTCGAGATCGTACCGGCGGAGGGGAAGCTGGGAGTGCTGCTCGTGGGGCTGGGGGCGGTGTCCACCACCTTCGTGGCGGGCGTGGAGGCGATTCGACGGGGACGGGCGAAGCCGTTCGGCTCGCTCTCGCAGATGAACACGATTCGCCTGGGCAAGCGGACCGAGGGACGTGCGCCGCTCATCAAGGACTTCCTGCCGCTGGCCGGGCTGGACGACCTGGTCTTCGGCGCTTGGGATCCGATCCCGGACGACGCGTACCGGTCGGCCGAAGTGGCGGGCGTCCTCTCCGCCGAGGACATCGCTCCCCTGGAGGAGTTCCTCCGCTCGATCGAGCCGATGCCCGCCGCCTTCGACAAGCGCTACGTCAAGAAGCTGGACGGCCCGAACGTGAAGCGGGCCGAGAGCAAGAAGGCGCTGGTCGAGCAGGTGCGCGAGGACATCCGTCGCTTCAAGGAGGAGAACGGCTGCGACCGGCTCGTGATGATCTGGTGCGGCTCGACGGAGGTCTATCTCAGCCGCCACGAGGTCCACGCCTCGATCGAGTCGTTCGAGCGGGCGCTCGAGGAGAGCCACGAGGCGATCGCGCCCTCCATGATCTACGCCTGGGCGGCCCTGGGGGAAGGCGTCCCGTTCGCCAACGGCGCGCCCAACCTCACGGTCGACGTTCCCGCCATGGTCGAGCTGGCCCAGCGCCAGGGCGCGCCGATCGGGGGGAAGGATTTCAAGACGGGCCAGACGATGATGAAGACCATCCTGGCCCCCGGGCTCAAGGCGCGCATGCTGGGGCTCGAGGGCTGGTTCTCCACCAACATCCTCGGGAACCGGGACGGCGAGGTGCTGGACGACCCGGAGAGCTTCAGGACGAAGGAGGAGTCGAAGCTGGGGGTGCTCGAGTACATCCTGCAGCCGGACATGTACCCGGAGCTCTACGGCGACGTCTACCACAAGGTGCGGATCAACTTCTATCCTCCCCGCGGCGACAACAAGGAGGGGTGGGACAACGTCGACATCTTCGGGTGGCTGGGCTACCCGATGCAGATCAAGATCGACTTCCTGTGTCGGGACTCGATCCTCGCGGCGCCGATCGTGCTCGACCTGGCCCTCTTCCTGGATCTGGCCGCCCGCGCCGGCCTGGCGGGGATCCAGGAGTGGCTCTCCTTCTACTTCAAGAGTCCCCAGGTGGCGCCCGAGTTGTACCCGGAGCACGACCTGTTCATCCAGCACTGGAAGCTCAAGAACACGCTCCGCTGGATGATGGGCGAGGAGCAGATCACGCACCTGGGCGTGGAATACTACGACTGACCCGCCGAGCGGCTCGAAAGGACTACGGGTAGATGACGACGGCGAGACCGACGCCGCGGGGGGCAGGGGCCGCGGCGACCCGGACCCCGGTGTCGGGGTCGGGACGGAAAGCGCCCCGGAAGGGGCGGAGAGGGTTGAGTGCCGCCAGGATGCGGTGATGGACGCCCTTCTCTTCCCGCTCCGCCGCTCGCTCCGCGATCGTGTGCAGGACGAAGATCGTCGTGGAGGCGCTGGTGAGGTTCGTCACCAGGTCCAGCCCGGAGGGCTTCTGGTAGAGCCCCTCGATGACGTACTCCCACGCGATGCTGTGGAGCTGGGTGAACAAGAGGGCCGAGCCATTCGAGTATCCGCGCTCCTTGAGGTAGAGGCCCATGATCCCCCAGCTGAGGGGATGGGCCACGAAGTTCGTCGCGAAGGAGTCGTCATCCTCGGCCCACCCCTGCCGGGCCCGGCCGATCGGGTCGACGAAGTTGCGAAGCACGTTCCGGAAGGACGATTCACCCAGGAGGGACCGTCGCACGTCCGGGTAGACCAGAGAGTGGGCCGCCGTCACCCCCCCCACCATCGCGATGTCGGTGAGGAGTCGCGGGGCGGGCGTCGCGAGATCGGCCGGCTCCTCTTCTGTCTCTTCGGGGTCTTCCCGCTCGGGGTCGCGGCTGGCGTGCGTGGAAGAGAGAAGCGGCTGGTCCGGCTCCTGGATCCGGGCCTGCTCGCGGCTCCCGACGGATGGGAGCGCGGGAATGGCCGCGGGTGCGGGCGCCGCGGCGGTCGGCGGGACGAGCGCTTGGACATCCGGGCTCGCTTCCAGGCTCGCCGGGAAGAGAGCGACGAAGAGCATCGCGATCGCTCCGTGTTTCATCCACGACCTCCTCGGAGTTGGTGGGCCACCCGGGTTCCGGCCCGCTTCCGCGCCTCGGCGCGCCGGACGACGACGTCGCGGCGCGTCCGGGGATCGCCCGCACGACCCGCGGAAGCCGCTCCGACGACGGATTACAAGATCCATGCCACCCGGCGCGGTTCCCGGGCGGGACGCTGATGGCCGGCCGGCGCGGGTTCTTCCTGGTGCTCGAGGGCGTCGAGGGGGCGGGCAAGAGCACCCACGCCCGTCGCCTGACGGCCCGTCTGCAGGAGGCCGGGGTCCGGTGTCGGCTGGCGAGGGAGCCGGGAGGGACTCCGGTCGGCGAGCGGATCCGCGAGGTCGTGCTGGACCCGCGGCTGCGCGTGTCGTCCGAAGCCGAGCTGTTGTTGCTGCTGGCGGCTCGGGCCGAGTTCGTGCGCGACGTCGTCCGTCCGGCTCTCGAGCGGGGCGAGGTCGTGGTGGCCGATCGGTACGAGCTCTCCACGCTCGCTTATCAGGGGGTCGGACGCGGGCTCGGCGTGGAGCGGGTTCGGGAGCTGAACGCGTTCGCCACGGGCGGGCTCGCGCCCGACGCCATCGTCCTGCTGCATGTCGATCCGACGGAAGGACTGCGGCGCAAGGAGGGAGAGGCGGACCGGCTCGAGCGGGAGGCGGACGACTTCCATCATCGGGTCGCCGAAGCGTACGGCCGGTTGACCCGGGAGCTTCCGGGCGTGATCGTGATCGACACGGACGCGCCACGCGATCGCGTGGAGGCGCGGATCGTGCAAGAGTTGGCGTCGCGTTGGCCGGAAACTTTCCGGTTGGGATAGGGTTTAGGTAGCCACGGCGGCCCGGTCCTCCGACGGCGAGGACCGCGGCCCGGCGAGCCGTTACGGACCGGAGGATGCATGAAGTTCCAGCGATCGTGGGTACCCGCCCTCGTCGTGGGGGTGATCTCGCTGGCCAGCGGCGGCTGGCTGCTGCAGCAGAGTGCCGACGGGGCATCGGGCGTATACGGCTCGGCGCGGCTGTTCGAGGAGGTTCATCGGCTCGTCGCGGACCGCTTCGTCGAGGAGGTGGCGCCGGCCGATCTGTACCAGATGGCGATCGACGGGATGCTCTACGAGCTGGGCGATCCCTACACCAGCTTCCTCGATCGCGAGGAGATGGAGGATCTCCGGCTGAGCACCACCGGAAACTACGGCGGTCTCGGGATCCGGATCGATTCGAAGGACGGCTGGATCACCGTGGTGTCGGTGCTTCCCGGGACGCCGGCGCAGCGCCGGGGGCTGCAGATCGGCGATCGCATCATCGAGGTCGAGGGCGAGTCGGCCCAGGACTGGTCCACGACCAAGGCCGTCCAGGAGCTGCGGGGCCCCAAGGGCTCCGACGTGTCCATCACCGTGGCCCGGGTGGGGGTCGACAAGCCGCTCCACTTCACGATCGAGCGCGACGACATCCACGTCGAGCCGCTCCACGCCTTCATGCTCGACGATCGGGTGGGCTACGTGGAGCTGACGACGTTCAGCCGCGAGGCCCGGGGCGAGCTGAGGACGGCCCTGGACGGGCTGAAGGAGCAGGGCGCCACGCGCGTCGTGCTGGACCTGCGCAGGAACCCGGGGGGCCTGCTGGAGGAAGGGATCGCGATCGCCGACCTCTTCCTGCCGCGGGGGGTCGAGGTCGTGGCGACCGAGTCCCGGCTGCCCGACCAGAACCAGGTGTACGCGACGCCGGAGGCCGAGCTGTATCCGGATCTGCCGCTCGTGGTGCTGGTGGGCCCTTATTCGGCCAGCGCGTCGGAGATCGTGGCCGGCGCCCTCCAGGACCACGACCGGGCGCTCATCGTCGGCACGACCAGCTTCGGGAAGGGATCCGTGCAGACGCTGTACGGGCTCTCGGGCGGCAACTACCTCAAGGTCACCACGGCCAAGTGGCTCACCCCCAGCGGGCGGTCCATCCAGAGGCCGCGCGACCGTGAGGCCCAGCTCTCGGAGCTCATGAACGAGAGCATCTCGATGGACGGGGAGCCGGTGGCCCTCGAGGTGGACACGGCCAAAGCCGACGTCTACCGTACGGATTCCGGGCGCGTGGTCTACGGTGGAGGCGGCATCACGCCGGACCTGATCGTGAAGCCCGAGACGCTGACGCCGCGGGAGCAGATGCTCCGCTCGGCCATCGTCAGGCAAGGGATGGACATCGCGAGCGCCGCCTTCCACTTCGGGGTCCGGTGGGCCAAGGATCACCCCAACCTGCCGCCCAGCTTCCAGGTGGGGCCCGACATGCGCGACGGATTCTTCGCCTATCTGACCGACGAGGTGGGAGCGGAGATCGAGCGCGACCTCTACGACGACTCGCGGGACTACGTCGACTTCCTGCTCGAAGTGTGGACGGCGAACGCCGCGTTCGGCGAGGTGTCCGCGCTCGAGCGGCGCGTGCGGCGGGACTTGCAGGTGTCGGAGTCGGTGGCGCTGCTCCACCGCGCGGGATCGCCGACCGAGCTGCTCACGCTGGCGAGCGCGGC
>CAYMQZ010000111.1:0-8762 GCA_964392705.1 uncultured Gemmatimonadota bacterium
GCACCTCCAGATCGGGACAGGCCTCTCGGAGATCGGCGGAGAGAAGGCTCACGTAGACGCGGCTCGCCGGCGGCAGGTCCTCCAGCGTCTCGACCTCCGCGTAGTCGTGGTGCACGGCGGCGATCTCGCCCCCCGGCAATCGGTGCAGCCCCTGCAACACGGAGAGGACCGTGAAGACCTTCGGATACGATTCGCGCATCGCCGCGATCAGGGCCGCCTCGGGGTCATCCGGAACGCCGCGCCGCCTCACTACGGGGATCCGGATCGTGTCCACGACGGCTCCTCCGGGATCCAGGACCAGCAAGTGGTCCATCGGCTGGTAGCCGACCAGCCAGCGATCGCCGGCCGGGACGACGCTCGCCCCGGGAATGATCCCCGCGAGCGGCCCGATCCCCCCTCCACTCCTCTGGAACTCGTCCGGGAGCGGAGCCAGGTGCTCTGCCTGGTCGTAGGGCGGCGTCAGGCGAGCCAGACCTGTGCGACGCTCGAAGCTCCGCGCCTCCAGCCACAGAGTGGCGCCGTAGGCGGTCGCGCCATGCGCGTAGCCCTCCAGTCGGACCTGGCCGAGGTGGCCGCCCGTGGCGGGGTCGTAGAAGATCAGGGCGGCCGGCTTCGAGGCCACGACGCCCAGGCTGTCGCCGAGCAGGACGATGGCCGTGGCGTCCCGGAACTCTCCCGGCCCCTCGCCGGCGCTCCCGATCACGCGGCGGAGATCGCCGCGCGTGTCGTAGCTCAGGACCTGCGGCACCTGGCCGTCCAGCACGAAGAACCCGCCGGCGGGATCGGCGGCGAGATCGATGGGCTGCGCCAGGTAGCTGGTTTCGGTCTGCTCCAGCCACACCGTGTCGAGGGGGGTGATCCCGCCCCGCTGGGCGACCAGAGCTCGCGTCGACGCCAGGAGCAGGAGGAGGACGGGGACGGTGGAAGGCCGGTTCATGATCGCCGTCTAATCTGTCTCCAGCTTTCCCGGATCTCTAGCTCTCCCGGACCACCCGACCCCATCCGTCAGGCCAGATCGTCTAGCCTCCGCCCGTCAGCGCCGCCAGCACGGCCTCCCGCACCACGCCCGGCGTGTAGGAGTCGTACTTCAGCGGCTCGTCGTAGCCCGTGCCGGGGCCGAACACGGCCAGGAGCGGGATGCCGACCCAGCCCAGCTCCCGGAGCTTGGCCTGCCCCGCGGGGTTGTCCACGGTCAGGTCCACGCGCATGGGGACGACCCCGGGCCGCCCGAGCAGCTCGGCGACCCCCTCTCGGTGGAGCACGCCCGTCTCGAGCGCCTTGCAGTTGAGGCACCACTCGGCCGTGAAGTCCATGACCACGACGCGGTCGGCCGCGGCGGCTTCCCGGAAGCGCTCTGGGGTGAACGGGACCCAGTCGATCGGCCCCGGCGAGGCCAGGCCGCGAGTGACGACGAGCGTCAGGGCGACCACGACCAGCGAGAGGACCGGTACGGAGGCCCGCCACGCGGGCGCCGTCGCGATCCGCCATCCGCGCCAGGCCAGCCAGGCGAAGGCGGCCGCCACCAGGCCGCCCACGGACCACCACCAGCCCCGGCCCGGCGGATCGGGCGGGCTCGCGAGGTAGCCCGCCGCGGCGCTGCCGATGAAGAAGGCGGCCACGGCCAGCAGCAGGACCCCGATCACCTGCTTCACCAGCAGGCTGGCCGGTCCCGCCCGGGGGATGCGCCGGATCCAGCTCGGCCGGGCCGAGAGGAGCAGGTAGGGGAGGGCCATGCCGCCCCCGATCGCCGCGAAGGTGGTCATCGACACCGCTGGGCGCTGGAAAGCGGCCCAGGCCGACGCTCCCGCCATGAACGGCGCGGTGCAGGGGGTGGAGAGGACGGCGGTCATCACCCCGAACCCGAAGGATCCGGGAACGCTCTCGCGCGTGGGGTCCACCCGGCCGACCGCCGCCGGGAGCCGCACGGCCGGCAGGAGCCCCAGCATCGCCAGTCCCGCTACCGCCACCACGGCCCCGACGACCGGCCCGAACCAGCCGGTTTGGAACAGCGCGCTGATCGCGTCGAAGCCGGCCACGAAGGCGATCGCCCCGCCGAGCGCGAGCCAGAACGCCACGACCCCGAGGCTCATGCTGGTCCCCAGCAGGAGGAGACGGGACGCGTCCCCCTCGGCGGCCGCCCGCAGCCCCATGGCCTTGATCGGGACGAGCGGCAGGACGCAGGGCGTCAGGTTGAGCAGGAAGCCGCCGACCGCGGCGAGGACGAGGAGCAGGGCCAGCCCGGCGGGGCCCGTGGCGTCGAAGGAGAAGGAGCGTCCGAAGGCGTTCATCGTGGCCGGGATGGCGGCGGCCGCGGAGCCGGCCCCCTCCTCTCCGCCCTCTGCCGATGCGGCCCGCCGGTAGGCCGCGAGGTCGAAGCCCGCGAACAGGCCGGGCTCGGTCGGCTCGGCGGAGGCGGCCGTGCCGGCGCCCGCCACGCGCAGGGGCACCGCGAGCTCCCGCTCCTGCGGGAAGTAGCACACCCGCTCGTCGCAGGCCTGCCAGGCGACGCGCAGCGTCAGCTCGTACTCGCCCGGTGACAGGCCGCGGTCCAGCTCCAACGGCAGGTAGACGGCCGTCGTGTCGACGTAGGAGAGCAGCTCGACCGGGCGTCCCGTGTAGCGCACGGTGACGGGCACCGGCTCCGGCCACTGGATCGCGCCCACCTCCACGCCCTCGGGCCTCGAGGCGACCTCTACGTCGGTGGCCACGGGCACGACGTCGCGATACGCGGGCGGCAGGACGGGCTCGTGCGGCCAGGTGTGAAAGCCGCGCGCGTGCTCGAGCACCACGGCGACGGGGACGAGGTCCCCCGGCCGGACCACGGAGCGACCGACGACCGCCCGTACCGACACCGAGTCCTCGCCGCCCGGAACGCCCTGGGCGTGGAGGGCGGCGGGCCCGGGGTCCCACTCGGCGCCCCACGCCGAGGGGACCGAAGGCGCCACGACCGACAGGGCGATCGTCAGCCGGGCGAACCGGTGGAGGCCGCCGGCCGGAAGGGCGGGCCACATCAGCCGGGCGAACCGATGGATCACCGGGTCCAGATCGCCACGGCGCCGCACTGACCCGTGGGTCCCGAGAACTCCGCCGGCACGGAGGCGGGGCCCGGATAGACCTCGACGGCGGCCACCTCGGCCGCGTGCACCAGCTCGTCGACAGTGCCGCGGGCGCCAGCCCTCGCCCCGGCGTCGCCCGAGATCATGCGCACGCCGTCCACGTACACGGCGATGTGGCTGCACGTTGGCGCCCGGACCGCGCGGATCGCGCAGCCCCGCGAGCCTTCGCACGCGAGCCGGATGCCGGGCACGTCCCTGACCAGGTGGCTGATCCGCAGCGGATTGCGGCGCTCGATCTCCTCGACCGTGAAGAAGCGACCGTTGCCGGTCCGCTCGCCCCACTGTCGACGGTCGTAGAAGCCGCGAACCTCCAGCCGCCGGTCGCGCAACGCCGTGACGACGAGCGGCTCCAGCTCCACGGGGTCCGCGCTCAGCGCGACCCGCACCTCGAGCGTCCGGTCCGCGGGAAGGGAGACGGAGTCGGCGACGGTCCCGTAGCCCACGTGCCGCACCTCGATGACGAGCTCCCCGGGAGCGACCCCTTCGAGCAGGAAGTAGCCGTTCCGATCGGTCTCCGTCCAGGCGTCCGTCCCCGCCACGGTGACTGCCGCGGCCGCCACGGGCCGACCCGCGTCCCGGTCGGTCACCCGACCCACGATGCGGCCGGGGCCGGAGATGCGGACGGTGAGGTCGCGGGAGACGCTGAGGAGGCGAGCGGAGTCCCCTGTGCGGTCGGTCTCGGTGGCCTCGTCGGCGGCTGGCTCGTCGGGGCCCGGCTCGTCCGGCTGCCGAGCGCCGACCGGAAGTGGGGCGGCGGCCCGCCGGACAGCGTCCGCCGGAAGCAGCACGGCGGGCCCCTGGACGCCGGCGGCGGCGGCCCGCAGCCCGATCGACCCTCCGGCCGGAAGATCGCACAGCCGGTAGCGGCCGTGCTCGTCCGCCGTCGTGCTCAGGCGCCGCTCGCGCCTGGAGCCATCCTGCGCTCGGAGCGTGGCCTCCACCCGCGCTCCGGGGAGACGGACCTCGGTATAGGCGTCCGTCACCATGCCCTCGACGGTCACGGTTCCGGGATCCGCGCCCGGGTCACACAGTTCGACGCTGAGAGCCTCCAACCTGGCGGGCTCTCGCCAGCGGCGGGTCCAGATGACGAGAGCCCCGCAGACCGTGGTCGAGTCGGTGAACGCGAACAGCGGGACCCCGACCGAGCTCGTGTAGAGCTCCACGGCGCCGATCTCCGAGGCCGACATCTCGCGGAGCAGGTTGTCCGCCATCGGTCCCTCCTCCCGCCGGACGCGACGGCCGTCGATGTAGGTCGGCGTCCTGGCGCAGAGCGGGGAGAAGGAGGGGGCCTGAAAGGCCAGGTGGTTCAGGAAATCCTCAGCGCCGCGTGCGAATCCGGTGCTCCAGCGCTCCACGTCCACCGGGTCGAAGAAGGTGCCCCAGCCCCTCTCCCTCCGCTCGTAGTAGCCCCGCTCCTCCAGGTACCGGGGGCGGAACCGCGCTTCCACGCGCACCTCGAGCGGATCGAGGGCGATCGCTTCGGGGGCGAGCCGCAGGGAGAGCGAGGTCGTCATCCCGGCTCGCACCTCGACCGGGAGCGACCGGGTCCCGTAGGCGATGTGGCGGATCCGGAGCTCGTAGCGCCCCGGCGGCACGTCGCCCAGGGCGAAGGCGCCGGCCGAGTCGGTCACGGCCTGTCTGCCCGCCGGCTCGATCGTGACCAGCGCCCCCTCGATCGGGGTTCCGTCGACCTCGTCCGTCAGGCGACCGATGACCCGACTCGCCGCCTCGGGCGTCTCCTGACGCGCCTCGGGAGCCGGCTCCGCGGGCGGGCGGTCGGGCTCCTGGCCGGCCACGCTGCCGTGGCCGTGATCGGCGGCCCCGCCGAAGAGGACGGGCCCCGCCAGCAGCCCCGAGAGGGCGAGACGGAACGCCCGCCGGGCCGGCGCGGGCACAGGGGGCGAAAGAGCCATGGAGCCTCCCTTGGTCGAGCACCCGCGGGCGCTGGGTATGGAGCTCCCTCCGTTACGACGAGGGCCGCAGCGCCTCCACCCGCCAGCCGAACTCCTCGACCAGGGCCTCGCTCCAGCCCCGCTTCGAGAAGACGATCCGCCCCTCGGGATCCACGAACCAGGTGGTCGGGAAGGCCGTGACGTCGGCCTCGCTCACGTAACCCTCGTCCAGGAGGATCGGGAAGTCGTACTCCTTCTCCGCCATCCACTCGCGGACCTGGTCCGGGTTCGTGTCGTTGTTGATGGTGAGGACGACCACGCCCGGATCGTTCCGGTACTTCTCGTGGAACTTCTGGAAGTCGGGCATCTCGGCCACGCACGGCCCGCACCAGGTGCCCCAGAAGTTGATCACCACGATCTTCCCCCGCAGCGCCTCCGACTCCAGCGTAGACGCTCGCGCCAGGGACGGCGCGTAGGGATCCAGCGTCTCCAGGGTGAAGGCTGGCATCGGTTCCGGCTGTTCGATCCGGTCGGCCAGGATCTCTTCGTAGCGGCGCTCGCGGTCGATCTCCTCCGCGGCGGCCAGGTAGGCGTCGTATCCCTCCAGGGTCCCGTGACGCTTCGCGTACAGCGCCTCGAGGGCCTCCTCGGCGGGGTTGGTGCCCATGGTCTGGACCATGGCGCCCTTGATGTAGAACTCCTCGGCTTGGGCCATCCACTCGCCGGCCTCGCCCGGGACTCCGTCGGCGAGACTGGCGGCGACATCGACGCCGCTCGCCGCATCCGCTCCCGCCGCCTCGCCGGCCGTCCCCGCGCTCGGTCCAGCGGTCTCCTCGCCGCCGGTCCCGTCCCGGCCATCCTCCGACTCGCCCCGGGCGTACGCCTGACCCTCCGGCCCTCCCTCGGATCCGGCCGCCTGGCTGGACTCCCCCTGTTCGTCGTCCTCGGGAAATCGCGTGGCGATCGCGGTCTCGAGCGACGCGCCCGTGGCGAGGTCGTGGCGCGCCTCGTAGAGACGACCCAGCCGGTACAGGTTCCCGGCGTTCTCCGGATTGAGGTCGTGAGCGGCCAGGAGCTCCTTCTCGGCCTCGTCCAGGCGCCCCTCGTGGAAGTAGATCCAGCCGATCGCGTCGTGGAAGGTGCCGAACCAGCGGTCCCGGAGCCGCTCGTACTCGCCGTCGGTGTCGTAGCGCTCCCGTTCCCGCGCCTCGGCGACCTCCTCCTCGGCCGCCTCGAAGCCGGCCTGCGCGATCTCCTCCGCCTCGCGGAAGCGGATCTTGCGCTCCGCGAGCGCCATCGGGGCCTCGGCGTGGATGATGTGCAGGTTGATGCCCTCGTAGTCGACGATCCCGCGGACGATCTCGTGGATCCGGTCGGCGCCGACCTCCGGATCGTGACGCACGAGGTGGAAGAGGTTGCGGTAGGCGTCCCCGAGGAGCGTCTCCCGCACGTGCTCGGGACGGTCGATGAAGTCGACCAGCATCTGCCGGTAGCGCGCCTCCAGCTCCGGGTCGGGCTCCTCGCCCTCGCGCCGGGCCTCGTAGATCTTCTCGGCGAGGGCCCGATAGCGGTTCACCAGCACCCACTCCGCCGACTCGCTGACGGGGTGACGCGCGAGGACCTCCTCTTCCATCTCCTCACGCTTCTCGTCCAGGCCCAGGTCGCCGTAGACGGAGGAGGCGGCCTGCAGCGCGGGGCCCGAGCGGCCGCTGGCCTCCAGCATGCGCGCCACGTCGGCCTCGATCAGGGCCGCCTTCTCTTCCTGACTCAGGTCGCGCCGTCCTTGCACGACGCGCCACAGGAAGCGGTGGACCTCCGGGGCCGGGGTGAGCTCGGCCGCCCTGTCGAGGAGCGGAAAGGCCTCCTCCAGATCCTGCGCGTTCGTCAGGTAGGCGCCGGGAAGGAAATGGGCCTCGACGTCCTCGGGCGCCTTCTCGCGGGCCCCGGCGAAGGCGGCGTAGGCCTCCCGACGGAGACGCTCCTGCTCCTCGCCCTCCGCCGCGTTCGACGCGTAGTAGAGGGCGACGCCCCGGCGCACCAGAAGCAGCGGATGCTCGGCCAGCGAAGCGGGGAGCGAGTCGACGAAGGCCACCGCCTGTTCCTCGCCCTCCTGTTTCCGGATCACGTCGGCCTGGAGCCAGGCGAAGTGGACGTCATCGGGCCGGAGGAAGAGCGCCCTCTCGCTCGCGGGGAGTGCTTCCTCGCCCCGCTCTTCGTCCCAGTTGAGGGCCCCGGCGAGCGCGAACCAGGCCCAAGGGTCGCCGCCGCGTTCCTCGACCATCGCCTCGGCCTCGGTGACGGCCTCCTCGGCCTCGGCGTCGCGGGCGAGGCTCTGCAGCCACCAGGCCCGGAGCTCGAACGCCCCCGGCGCGCGCTCCGCCCAGTCCCGCCCCTCCACGGCGGCCGCCGCGTAGTCGCGGTCGAAGTAGAGCTGGCGGAGCCTCTCCGTCGCGGAGGCGATCTCCTCCTCGCTGGGGCGATCGGCGCACGCGGCGAGCGCCAGCAGCGGGAGGACAAGCAGGAAGAGAAGGGCGGAAATCGTCGTGGCCGGCCGGCGCCAGCGGAGCTCGGATACGGACATCGGCTGCACTCCTTGCTTCTGATGCCCCCCGGGAGGGAGAGCCGGGCGAGCACCTGCGCGTACGCTCAAGATACGGCCGGCGAGCGGTGGACGGAAGGATTCACCTCGGCCAGGGGAAGGAGGCCCGGGTGAGTCCGTCGGTGAGTGCGCCGGCTCCAGGGAGACGGGGATCGGTCTCGCTGCTCCGCACGGACTACACTGTCGATCGCGACTCCTTTCACGCAGGCGCGAGACAGCATCGATGGATTCCACTATCGCTCCAGCCCGTGCACCACGATCCGCTCGACGTCCAGCTCGTCGCGCGCCACTCCCAGGAGCCGATCGCCCCTGATGTCCAGGGGCGTCACGTTCTCGGGCATCGGGACCGTGGCCACGAGCTCGCCGTCCGGCCGCAAGACCCGCCATTCGCCTCCGGGAGCCGGCCGGACCGCGTCGTGCAGCCAGATGGAATCGACGGAGGGGTCGTATACCTTGGCCCAGATGTATCCCTGATCGTCGGCCAGCAGGCCGGCGACTTGCGGGATCTCGTCGGTCCGGGGAAGGCTCTCGAGGTGTTGGAGGTAGAGTGCGTGATCCCGACGCCGGAGCTCCGCCTCCAGCGCGGACCACGCTTCGTCCGGAGAGGCCGGCGCGGAGGGCAGCTCGATCGTCCGGCCTCGCGCTCCGCTTCCATCGAGCACGGCGATCTCGGCCTCGTAGCCGTCCGAGGCGTAGATCGAGTCGCGAAGGACCACGGCGTACGCCATGGGAGAGAAGGGGAGGGGTTGCCCCCGGACCCGCCGCATGCCTCGGACCTCCCCCAGGAACCCCCGAAGCTCTCCATCCTGCCCGAAGCGGGCCAGCGCCCAGCGGTCCGCGATCGGCTCGTCCAGGCTCGCATTGCCCCGATCCCCGAAGGCGAGCGACGCGAGGAGGACGTCGTCGTCGCCGAAGGCGCCCAGGAACACTTCGAGGTTGCCCGCCGGAATCTCGCTTCCCACGACCACTCGATGGGTGCTCCGGAGCTCGCCGTCGAGGCCGAACGTCGTGATCCTCCGCCTCGTCGCGTCCCAGGCGCCGATCCTTCCCTCCGAGGTCAGCCACATTCCGTTGATGGCCCGGAACTCCGCGGGACCGTCTCCACGCCCGCCGATCTCGGTCAGGAACTCTCCCCCGGGGCCGTACACGCGGATC
>CAYMQZ010000112.1:0-8752 GCA_964392705.1 uncultured Gemmatimonadota bacterium
CACGGGTCGGCCGTTACCTCGGATGGACCCTCTCGCGGCTCGTGGGTCTCGCTCATGGGCCTCAATCTATCGGCGCGCCGACGGCCTCGTAAGGAAGGGATCCGGTAGAGTGCCCGGTTCGTGTCTCCGGGGACTGGTGCAACCTTCTTTCTTCCCTTAGCGTCTAAGGGTTCGAGCCGACGATGACGAGGCGGAAAGCCCCGAGGGCGGGGACCGGACGCGGAGCCGGAGCCGACCGGATACGACCAGATGACCGACGAATCGCCGAACCTGCTCAAGGGCACCCTCGACGTGATGATCCTGAAGGCCCTCTCCGGCGAGCCGATGCACGGCTACGCGGTGACGCGCTGGATCCGGGGGCGGACGGACGGGCTGCTGGAGGTCGACGACGCGGCGCTCTACCAGGCGCTCCATCGGATGGAGGCCCGCGGGTGGCTCGAATCCGAGTGGGGCCGCTCGGAGACGAACCGTCGGGCGAAGTTCTACCGGCTCACCGCGCGCGGCCGCCGCGAGCTCGCGAAGCAGGCGCGCTCGATCCGGCGCTATGCGCGGGCCCTGCTCGCCCTGCTCGCCGCGGAGCCGGCGTGAGCCCGCGCCCGGGCGGGGGGCTCCGGTGAGCCGGCCTTCCGGCTGGCGCCGGCTCCTGCGCATCCGCGAAGCGCGCGCCGCGGACCAGGCGGAGCGCGACGTGGAGGAGGAGATCCGTTTCCACCTCGAGGAGCGGGCCCGGGAGCTGATGGCGGGCGAGGGGCTCCGGCGCGAGGAGGCCGAGGCCCGGGCGCGCGCGGAGTTCGGCGACATGCGAACCTCGCGGAGGACGCTCGGCCGGAGGGCGGCCCGGACGGAGCGGCTCCGGCGCTTCGGCGCGTGGCTGGAAGGGGTGTTCGCGGACCTGCGCTACGGGGCGCGCCAGCTTCGCCGGAACCGGGGGCTGGCGGCCGCCTGCGTCCTCAGCCTCGGGCTCGCCATTGGCGCGGCCACGGCCATCTTCGGGGTCGCCGAGCCGATCCTCCTCCGTCCCCTGCCCTACGAGCGTCCCGATCGCCTGGTCACGCTGTGGAACACGTACCCCGGGTGGGAGGGGCACGAGGTGCTGGGGGCGTTCTGGGCCCACATCCCGCTGTCGTATCCGGAGTACCGGGCCATCCGTGAAGACGCCGTCGGGGATGGCACCGCTCGAGAAGGCGGCGTCGGCGAGGACGAGAGCTCCGTGGGCGAGGGGGGACGCGCGCTGGCGGAGGTGGCGATCTTCGGCGAGACGACCATGGCGCTCACGGGCGACGGCGAGCCCCGTCGCCTGCGGGTGGGCCGCGCCTCCGCCTCCTTCTTCCCCCTGCTCGGCGCGCGCCCGCGCCTCGGGCGCGGGTTCGCCCCGTCGGAGGAGGGACCGGGGACCGCCCGCGTCGCCGTGCTGTCGGGCGCGCTGTGGCGGGATCGGTTCGGGGGGAGGCCCGACGTGCTCGGCCGCTCGATCCTCCTGGACGGCGACCCGTTCACGGTCGTGGGCGTCGCTCCCGAGGGATTCCGGATTCCCCGCACCGACCCGAACGCCGGCGCCGACGCCGCCTGGGACCTCTGGATCCCGGTGGGAGCCGACGGCGTCCCTCTCACGGAGGACAACCACTCCTACGAGGGGATCGCGCGACTGGCGCCCGGCGCGACCTCGGAGATGGCGCGGGCCCAGGTGGCGCCGGTCCTGCGGGGCGACCGTCCGGCGGGGGCCCGCGGCGCCCGGGTCGAGGCGCGGCGGCGGAGC
The DNA here is from genome assembly GCA_964392705.1 of uncultured Gemmatimonadota bacterium. Taxonomy (GTDB): domain Bacteria; phylum Gemmatimonadota; class Gemmatimonadetes; order Palauibacterales; family Palauibacteraceae; genus CAYMQZ01. Next base: position 1,757 of record CAYMQZ010000112.1, read on the forward strand.
GAGCGCGGCGAGGCGGCGGGTGGCCTCTGGCTGCTGCTGGGCGCCGTCGGCCTCCTGCTGGCCATCGCCTGCGCCAACGTGGCGACCCTGCTGCTGGGCCGGGTCGCCCGGCGGAGGCGCGAGATCGCCACGCGGGCCGTGCTCGGGGCGGGGGGCGGCCGGATCGCCCGCCTGCTCCTCTCCGAGAGCCTGATCCTGGGCCTCCTGGGGGCCGTCGCGGGCCTGCCGATCGCCTGGGGCGGACGAGCGCTGCTCCTCGAGGTCGCGCCCCCGGAGCTGGCGCTTCCGGCCCTGGGGGTCTCGGACCTCCGCTTCCTCGCCGTCGGGGGGCTGCTGGGGCTCGCCACGGGCATCGCCTTCGGGCTGTGGCCGGCCCTGCAGGCCCGGCGGAGCGACCTGCGGCGGGCGCTCCAGGGCGCCGGCCGGGCCGCCACGGGTGCCGACGGCGGATCGCCACGGGCGCAGCGTGCCCTGGTGGCGGCGCAGGTGGGCCTCTCCCTCCTCCTGCTGGTGGCCGCGGGGCTGCTCGCCCGCAGCCTCGCCGCGCGGCTCGCCGTGGACCCGGGATTCGAGCCGGAGGGAGTCACGACCGTCCGCCTCTCCCTGCCTCCCCGCCGCTACCCCACCTCGGCCGAGATCGCCGTGGGCCTGCGGGCCATCCTCGATCGCGCCTCCGCGGTTCCCGGCGTGACCGACGTCTCCGGGGCCTCGGCCGTCCCCTTCTCCGGGCGCGGGGGCAGCAGCAGCTTCGAGCTGGCGGGCCGGGAGGTCGGGCCCGACGCGCAGAAGCCCGAGGCGGTGCGCCGTGCCGTGCTCCCGGGCTATTTCCGGATCCTGCGGGTGCCGGTGCTGGCAGGTCGGGGCTTCTCGGAGGCCGATCGCATCGACGCCCCGCGCGTGGCGACGGTGAGCCGCGCCATGGCGGAGCGCTTCTGGCCGGACGCCTCCCCGATCGGCGGGGCGATCGTGTGGGACGAGGTCCGCTGGCAGGTCGTCGGCGTCGTGGGCGACATCCGGCACGAGGAGCTGGAGGCCGAGGCCAAGCCGGCCTTCTACGTGCCGCTGCTCCAGATGCCCGAGCCGCGAGGCGTCTCGATGCTCGTGCGCGCCTCCGGGGATCCCGCCGGCGTGTCGGCCGCGGGTCTCGACGACGGTCGGCCCCGGGGGCTGGCGGGACGGCTCCGCGAGGCGGTGTGGGAGGCCGACCCGGCGCTCCCGGTCGACGAGATCGACTCGCTCGAGACCATGGTGGGGCGCGCGACGGCCGGCGGCCGCTTTCGGACCCTCCTGGTCGCGGCCTTCGGGCTCACCGCTCTCGTCCTGGCTGCGCTCGGCGCGTTCGGCGTCGCGGCGCGCTCGGTGGCCACGCGAGTCCACGAGCTGGGAATCCGCCTCGCCATCGGGGCCGACGGCCGCCGGTTGGTGCGCGAGGTCCTGGCCCGCGAGCTGCCCGCGCTGGCCGGAGGGCTGGCGGTCGGGCTCGTGGCGGCTCTGGCCGCTGCGGGGCTGCTCCGGCGCTTCCTGTTCGGAGTGGAGGCGCGGGACCCGCTCACCTACGCCGCGGCCGCGGCGCTCCTGGCCACGGTCGGGCTGGCCGCCACCTGGCTCGCGGCGCGGCGGGCGACGCGGGTCGAACCGGTGCGGGCCCTCCGGGTCGAGTAGGGGCGCGTGAGCTTCCTGCCGAAGGTCCGCCGCCTGCTGCGCATCCGCGAGACACGCGCCGGGGACCAGGCGGCGCGGGACGCGGAGGCCGAGATCCGCTTCCACCTCGACGCGCGGACGGAGGAGCTGGTGCGCGACGGCCTACCGCGGCAGGAGGCGAGGGCGCGGGCGGAGGCGGAGTTCGGGGATCGGGAGGCCGCGCGGACCCGCCTGAGCCGGCGGGGGGCGCGCGGCGAGCGCCGTCGACGGCTCGCCGATCTCCTCGACGGGCTCCGCTGGGACCTTCGCTTCGCGATCCGCCGGCTGCGCGCCGACCGGGGCTTCACCCTGGTGGCGGTCTCCACGCTCGGGCTCGCGATCGGCGCCAACGCCTCGATCTTCAGCGTCGTGCACGAGGTCCTCCTCCGTCCCCTCCCATATCCCGAGCCGGACCGGCTGGTCATCGTGTACGAGAGCGAGGAAGGAGGGAACCCGCGCAATCGCGTCACCAGCGGGAGCTACCTGGACTGGCGCGAGAACGCCCGCTCGTTCCGGGAGCTGGGGGCCGTGGGCTTCAAGTTCGAGGTCGCCCTGGGGGACGAGGGGGAGCCGATCGAGATCCCGGTCGCCGGCATGACCCCCGCGGCCTTCCGGACGCTCGGAGTCTCCGCCCGCGTCGGCCGCACCTTCGTCGAGGAGGACGCGGTCCCGGGTTCGGAGGGCCGGGTCGTGCTCTCGCACGGCCTGTGGAGCCGCCGCTATGGCGCCGACCCGGCGGTCGTGGGCCGGACGATCCGACTGGACGACGTGCCGTACGCGGTCGTGGGCGTGATGGGCCGCGCCTTCCGGTTCCCCGACCCCACGGTCGAAGCCTGGCCCATCCTCCGCTTCCCGCCCCGGGAGCGCGAGCAGCGCGAGGGGCACAAGTGGCAGGTGATCGGACGGCTCCGCTCCGGCGTGGCGCCCGAGGAGGCGGACGCCGAGCTCGATGCGATCGCCGACCGAATGCGCGAGCTGCATCCCCGCTTCCTCACCGGCTGGAGCGTGAACGTCCAGCCGTATCGGGCCGACCTCACGGCCGAGGTGCGCCCGCTCATGTGGCTGCTCCTGGCCGTGGTGGCGCTCGTGCTCCTCGTCGCGTGCGCCAACCTCGCCAACCTCCTCCTGGCGCGGACACTGAGCCGGCGGCGGGAGCTGGCGGTGCGCGGCGCCTTGGGCGCCGGCCGGGGGCGGCTCCTCCGGCAGCACCTGACCGAGAGCCTGCTGCTCGCGACGCTCGGGGGCGCGCTCGGGCTCCTCCTCTCGGTGGGCGGGATCGCGCTCCTGCCGGAACTCGCGCCGCCGGACATCCCGCGACTCGAGGGGGCGAGGCTCGATCTTCCCGTCACCCTGTTCGCCCTCGGCGTCACGCTGGCGAGCACCCTGCTGTTCGGCCTGCTCCCGGCGCTTCGCGGGGCGGGGGTCGACCCGGCGCGCTCCCTGTCCGGAGGCGCCGGGCGGGTGGCCGGCGCCCGGGGGGACGCGAGGCTGCGGGGCGCCCTGCTCTCGGCCCAGGTCGCGCTCTGCGTGGTGCTGCTGGTGGGGGCGGGGCTCCTTCTCCGCTCGCTCCTGGAGCTGCAGCGCGTCGACTACGGCTTCCATCCGGAGCGCCTGGCGGTCGCCTCGCTCAACCTCCCGACCAGCCGGTACCCGGAGACCCCGGTCCAGGCCGCCTTCTACGACCGGTTGCTGGAGCGCGTCGAGGCCCTGCCCGGCGTGGTCCGGGCCGCCGGCACCAGCGAGCCGCCGGTGATCGGATACCAGATGACCTTCGGGTTCGCGATCCAGGGCCGGCCCGCCCCGGGACCGGACCCGATGGACGAGTCCGCCTCCGTGCAGGCCGTCACGCCCGGCTACTTCCGCACCATGGGGATCCGCGTCCGGCGGGGACGCGGCCTCGAGCCGGGCGACCGGGCCGAGGCCCCGCTCGTCGCCGTGGTGAGCGAGGGGCTGGCGCGGCGGCTGTGGCCGGAGGGAGACGCGGTGGGCCGGCGGGTCGCGGTCGTGGGCCCCGAGGGTCCCTGGCACGAGATCGTGGGCGTGGTCGGCGACGCGCGCGTGTGGAGCCCCGACCGGCCCGCTCCCGAGACGATCTACCTGCCCTGGAGCCAGAAGCCGTGGAGCTGGTTGTCGTGGATGGCGCTGCTCGTGCGGACGGACCGCGAAGTCCCCGGCCTCGCGAGACTGGTCGAGCGGGAGGTGTGGCGCCTGGATGACGAGCTGCCGGTGCGCCGGTTCGCGACCGCGCCCGAGCTGTACGCCGAGAGCACCGCGCGGCGTCGCTTCGCCGCTTCCCTGCTCGCCGGCTTCGCCCTGGCGGCCCTGCTCCTGGGATCGGTCGGCGTGTACGGCGTCCTTTCCTACTCGGTCGCCCGGCGGCGGCGCGAGATCGGAATCCGCATGGCGCTGGGCGCGCCGCGGCGGGCCGTGGCGGCGAGCGTCGTGAAGGAGGGCCTGCGCCTCGTCGCGCTGGGCCTCGCGGCCGGGCTGGTCGGCGCCCTCGCCCTCACACGCTTCCTGCGGAGCCTCCTGTTCGAGGTGGGTGCCACCGACCCGCTGACCCTGGCGAGCGTGCCGGCCGTCCTGCTGGCCGTGGCGGCCCTCGCCGCCTGGATCCCGGCCCGGGCCGCGGCGCGGATCGAGCCGGCGAGGACGCTGCGCGAGGGGTAGGAGCGGGCGCCGCACTCGGGGCAGCGGCCGCCGGCCGCCGGCCCCGTCATTCCAGCCTACCGAAGTAGACCTCGAGGTCGTAGTCCAGGCGCACCGTCCCGCCTCGCTCGTGTCGCTCGAACAGCTCCCTGAGGGCCTCGAGCAGCTCCTCGCGCCCCGCGTCGCCCTCGGCGGGCACGTAGGAGCACGACAGCGTCCGCCCGATCAACCCTTCCAGGTCCAGGACCTGCTCGTTCTCGAGCATCCGTCGTCCATGACGGCCGGCGTAGAAGCGCGCGGCCGCCTCGTCCGTGCGCAGGTCGTGGCGCACCCGCTCGTAGTCGGTCCCGTGGCGCCGGATCAGGGCCTCGAACCCCTCGAGAAACGGCGTCCCCTCGGTCCGGCGCGTGTTGTAGAGCAGGGCGGCGTGCTCCCCTCGGAGGATGCGCTGGAACTCGCGCCGGGCGGCCGGGATGTCGAACCAGTGGAACGCCTGCCCGACCACGACGAAGTCGACCGAGGCGTCGGGCAGCGTCGTTGCCTCGGCGGTCCCGGCCACGCTCCGGAAGCCGGCCCACGATGCCAACCGGGCCTCCGCGGCCGCCCGCATCCCGGCGTTCGGCTCGACGGCGTGGACCGTGTGCCCCGCGTCCAGGAAGAGCCGGGAGGATAGACCGGTCCCCGAGCCCACGTCGGCCACGATCCACTCGGGGGCCAGGCCGATCTCTTCCCGGAGGACATCGAGGACCTCCGGCGGGTAGCCGGGACGCCAGCGATCATAGGCCTCGGCGCGACCCGTGAAGCGGTCCTCGGGGCCGCTCAGAGCGCCTCCAGGAAGGCGCGTACCACCCGCTCGAACTCGGCCGGGCGCTCCAGGAAGAGGAGGTGGCCGGCCTCGGGGACCACCACGCGCCGGGCGTCCGGGAGCCACGTCTCGAGCGCGCCCGCGTGGGCGTGCACATCCGGGATGTCGGCCTCGCCCACCAGCACGAGAGCCGGCACCTCGATCTCCGGGAGCCGCGCCACGAGGTTCGGCTCCGGCAGGCGCTCCAGATCCGGCCGCTGGGCCATCTGCTTCTCGAAAAAGGGCTCGAGCAGGGCGCGCAGCCGCTTCCGCGCGTCCTTGTTCCCGGGCGCCACGACCCAGGGATCCTCCACCCAGTTGCGGAGAGCCCGCTTCGGCTTTCCGTCCAGCAGCGGCGAGGTGTTCCGGAAGCCGCGCGACGTGAAGTGCTCCGAGTATCCGTAGCCCGGCACCACGGCGCCCACCAACACCAGCGCTTCGACGCGTTCCGGATGCGCGAGCGCGAAAGCCAGGGCCAGGCCGCCCCCCGAAGACGCCCCGATCAGCGTCGCCCGCTCCACGCCGGTCGCATCGAGGATCGCGGCCATGTCCTCGAGCGGCGAATAGGGCGCCGCAGGGTGGTCGGAGCGACCGAAGCCGCGGCGATCGAAGCGGACGACCCGGTGGTCCCGGGCGAAGGCGCCGAAGACGAGGTCCCAGGCCGCGGCGTGGGTGAGTCCATCGTGCAGGAAGAGGATCGCGGGCCCCCGGCCGGCGACCTGGTAGTGGATCGCGGCGCCTTCCCGGACCAGCGTGCCGGGCTCCACCGCGACCGGCTCCTGCGCGGCGAGGGCCGGCGGACCGGCCGCCCGCAGGCCGGCCGCCGACAGACCTGTCGCCGTCACGCCGGCCGCCGACACGCCGATCGCGATCTTCACCAGCCCGCTCGGCAGGAGCATGCAGGTCCGTCCTTTTCCGGGGAAGCCTCGGAGGGCGCGCGCCGCGTCGCGGAAAGTTGCGGCGGCACAGGCCTCCGGAAAAGGGCTTCGCGAGAGCGCTGACGGTGCCGGCCGGGAAGCCGGTGGAGACCGATGTCGATCCGGAGCCGGGGATGAGACCGGGTTGACGCCGGCGCCTACCCTCTCCGGCGTTCGCGACGACCCACCCGAACCAGAGAAGGAGGAACCATGAAGCTCGCACGAAATCGCCGCAGGCTGCTTCGCCTCTTCGCGCCGCTGGCGGCCGTGGCCCTGTTCGTCGCCTCGCCGGCGCCGCCGCAGGCGGTCGCCCTGGGTTGCGGCGAGAACACGGGCCCGCAGTGCCGCACGAACGAGTCGTGCATCTGGATCCTGTTCTACAAGCAGTGCACGACGACGTACGACTACTATCCGGAGAAGATGTGAGAGGCATCTGGCCTCTCGGGGTGGTCGCGGTCCTGACGGTGGGGTCGTTCCTGAGGCTCGTCGCCTTCCTGGGAACGGCCCCCCTCGCCACGCTGCCGAACCTGGCGGAGCTCGGCGCTCACCAGTCGCGCCCGACGCTGCTCCACATCTTCCAGGCGGAGGACTGTCCGCGGTTCCGGGAGCTCGTGCGACAGTGGAACGAGCTTCACCGGAGGCACCGCCTGCCGGTGCTGGGCGTGGGCCTGGACCTGCCCACGGATTCCGCCGCCCGGGCCACGGTCGTGCGGGCCAGCGGCGCGAGCTTTCCCGTGCGCGACGATCCGAACGGCGAGGCCGAGCGGCTCCTCCTCCGCCTGGGCTACCGCCACACGCCGCTCGCGGTGCTCCTGGACGGCCGGGGAAGGCCGCGGCTGGTGCTCCCGCCCCTTCCCGGACCCGACGGCCCGCGCCGCGCCGCGCGGGCGGTCCTCGCGGCGGAGG
>CAYMQZ010000113.1:0-8671 GCA_964392705.1 uncultured Gemmatimonadota bacterium
GGAGGAGGCGCGGGAGGGTGGCTGAGCCGCCGGGGGGCCCGAGCTGCGCGCGGCCGAGACGACCGGGAGGGCCACGGCCTCATCCGTCTCCTCGCGGAGGGAGCCGCACCGACCGGGCGGCCTCCAGACCCGCCACGTCCATTACCCCCTCCGCCGTCCCCGGCACGCGGAACCGCACCGTCCGGACCGACGGCGGCACCGAGAGCCGGTAGGCGCCGGAGGCCGCGGCCGCGTTGCGGACCCGCACGGTACCCATCTCCACCAGCAGCTCCACCTCTCCCGAGGGGACCCTCAGGGTGACGGTCGAGTCGGTCGCCGGCTCGACCGTGAGGCGACCGCGGGTCTCGGGGCTCGCGAACCAGATCACGAGCTCGCTTCCGACGGGGACGAAGGAGGTGGCCGCGGCTCGTTCCCCGGGAGCGGGCCCGTCGGCCGCCTCGGGCTCCTCGGGGACCGGCCCGTCATCCAGGATTCGGGCCAGCACCGAGCCCGCCAGGGCGACTCCGGCCAGGGCGAGCACGACCGTCGCCGCCAGGACCCAGCGCGAGCGTGAGGAGCCACGCGATCGATCGGGAGGCATCGCCTCCTCCAGCCGATACGCATCCCGCGGGGGTGGCTCGGGGTCGTGCCCCCTTATCCAGGACCGGACGGCGCGATCCCTCGACTCCAGCCCCTCCAGCCTCGCCCGGCAGGCGCCGCAACGCTCCAGGTGACGCGCCACGTCGTCCCTCTCGGTGGCGGGGAGCGCGCCGTCCAGATGGCGCAGCAGGGTCCCCTCGCGCACGCATTCTTCCGGCACCCGACCCCCTTCTCCGGCTGACCGCACGCCGTCCCCTCCTCCGGCCGCCGTCACGACCGGCTCCCCTCCTCCCCCCTCATCGCGGACTCGAGCTTCGCCAGCGACCGGGCGATGAGCGTCCCGACCGAAGCCGTCGTGGTCCCCAGCTCCTCGGCGATCTCCCGGTGCTTGAACCCGGCCTCCCGCATGAGAAGCGCCGTCCTCTCCTTCTCCCGGAGTCCCGACAGGGCCCGACGAAGCCGCGCCAGGTCCTCGCGCCGCTCCAGGTCCCCCTGGGGGTCCGAGGTCGGACCGGGCTTCGGAATCCGATGGCTCTCGGACCGGAGGATGCGGCGGCGGTTCGAGGCGACCCGGAGCATGTCGCGCAGCAGGTTGGTCGCGGTCCGGAAGAGCCATGTCCTGATCGCCTCCGTGCGCTCGGGCGGTCGGCCGTGCAGGCGGACGAAGGTCTCCTGCACGACGTCCCTGGCCAACTGCGGATCCCCGCAATAGCGGGCCAGGTAGAGGAAGAGCTCGTCGCCGTAGGCCTCGTAGGTCTCCTCGACATCCATCCCTCTCGTCAGAACTCCAGCTCGACGGCCACGGCGGGCGTGAGCCCCGTGAGCCCCCGCGAGAACCCTCCCGCTCCGACGGCCTTCTCGCAGACCATCGAGACCAGCTCCGCCCCGAAGCAGCTCGCCGCCCGGTAGGCGGCCGGGTTCTCCTGACCCAGGACGTTCCGGAGCGACGCGGAAGCTCTCCAGGCGAGCCGCTCGCCCCGCTTCGTCCAGTCCAGCACGAGATCCAGGGACACGTACCCGGGGCTCCGCCGGAACGAGAAGCTCGCGGGACGCCGTGCCAGGTTTTCGGGCGACGTGCAGACCGGGTCGAAGCGCTCGCAGGTCCACGGGCCGAAGGCATAGGGCCAGCCGCTCTCGGCGCGGAAGAGCGTCGCGGCCCGGAGCCCGCGCGCGATCCGGGATCCGACCACCGCGTCCACGGAATGCCGCCGCTCCGCGGGCGAGGACCAGATGCGCCCGGCGTCTCCCTGCATCTCCGCGTCGGTCCACGTGTAGGACGCCTCTCCGGAGATCCGGCTCCCGTCCCGCCGGACCAGGATCTCCAGCCCCTCGGCCCGCTCCTTCCCCGTCCCGCCCTCCGGCGAGGCGGACTGCCGGGACCCCTCGACGAGCGTCGAGACCCCGCGGGTCCATAGACCGCTCGAGCGGCGCCTCCACGCAGTGACCCCTCCCGTGAGCTCTCCGGGCAGCCGGACCTCGAGCCCGAGGGTCGTCACGTCCGAGGTGAGCGATGGCCGCCCGTCGCCCGCCAGCACCCACACGTGGCCCACGCGGAGGTCGGGCCCGAACGCCCGTCCCGCCGGCGCCACGGGATAGGCGAACTGACGGTTCCGGCTCCGGGCCAGCTCCACCTTCAAGCGACCCGGACCCTCCCAGCGGAGGCGGACGCTCGGGCGTACGGGACCGCCCGGGAGGGGCAGGTCCTTCGAGAGGTCCAGGGCCGCGCCCGTCGCCAGCCGCAGGGAGCCGAGGCGGACGGTCCCCTCGGCCCAGCCCCGGCTCCGTTCGGCCACAGCCTCGCCGTCGACGCCCGGCGCCCCGCGATCCCACGCCTCGCTCCCGAACTGCGCGAGGCGCTCGGCGACCCGCTCGAACCCGGCGTTCCACTCCACGGGGGCCTGCGGAAGCTCTCCCGCGGCCTCCAGCCGCAGGACCCGGCGGGACAGGTCGAGCTCGACGCGGTCCAGCGAGGGGATTCCGCGGGAGCTCCGGAACGAGGCCCAGGGCCGCGGACCCGTGCGCAGCGAGTAGGCGCTGCGGCCGATCGTGGCGCGGATCCCGGAGCTTCCGAACGAGCGGTCCAGCGCCACCCATCCCGACCGGTTCCCCCAACGACCCCTCGATTCGGAGACGAGATCCCCGACATCTCCATCGATCCGGTCCTCCTCCCACAGGCCCCCCGCCTCGATCGTCCCCCCCTCCCCGACCCGGACGTCCAGACGTCCAGCGAGATCGGCGAAGTGGTAGTCGAACGGACCCGCCGAGCCGCCGGAGAGGAAGCCCGGCCGCAGGAGGTCCCACCACGAGCGCCTGCCCGTGAGCGCCAGCCCCACGCGCTCGCGCAGCCACCGATCCTCCGCGTGCGCGCGGAGGGCCACGGAAGACGCCGCGAGACTGGTCCCCCCCTCCGCGCGAGCCGTGCGACTGACGAGGTGCAGGGTGCCGGCCGCGCCCTCCGAGTGGGCGGCGGGCCGCGCCCCGGGGAGCAGGTACGCGGCCTCCAGGCCGTCGGCGGCCAGCGCGGTGCCCGCCCCCCCGAGGTGGAAGGGATCGTATAGCGGCAGGCCGTCCAGCGTGACCTGGGTGAAGCCCCACGGCGCGCCCCGCATCCAGGGGGCGGCCGAATAGTCGCCCCGTCCCGAGACGCCCGGCAGGCGCTGCAGGGCTCGAAGCAGGTCGGGCTCGCCGAGGGTGGCCATCGCCCGCACCTCGCCCGGCGTGAGGGCCCGGGCGTCGAGGGTCGGTCGTTCCGAAAGCCCCGCGGACGTCCAGCGGCCGACCGAGACGGCCCTCGCGCGACCCCGGGGCCACCGCGCGAAGGCGCCGCCGGCCGTGTAGCGCAGGGGCGCGAGCTCGATCGGCTCGACGCGGAGGGCGAGGCTCCTCCGGACCCGCCAGGCGGGAGGCAGCTCCACCCACAGCGTCATGGCCCGGTACCCTAGCCTCGAGACCCGGAGGCGGTACTCCCCGGGGGGCACCCCCCGGAACCGGTAGGCGCCGTCCTCGCCGGTCACCGCACGGCGGCCTCCCCGACCTTCCTGGCGCTCGGTTGCGGCTTCCTGGAGCCCGGGTCCGGCTTCCTGGAGCCCAAGTCCGGGCGACCGCGGCTCGAGCGCCACGGTGGCGCCGGAGATCGCCCGCGCGCTTCCCTGCTCCACGACGAGGCCCCGGATCTCCCCGGAGGGGGGGCTCTGGGCGTCCTGGTCGGGGCTCTGGGCGTCCGTCCCGCGCGGCAGGGCCGTCAGGGCCAGCGCGGCGAAGCCGACCGTACCTCCGCGGATCGCCCTGCGGATTGTGCGCGCCATGCGCCTGCCTCGGTCCGTGTCCCGGTCCGGTCGCGTCCCCGCCAACCTATCCCCCAGACGAACGGGGCGCCGGAATTCTGTCACGCGACAGAATTCGGCGGGCCCGATCGTCTTCCTCGACGAGAACCCTCGGCCGGATCGCCTTCCCCGACAGGATCGGAAGTCGGACGCCTCGCCGGCCCGAGGCGACGCCGCCGCGACGCGAGGAGGAAACAGCCATGAGCATCGCCACCCGGATCCGCCGTCCCCTCCCCCTGGCGACCCTGGTCGCCTCGCTCGCCGCCTGCGGAGGGTCGAGCGTCGGCCCGGACGGGGGGAGCGCCGCGAGCGGAAACTCCACGCCGGTCCAGGTGCAACGGGACGTGGAGGCCATGATCGGCGGGGCGCTGGCGGGATGGTGGCGCGCCTCGCACGGTCCCGTTCCCGCCGCCGCCCTCTCGACGGCCGCGGACGCCCACACCTCCTCCTGGCTCAACTGGGGCATGCTGGATGCCGGGAGGGAGCCACGCCAGCCCCTGATCACGGACCCGGAATACCGCTTCCAGTTCATCTCCGAGCCCTGGATCGAGCTCCACCGGACCCTGGCTTCGGTGCGGGACGCGCTCGTGGCCATCGACGAGGGGGCGGAGCTCGGCGAGGGCGGGGCCGACACCGACCGGGCGGTGGCCTTCGGAAAGTTCCTCCAGGGCATGGCGCTGGGCCAGCTTGCCGTGCTGTTCGACGCCGCCTTCATCGTGGACGAGACCACGGACGTGGAGACCGTGGAGCTCTCGCCCCATCCCGAGGTGCTGGAGGCCGCGCTGGTCAAGCTGGAGGAGGCGATCGCCCTGGCGGAGGGCGCCGAGTTCACGATTCCCGCGGAATGGGTGGGGTTCAAGGAGCCGATGGACCCGGACCGCCTCGCCCGCCTGGCGCGTTCCCAGCGGGCCCGCTACCGCATCGGGGCGGCCCGCTCGCCGGGGGACCGGACGGCGGTCGACTGGTCCTCCGTGCTGGCGGACGCACGGAACGGCATCACCCGGTCCTGGGTCGGCTACTACGACAGCGACTGGGAGACGAACTGGGCCTGGGACATGCTGAAGCTGTTCGCGGGCTCGCACCCCGCCTGGGCCCGCCTGGACTACCGCACCATCGGGCCCGCCGACGCCAGCGGAGCCTGGGAGGCGTGGATCGGCGCGGCGCCCTCCGAGCGCGAGCCCTTCCCCATCGACACCGACGACCGCCGCATCACGGGAGGCTCGCCGACCTCGGACGGGACCTACGCGCGGTATCGCGAGGAAACGCTCTTCCGGCCCAACCGGGGGCTCGACCATTTCTCGCACTACTGGGACGGACGCTGGGCCCACCTGCTGGAGGCGGAGGGCGTGGGCGATCACCCGGACTTTCCCGTGAAGGAGCTGGACTTCATCCGGGCCGAAGCGCTCTTCCGTCTGGGAGACCGGGCGGCCGCCATGGAGATCGTGAACGCATCGAGAGAGGGAGGCGAGTTGCCGCGGTTCGACGACCCGGCCGGCACCGCGCCCGGCGGGGAGCGCTGCGTGCCCCAGCTCGCCGACGGCTCCTGCGGCGGCCTCTTCGACGCCCTGAAGTACGAGAAGCGGATCGAGCTCTACCATTACGGCCCGTTCACGGAGTACCTGGACGACCGGGGCTGGGGCGACCTGGTCGAGGGGACCTTCCTGGAGCTGCCGGCGCCGGACGGGAGCTTCGAGACCCTGCTGGCCGAGCTGTACGGCGAGGCGACCGGCGGCGCGAGTGCCTCGCTCTCGGGCGACTTCTCGGCCGAGGGCATCCACCTGAAGCGGGAGGCGTACGACGCCTTCGATCGGGAGCGGAACTCGAACCCGGGGGACGTGGGGGCGGGCTGACGTGCGATGCTCCCGCCGTCGCGGCCGCGGGGTCCGCGCCGGCCTCTTCCTCGGGGTCCTGGTCGGCCTCGCCGGGTGCTCGGAGGGTCCCCTCACGCCTTCGCCCTCCGCGAAAGGCCGGGTGGCGGCCTTCCAGGTACAGCCCGACGACGCGGCCGTCGGACACGCGCTGCCGGATTCCGTCGTCGTCCGGCTCCGCGAGGCCGACGGCACCTTCGTGACCGGCCCCGGAGCGGTGAAGCTCGGTCTCGGTCCGGCCGGATCCGGAGCGGCGCTCGCCGGCCCGACGGCGGCCTCCCTGGACAACGGCGCCGCGACGTTTCACGGGCTGTCCGTGGACCGGCCGGGCACCTACACGCTGGTCGCGGAATCGGGCGACGCCCGGGCGGAGTCGCTGCCCTTCCTGGTGGTCCCGCGGCCCGACATCATCCGGATCCGCAACACCTCCGGCCGGGCCAGGGGCGTGCTGGTCGATGGCTTCACCTCCCGCGGCTTCATCGACGACCGGGCGATCCTGGGGACGGACTCGATCCTCCCGGTCGTGTTCCGCCGCTCGGAGGTCCACCGCGAGGTCGTCGTCTTCGACCGCGGAAGGGCGGTCACGTCCGTGACCGATTTCGCCTGGACGGAGGGCGTCGACACGGTCGAGGTGGTACTGCGGGACGTGGTCCGGGTGCCGGCGACGGCCTGGGCCGTTGGGGTGGATCCCGGGAGGGTCGAGGCCACGCTGGAGGGCCTCGAGGCGGCCTGGGACGAGGAGGGCGTGGGGGTGCGGCTGGACGTCGAGGAGATCGTCGACCGCAGAGAGCTGGCGTTACCGGAGAGCGAGGGCCGCGAGCTGTGCGAGCCGGCCTCCGATGCCCGAACCCGGGTGGGCTATCGCCCGGGTCACATCAACATCTACTACACGGATTTCGAAGGCACCGGCGGGCTGGCCTGCCGGGATGCCGTCCTCATCGCGCCCCAGCTCGCCATTCCTTCCCTGCTGGCACACGAGATCGGCCACCTGTTCGGGCTGGACCACTACTTCGAGCTCGACGTCGACGGCTTCTCGGGAACCGGAAACGCGCTGGGCGGGGGCGGGACCTACTACACCGAGGGACAGATCTTCTACGCGCACTACAGCGAGGACTCGATCCTGGTGTGGCTGTTCGACGGGGTGGGGAACCCGCGGGACTGCTCCGGGCCCCGTCCCCCACGACTCGAGCGTCCCTGGTGCGTCCCGCACAACTTCCGCTTCTGGCCGGACGGGGCGGGCTTCATGGCGGGCGGGTGAGCCGATGAGACAGCCGCCCGGGACGCGCCCCGGGGTCGGGGGCCGGTCGCCGCTCGCCGCTCCGGGCGCCGGCTCCCGGGCTCACCGTGGCCGGCCGCCGTTCGCCGGTCTCTTCCTCCTCCTCGCGCTCGCCACGGGAGCGTGCGGCGAGGGCCTCACGCCGCCTCCGGGAGACGTGGACGCTGGATCGGACTTGGCCGTCGCGTTCCTCCACCGGCCGCCCGGCGCGCCCGGCCGCGACCTGCGGGTGGCCGGCCTCGACGGCTCGCCCGCGCGCACGGTCGCCGGCCCGCCCAGGCACCCCGACGTGGTCTCCTTCGCGGTCTCCTCGACGGCGCCTCGGCTCGCGTTCGTCAGGGACACGGTCGTCGACGACTTCGTCCGCGGCTCCTTCCACGTCCCCGACATCTTCGTCACCCGTATCGAGGGCGCCGAGGAGCGAAACCTCACGCGAGCCCGGGACCGACTCTCCCCGGGGGATCCCTTCCCGCTCTTCGCCGACCTCGTCTGGTCCCCGGACGGCTCCCGGATCGCCTACTCCCGACTGGGGGAGCGCTGGGACATCCTGATCATCGGGACGGACGGCTCCCCGCCGGCGAACCTCACGGACACCGAGGAGCCCGACCGAAGCCCCGCCTGGTCACCGGATGGAGCCCGGATCGCGTACCTGTCCCTGCCGCTGGCGGAGGAGGGCTGGCAGCTGCGGATCGTGAACGCCGGGGGCGGGAGCCCTCCGCGGGCGCCCACGGAAGGGGGCTTCTGGGCCACCGCGCCCGCCTGGTCCCCGGACGGGACCCTCCTCGCCTTCAGCGCGACGCTGGAGCCCGATCCCGACGCTCCCGCGCATCTGTTCCTGGTGAGCCCGGACGGGGGAGACCGGCGGGAGCTGACGATCGCCGAGCCCGAAGAGGCCGCCCTCGAGCTCCTGCACCCGAGCTGGCACCCCGACGGCGACCGACTCGCCGTGACCGCGGTCGTGGGAAGGGGCGCGGACGGATCTCCCCGGACCGATGTCGTGATCCTGGACCGATCCGGCTCCCTCTCGCGCCGCATCGACCTCGGCCCGAGCGACGCCGTGCCCCGCTTCTCCCCCGACGGGAGGTACGTGGCCTTCACCGCGAAACGGGACGGTCGGACGGCGGGCGACATCCACGTGCTCGAGCTGGCCAGCGGGGAGATCCGCGTCCTGACGGAGAGTGGGATCAACCACTCCCCCCGGTGGATCCGGCGACGCTGAAAGGTGGGGCGGCGGACCTCCGCTTTCGGCGGCTGGCGGGACCAGCTTCCGAGAGGGACGGTCGCTTTCCGGCGGCGGTCGCTTTTCCGATGGGTGGGCCGGGCGCCAGGTCGACGCGAGCGTCCCCTGGTCGCCCAGCCCGGGAGAAGCCCGGGGTCAGTTCCCGGTCGTCTCGACCACGTCCTCCATCGGGATCATCAGGTGCACGTAGGGCGTCCCCTTCCACATCACGTACGGGCCGGGGCCCGGGTCGTCGGGGTAGCCTTCGAGCATGGCGGGGTCCGGCACGATCACCATGAGGTGCGCGCCACCCTCGACCCACTCGTTGTCCGGCGTGGGCTCGGTCGCGCCCGGATCGATGTTGCTGACCGCCCACTCCGAGCTGAGCATGTAGGAGACGCCGAGC
>CAYMQZ010000114.1:0-5658 GCA_964392705.1 uncultured Gemmatimonadota bacterium
TCAGCGTGGTCGTGTCATTCATGTCCCGCAGGCCGGCTCGCCTCGTGTCGCCGAATGCGCCGGGCCGGTTGCCCGACGAGGGTAGGGAGTTGCGAGATCGAGGCCGGAGCCCCCGGCGGCGGGTGGGCGAGCGGGTTCGGGACCGGCTCGGCGGCGCCGGGTGCCTGCGAGAGGGCGATGGCGGTGCGGCCTACCCGCTCACGGCGTCCATAAACAACTTGAGATAACGTAAACTATCTAGATAATTGGAAACAAGTTAGACATTTTATGGTGTCGGGCGTCCCTGTCGGCAGGTTGACTCGTCGGCGGGACCGCCCTCCACCGTGGTTCGGAGATCGGCGCCACGCCGCACCGGCGAACGTCGAGCGTTCCTCCCCGCGGACGGAGTCGGAAGGGTGGCGTTTCGCGAGCGAATTTCGCGTTCTGCAGATCGGCTCGGACCGCGGCCGCGTCCTGCTAGAAGGCGCCGCCGCCCCCTCCGCCGCCCCCGCCACCCGAGAAGCCGCCGCCCCCGCCGCCGAATCCGGAGCCCCCGGAGCTCCGGGGCGCCGACTGCATGGCGGTGCCGGCCTGCTCGGTCATCCGGCCCAGGTCGCTCACCAAGATCCGCGGATGGAAGGCGTCGTAGTGGCCCCCCACGTACCAGCTCGGCGGCTCCCGATAGATGTCGGCGAAGGCGTCCGCCCACCGCTTCTCCAGCTTGAGGGCCATGGCGAAAGGCAGGAGCCGCTCGAACATCTCGGGGCTCGTGATCATCCGCTTGAACCGGTCCTCCTCCACCCGCTCGAGGAACTCCTCGAAGCCCCGGACTTCCTCGAGCGTGCGCGCTCCCTTCCGGGTGCGCGCCGGCATGATCACCGCGAAGCCGGCCATCACGCCCCCCGTTCCGAGCGCGGAGACGACCACGGTGGCCTTGGCCAGGCCCAACGCCTCCCCGAGGCCCAGTCCGATGGCGACGATCACGCCCGCCGCCAGGACCGCGAGCCCGATGTACACTCCCACGACCTTGTCCGGGCGCTTCCGGTAGATGCCGTGCTTCACCAGCGTCTGCATGAGTCGGCTCTTGAGGTCGGGCAGGTCCTTGTAGAACTCGTTCTCCAGGTCGGAGAGCCGGACGCTCCGATCGTCGGTCCCGTGATCGAGCAGGGCGTCGAGCAGCTTTCGCTCGTGGGGCAGCAGGTCCCACTCCTGGCGCGGCTTGACCAGGCGGATCGTGTAGTCGCGGTCCTTGAGGAGGCCCCAGAGCTTCTCCTCCTCGGTCTCCTCGATGACGAGATAGCCGCGCACCGCCAGGTCGACGATCGTGGCGGTGAGGTCCCGCATGTCGGCGGAGTTGTCGGCCACCACGCCGATCTCGGCCGGCGTGAGGCCTTCGGGCGGCTCGTAGCGCGGCGCCACGGGTCTGATCTCGGGATCGCGACCGCGCTTCGCCCAGTGTCGGTACATGAGGCAGAAGGCGACGAAGGGGAAGAGGAGGGGCCAGTTCGCGAGCAGGAACCAGCGGACCTCGTCGGCCGCGGTGGGGCGCTCGATGATCCCGGGGTCCCAGGCGACCGCGATCGTCATTCCCTCCCGGTAGCCGAGCGATCGCGCCGCCTCGACGACGATCCGGCTTCCGTCGATGCGCACGTCGGCCGCCTGCTCGGTCGAGCCGTACGGGCCCGTCCAGGCTCGCGCGCGCAGACCCGTCGCCTCGGGCGGCAGGTGGACGACCGCGCGCGCGGCCTCGATCGGCACGGGCCACTCGTCCCCCGTCACGTTCCAGTAGAGCTCGTCGTACGCGGGGGTGACCTCGTCGCCCTCCTGGAAGCGGATGGCCCGCTTCGCCCGGTAGGTGATCCTCACGGTGCGCGTCGCGTCCCGGGCCCCCGGAATCCAGACCTTGATCTTCTTGTAGTGACGCTCGCGGCTCACCTCGTGACGGAGCTGGTTCCCGGCCCCGTCCGTCACCTCCTCGACGGAGAGACGGAGGTCGTACTCGAAGCCGAGGCCGGGCGTACGGTACTCCACCGGAATGAGGCGATAGATGCCGTTCCAGGAGCCCTGGAAGCGGGGGGAGATCGTCTCGGTCACCGCGACGTCGCCGCTGCGGAAGACCCGGATGTCGGCGTCGAAGCTCTCGATGGCCCAGGAACGGGCCTGCGCGGGGTTCGCCGTCCCGGCGTCGGCCGCAGTCCCGCTCGAGCGGACGGCCACGGCGGTCGAGAACACGATGGCGGCGACGCTTATGATGACGAGCCAGCCGACCAGGCCGGGCCCGCGCCCGCCACTCACGGGCGCCTCACGGACGGCCGGGGAGGCACGATCGGGCTCCGGCGCGGAACCGACCACGACGGGAGCATCGCGCGACCGTCAGCTCGTGGCGCCGCCGAAGCTCACTTCCGGCACCTCCCGCTCGGCGTCGTCGGCGAGCGCGAAGAACTCCCGCGGCGTGAACCCGAACGCGTTCGCGACCAGGTTCGTGGGCACCTGGTGGATCTTGGTGTTGTAGTCGCGGACCACGGCGTTGTAGTAACGACGCGCGTTCTGGATCGCCGTCTCGATCTCCTCCAGGGTGTCCTGGAGCTGGGTGAAGCTCTCGACGGCCCGGAGGTCGGGGTAGTCTTCGGCGAGCGCGAAGAGCTGCCGCAGCGCGTTCGTGAGCATCCCCTCCGCTTCCGCCTGGGCGGCGGGACCGTGGGCCTGCATCGCCCGGTTGCGGGCCTCGATCACCCCTTGCAGCGTGTCCTTCTCGTGCGCCGCGTACCCCTTCACCGTCTCGACGATGTTCGGGATCAGGTCGTAGCGGCGCTTCAGCTGGACGTCGATGTCGGCCCACGCGTTGTCCGCCCGCACCCGAAGGCGGACGAGGCCGTTGTACATGAGGACCAGGGCGAGGCCCACGAGGATCAGGATCACGAGCAGGACCCACATGGCGGTCTCCTCCTGCCAGGGACGACGAGTTCCGGGATGCCGGCGGGCGGGCATCCCGGACGAGTGACGGCACCGCGATCCGGAGCCGGTGGCCGCCCCGCCGACGCGCGGCTGCGAAAGGATAGACCCGGGGCTTCGAGCTGTAAAGCAGGTTTCGCTCCCTGGCCGACCGCCGTGTCGACGGCGTATTCTACCCTGTCACGGGTTCATCCCCGAGGGACGAGGCCGCTTCGCGCACGCCGAGAGGCCGCCATGCTGGTCCAGCACCGTCCAGACGGGAGTCTGCGACTCATCCGCCAGCACGACCACGCGCTCGCCTCCGGCGAGCTGGCGGCCGGCTGGGTGGGCGTGGAGCGGGAGCCCGCGCCGCTCTCCTTCGAGCTCATCCTCTCCACCGCCCTGCACGACGTCGCCTGGAGGCGGCTCGACGACCCGCCGCGGCTCGATCCCGACACGAGCCTCCCGCTGGCGTTCCACGACTTCCCGGTGCCCGAGAAGGTGCGTGCGTACCGGGAGGGCCTGGATCGCGTGGGCGAGATCCACCCCTATGCCGGTCTGCTCGGCAGCCTCCACTACGCCTCCTTCCCGGATGTCGCCGGCGAGGAGGGCTTCCAGTCCCACGAGCGCGAGCGGCGCCGTCGGCTTCGACGAGAGCTCGCTCTCGGACCGGAGGATGAAGGCCACGTGGAGCGGGACCTCGCCTTCCTCCGCCTGTTCGATGCCCTCTCCATCTTTCTCTGCCTGACCCCTCGGTCCGCGGACCCCGAGGTCCACCCGTCCTGGGTGGAGGGAGGCCGGCACGCGGAAACGCCGGACGGCCACACCATCCACCTGACCTGGATGGACGACAGCGTCGTGCACGTCGATCCGTTCCCGTTCCGCGACACCCTGGAGCTGCGCCTGCCCTACCGCCGCCTGAGGGGAACCTTCGAGAGTCAGGCCGAGCTCGAGACGGCCTGGGAGGGGGCATCCGACGCGGTGTGGTGGATCGAGGTGCGGGAGCCGCTGCGGCTGGCCTGACGGACGCGGGCCGGTCCGGCGGTCCTCGGGCCGGTCCGTCGGCGACTTCGGGCCGGACCGTCGGCGTTCTCGGCCCGGTCCGTCGGCCTCCTCAGGCCGGCGCCTCGTCGTCCGGCCCGGCCGGGCCGTCCCCGACCAGGGCGGCGGCCGCGCGGACCGTGTTGCAGTGGATCTCGACCGTGTCGTCGAGCTTCCAGGCGTACCCGCCCGCGAGGAGGACGACGGCGGGCACGCCGGCGTCGGCCAGGGTTCCCAGTACCCGCTCGTCGCGCCGGCGGAGGCCCTCCAGCGAGAGCCACAGTCCCCCGAGCTGGTCCTCCCGGTAGGGATCGGCCCCCGCCAGATAGAAGGCGAGGTCCGGGCGGTGATCGTCGAGGATGCGGGGCAGGTGGTGCTCCAGGAGGGCCAGGTAGTGGTCGTCCCCCGTCCGGTCCTCGAGCCCGACGTCGAGGTCGGAGGGCGGCTTCCGGACCGGGTAGTTCCACTCCTGGTGCATCGAGAACGTGAACACGTCGGGGTCGCCGGCGAAGATCGCGGCGGTCCCGTTGCCGTGATGCACGTCCAGGTCGACGATCAGGGTCCGCCGCGCGAGGCCGTCTCGCCCTGCGCGCCGCGCCGCCACGGCCACGTCGTTCACGAGGCAGAAGCCCTCCCCGTGGTCCGGGAAGGCGTGGTGGAAGCCGCCGCCCAGGTGGAGGGCGATCCCCGGCGCCCCCCGCGACCGGGCGACCTCGGTCTCGTGGCGGCCTTCCCTCCGCCCGGGCACGCCGCCGCCCTCCGATCCGCGGCCGGCCGTCGCACCTCGCAGCACCATCCGCGCCGCCCGGATCGTGCCGCCCGTGCACAGCCACATCGCCTCGCGCAGCTCCGGAGAGAACGGCACCTCCAGGGCCATCCGCTCGTGCCAGGCCAGCGTGCCCGCGCGAACCTTCTCCACGTACTCCTCCGTGTGGACGAGCCGGATGTCCTCGTCCGAGGCGGGCTCCGGGCGGACGAGATCGGCCTCGCGGATCGTGCCCTCCTCCACGAGCCGTTCCTTCGCGAGCCGGTACTTGCGGGTGATGAAGACGTGGGAGCCGATGTCGACCTCGTAGGCCGGGTGCCAGATGACGGGCAGGCTCACGGGTCATTCACCACCGCGCTCACCCCGCCATGTCCAGCACCGTCTCGTACTCCTCCTTCGTGACGGGCATCACGGACAGCCGCATGCCCCGCTGGAGCACCTTCATCTCCTCCAGCTCGGGGCGCTCCTTCAAGGCGTCCCGGGTGACGGGCTCCTCGAAGGTCCGGACGTGCTTCAGGTCGACGCACCACCAGCGCGGGTCGTCGGGGTCGGAGTCGGGGTCGTGGTACGGGCCGTCCGGGTCGAACTGGCTGGAGTCGGGGTGTGCCTCGGCGGCTACCTCGGCCACCCCGTAGATGCCCAGGACGTCCGTGCTCGAGTGGTAGTAGAGGACGCGGTCTCCCTTCGACATCTCGCGCATGTGGTTCCGTGCGGCGTAGTTGCGGACCCCGTCCCATTCCGTGGCTCCTCCGCGCTCCAGATCTTCGATCGAATAGGTGGAGGGCTCGGACTTCACGAGCCAGTAGTTTCGAGGCATGGATGCGGTTCCTCCGTCGGAATGGTCGCCGGGATCCCGGCGCGCGCCGGGCCGTCCGAAAGAGACGGGCCGTGCGTCGGCCCGGAAAGGATAGGCGGGTGCGGGACATCGAGCCAAGGGCCGC
>CAYMQZ010000114.1:5758-8600 GCA_964392705.1 uncultured Gemmatimonadota bacterium
GCGAGATGTCGGTCGGCGTCGCGAGGACGGCCGGCGTCCGGCATAATGGATCCGGAGGCGCGCCGGCGGTGGGAGGCCCAGTCCGGGCGGTCGGGGACGGGGAAGCGAACGGCGAGGAACGGTGGAGAGGCTACGAGCGTGCGAGCGGAGATGGGTCGGCCGGATCCGGCCGGTGCGATGAGCGGCATCTTCGCCACGCGCCACCGCGTGCGCAGCTACGAGCTGGACATCATGGGCCACGTGAACAACGCGGTCTACCTGAGCTGGCTCGAACAGGCCCGGCTGGAGGCGCTCGAGGCGCTGGGATATCCGCTGGAGGCGCTGATCGCCCGGCGCTGGATGACCACGGTGGCGAGGGTCGAGATCGACTACAGGCGGGAGGCCCGGTTCGGGGACGAGATCGTCATCTCGACCCGGCCGGAGCGGATCGGGAACTCCAGCATCACGTTGCGACACCGGATCGAGCGGGAGAACGATCCGCGCGCGCTGGTCGCCGAAGCTCGGGTCGTTCTGGTGTGGCTCGGCGAGGACGGGCGACCCGCGCCGGTCCCCGACGAGGTGCGGGAGACCCTGGACGCCGCTCGCGGGCGGGAGCGGGCAACCGAGCCCCCGGCCGAGTCCGCAGGAGGGTGATGGCGTGAGGCACCGGATACCGGCAGGGCTCGACCTGTACCAGGTGGACGCGTTCGCGGCGGAGCCGTTCACGGGGAACCCGGCCGCGGTCGTTCCCCTGGAGGCGTGGCTTCCCGACGAGCTGATGCAGGCGATCGCGGCCGAGAACGCCCTGTCCGAGACCGCCTATCTCGTCCCGGCCGGGCCGGCCCGCTACGAATTGCGCTGGTTCACGCCCGCCGCCGAGGTGGACCTCTGCGGCCACGCCACGCTCGCGGCCGCCTACGTGCTCTTCGAGCGGCTGGGCGAGGAAGGGGAAGCCGTGACGTTCGACAGCCGGAGCGGACCGCTCGGGGTACGGCGCGGCGAGGGCGGCCGACTGGTCCTCGACTTTCCGGCACGCCCGGCCGAGCCGTGCCGTCCACCGGAAACGCTCGCCGCGGCGCTCGGCGCCGCTCCGGTCGAGATACGCGGCGCGGAGCGGGACTACCTCGCCGTCTTCGACCGCGAGGCGGACGTGCGGGCCCTGCGTCCCGACTTCGGCCGTCTGGAGGCCCTCGACCGGGGCGGCACGATCGTGTCCGCGCCCGGCGAGGACGTGGATTTCGTTTCCCGATACTTCTGTCCCGCCTTCGGCATTCTCGAGGACCCCGTGACGGGATCCGCGCACAGCACGCTGGTCCCGTACTGGTCGGAGCGTCTCGGCCGCTCGACCCTCCGCGCCCGCCAGGTCTCGCGGCGCGGCGGCGAGTTGTGGTGCGTCGACCGTGGCGATCGGGTGGAGATCGCGGGGCACGCCGTCCTCTACCTGGAGGGACGGATCCGGCTCGACGCGTAGGCGGCAGGGCGTACGGCAGGCCGCCGTACGGTCGTTTGCGGCCGGGCCGCGGCCCACGCGTGGCGCCGGCCCGCCGGTAGCGGCGGTTCCCGGTGACTCCGCGCGCGCTCCCCGCGTCTTTTCGGCGGAGGCTCGGGGGAGGAGCAAAGAGAGCCGCCGCGGAAGGCCGTTCCTCCCGAAGACGGAAGGCCGTTCCCCCCGGAGGCCTGAGCGAGGAAGAGATGATCGGACAGCGGCGTTCAGGGCACGGCGAGGTACGGAACCCGGGGGTGGTCCGCTCGGCCGCGTGCATCCTGGGCGCGGTCGGCCTGCTCCTCGTCGCGGCGGGAGCGGCGATCGCGCAGAGCCGCTGGCACGGGGGCGGCGGCCTCACCCTCGCGATTCCGCAGGGGGAGCTGGCCGACAACGTGGATACGGGGTTCGGCCTGGGAGGCCATCTGGTCTACGGCCTCGATCCGGCGGGCGCCGTGGGGCTCCGTCTCGACGCCGCCGTCGTCACCTACGGGTCCGAGCGCTTCCGGCGTCCCCTCAGCCGCACCGTGAGCCGCGTCTCCGTGGACGTCCAGACGCGGAACAACATCCTGCTGCTGGGCTTCGGCCCGCAGCTCGCGCTTCCCGCGGGTCGCGTGCGCCCGTATGTGAACGGAGCCGTGGGGCTCGGCTATTTCTACACCGAGTCGAGCGTGGAGGGGAGCGGGAACTTCGACTTCCAGGACTTCGCGCGCACCACCAACTTCGACGACCTGAGCTTCGCCTACGGGGCCGGCGGCGGCCTAGGGATCGCGCTGAGCCGTGGGCGCACCCCCGTCTACCTGGCCCTGGACCTCCAGTACCGCGCCCATGGCGAGACGCGGTACCTGCGGGAGGGGAGCATCGAGGAGGACGGGACCGGCAGGGTGTTCATCACGCCCCTCCGGAGCGACGCGGATCTGCTGGTCGCCCAGCTCGGGATCTCGGTCGGGTTCTAGGTTTGCGCTAGGCGACAACCTAAGGCTAGGAGCCGGAAACGAGGCGGAAGACCCGCCCGTCGACCGACAGGATGTACAGCTCGCCCGCCGCATCCACGCCGAAGGAGGTGACCTGACCGAGGTCGCCGACCTCCCACTCGCGCCGGTCCACGGCCTCGCCGTCCTCGAGCCGGAAGCTCCGCAGGAATCCGGCGCAGAAGTCCGAGTAGAAGTAGTGGCCCCGGATGCCGGGGATCCGGTCGCCTCGGTAGACGAAGCCGCCGGTGACGGAGCAGGTGCCTCCGGGCCCGTTCTCGTACTCCAGGACGGGCGGCGTGAGTCCCGTCTGATCGCAGCCCGAGGGCGGGTCGAAGCAGTGGGCGCCCTCCATCACGTTCCACCCGTAGTTCAGCCCACCGGCGTCCGCGCTCTCGGCGTTCACCTC
>CAYMQZ010000115.1:0-8570 GCA_964392705.1 uncultured Gemmatimonadota bacterium
CTAGGGAAACGGGTGGGACTTACGAACCGACCGCGGATCCCGTTCTTAACGATCGAATTCCGCCCACCCGAACTCCGTCGAGCTGGGGCTTGTCAACCTGGGGGCCCGACCCGGCTCCGTCTTGAACGTTTTCGAGGCGCGGCCGCTACGCGAACGCTTTCCGGAAGGCGCCGGGAGGAAGGCCGACCTCGCTCTTGAAGGTCCGCGTGAAGTGGCTCTGGTCCGAAAAGCCCGCCCGGAGGGCCAGGACGCTCAGGTCCGCCTCGCCCTGCGACAGACGCTCGAGAGACCACGCGACCCTCAGCTTTCGCACCAGTCCGTGGAGGCTCAGTCCGACGACTTCCTGAAAACGGCGTCCCACATAGTCGGGGTTTCGGCCGACGTCGCCGGCCAGCTCTCCGATCACGAGCCGCTCCCGGAATCGGGCCCGCACGCAGCGCTCGAGGCGCGGCAGCCAGTTCGAGCCTCCGACCGAGGCTCCCTCGGTCGCCGGCGGGATGCGCAGCGCCTGGTGGATCCCGTCGGTCGACCACGGTCGCGCCACGCCGACGATCGCCAGACCACCTTCGCGTCTCAGGGCCCTCTTGCTGGTGATCCAGCCCGGAGCCGGCGTGTGGACGGGGTGCTCGAAGAACAGGACGCACCGCCCGCTCTCCACCGCGACCCGATCGTCCTGGCGGTAGCGCACGACGACGTCGGGCGGGAAGAAATCGGAGTCCCGCCGTCCTATCATGGAGGCCGGGGGGTGATCCAGGGCAGCGCCGAACTCGGGGTTCACGCGCAGGAAACGGTGATCCCGGCCCTTGACCCAGGCGTGGGGATGGCTCGACTGGACGGGCTGTTCCATTCCGGCGCTCCTCGGATCGGCTGTCCCCCCTCCCTGAAACGTTCGAGCCCGCGTCAAGTGTCAGTCGCCGAGGGGCGCCCTCCAGCCGACGGACATCCGCCTCATCGGACCTCGACTTTCTTCAAGACGGCCCGCCAGGCCGCTCGCATCCTTCGCGCGGCGTGCCCGGAGCGCAGCGCGCGGGGCGGAGGTACGGCCCCGCGGGTCTCTTCCCCCCGAGCTCCGGGCGTCCTCTTCACCGGCAACATGGAGGGAGACGACCATGAGAATCGGACGTGTAGTTCCGCTGCTCGCGGCAGCCGCGTCGATGGCGTGCGAGGCGGGGTCGACGGCCCCGGCCGTCCCCGATGAGGCGCGCTTCGCCTCCGCCGCCGGCCCAGCCGTCGCGGCGGCCGCCGACGGAGGAGCGCACTGGACGGTGCCGCCCTCGCTGTTCGGCTTCGAGGTCGGGAACAAGCTGACCTTCAACGGACGGAAAATGACCGACGGCACCGTCACGGGCCGGATCGACTACCACCAGTCCTTCCTGGGGAACGACATCCACCTGAACGCCCGGCTGACCTGTCTCGAGGTCTACGACGGGGGGACGAGGGTCAAGTACGGCGGCGTCGTCACGGTGAGCAACGACCCGGGCATCGTGCCCGGCGAGCTGTTCATCTGGTTCCAGGGGATCGACAACGGCCAGGGGGCCGGCGCCCCGCCCGACCAGTCCACGATCGCCGGCGCCGGCGACGAGGCCGCGAACGAGGCCTTCTGCGCCAGCGATGCGCCGCCGCGCAACATCTTCGACGTGCAGGGTCAGATCGACGTGGCCGGCTGACCGGCGATTCGAGCGGGCTCCCCGCGCCGGACTCCCCGCCCTGCGGGGAGCCCACTCGGCCCGCCGCCCTCTGCGGCGGCGAACCACGGCGACGGCCGCGTGACGGTTCTCCTCACCGAGCCCGGCCCTAGGAAACCGCGAGCTTCCTCTCCCCCTCCCCGAGCCGCGCCTCCGTCTCGGCGATCCGGCGGGTGGTTTCGACGATGCTGTCCGGGGTCAGCGAGAGGGAGTCGATCCCGGCTTCCACCAGGAAGGCGGCGAAATCCGGGTGGTCGCTGGGAGCCTGACCGCAGATTCCCACTTTGCGACCGTGACGATGGGCGCGGTCGATGAGGTCGCGGATGGCCCGCTTCACCGCCTCGTTCCGCTCGTCGAACAGGGAGGCCAGCTCGCCCGAGTCGCGATCCACGCCCAGCACGAGCTGGGTGAGGTCGTTGCTCCCGATCGAGAAGCCGTCGAACCGCTCCGCGAATTCCTCGGCCAGGATCACGTTGGAGGGGATCTCGGCCATCACGTAGATCTCCAGGCCCCGGTCCCCGCTCCGCAGGCCGTTCTCGGCCAGCACCTCGAGCACTCGGTCCGCCTCCTCCAGGGTGCGACAGAACGGGACCATGATCTTCACGTTGTCGAGTCCGATCCGCACCCGCACGCGCCGGATCGCCCGGCATTCCAGGGCGAAGCCTTCGCGGTAGCGATCGCTGTAGTAGCGCGACGCGCCCCGGAAGCCGAGCATCGGGTTGCTCTCGCGCGGCTCGAAGGCGCGGCCGCCGATCAGGTCGGCGTACTCGTTGGTCTTGAAGTCGCTCATCCGGACGATGACGGGCTCCGGATGATGCGCCGCGGCGATGCTGGCGATCCCGTGAGCCAGCCGCTCCACGAAGTACTCCGTCTTCTCCTCGTAGCCGCGGGTCAGGCGCTCGATCCGCCGTCGGGCTTCCTCGTCCTCGAGCGAGTCGAAGCGAACCAGGGCCATCGGGTGAATCTGGATGTGGTTGTTGATGATGAACTCCATGCGGGCCAGGCCCACCCCGCGGCAGGGCAGGCGCCACCAGCGGAAGGCCGCGGCTGGGCTCCCGACGTTCATCATGACGCGGGTTCGCGTCTCGGGAACGTCGGAGAGGTCCACCCGCTCGGTCCGGTAGCGAAGCACGCCGTCGTATACGTATCCCTGGTCGCCCTCGGCGCAGCACAGGGTGACCGGCCGCCCATCCGACAGCACGCGGGTGGCGTCGCCGGTGCCCACGATCGCCGGGGTTCCGAGCTCACGACCGACGATCGCCGCGTGGCAGGTCCGTCCCCCCAGGTCCGTCACGATCCCGGCGGCCCGCTGCATGATCGGGACCCAGTCGGGGTCCGTCATCCGGGTGACCAGGATGGCCCCGTCGCGGAAGCGTCCGATCTCGGAGACGTCCTCGATCACGCACGCGGGTCCGGCGGCCACGGCCTGACCGATCGCGACGCCGGAACACAGGCGCTCGCCGGACTCCTGGAGGGTGTAGGTCGAGAGGACCCCCGCCTCCTCCCGGGAGCGGACGGTCTCGGGCCTCGCCTGCACGACGTACAGATGGCCCGTCGTCCCGTCCTTGGCCCACTCGATGTCCATCGGCCGGCCGTAGTGCGCTTCGATTCGCACGGCCCAGCGGGCCAGCTCGAGGACCTCCGGATCCGCCAGGACGTAGGCGTCTCGCTCTTCGGGGGTGGTCTCGATCTCGCGGGTGGTGCCGTTCCCGGGCCCGTCCGAACCCGAGTCGTCCGCGTAGATCAGCTTGGTCTCCTTGCTCCCGAGCGTGCGGGCGATGAGCGGCGCCACGCCGTCGTTCGCGAGCAGCGGCTTGAAGACCGTGTACTGGTCGGGCGTCACGCCTCCCTGTACCACGGTCTCGCCGAGGCCCCAGGCCCCGTTCACGACCACGACGTCCGGGAACCCCGTCTCCGGCTCGAGCGTGAAGCACACCCCGGCGCTGCCGCGGTCGGAGCGCACCATCTTCTGCACGCCCACCGAGAGCGCCACGTCCGCGTGGTCGAAGCCGTGGCCGTGCCGGTAGGCGATCGCGCGGTCGGTGAACAGGGAGGCGTAGCATCGGCGGCAGGCCTCGAGGACCGGGGCTTCCCCGGACACGTTCAGATACGTTTCCTGCTGTCCGGCGAAGCTCGCCTCCGGAAGGTCCTCGGCGGTCGCGCTGCTGCGGACGGCCACGTCCACGCCGGCCGTGTCGAAGCGCGAGGAGAGCTCGCGGTAGGCCCGGCCGATCGCCTCGGCCACGGGCTCCGGGAATCGACCGTCGAGGAAGAGGCGACGTAGCGAGCGACCGACGTCCGCGATCTCGCGTCCGCCGGACTCGAGCTCGCGCAGGCGGGCGCGCAGGCCGTCCTCCAGGTGGTTCGACCGCACGAACTCCCGATAGGCGGCCGTGGTCACGGCGAAGCCGTCGGGGATCCGGATGTCGCTTCCGAGCTCGGCGATCATCTCCCCGAGGGAGGCGTTCTTGCCGCCGACGACGCGCAGGTCGGTCGACCGGAGGTCCGAGAACCAGCGCACGTACGCGGTGCTGTCCATCGCCATCGCTCCCGCCCGGGATCGCGCGTCCGGGGCCCGACCGGAATGCCCGGCTCCGGACGCGGGTTTCAGGGGGGGCAAGGAGCGTACCGACCCGGACCGGCGATCCAACCTTCGCGATCGGAGCGGCTTACGGGAACCGAGGTCGGCGCGCGGCTTCCCGCTGTGGGGCGTCGGCTACGAAGCGAGAGCGGGTCGCGGCGGGTCGTCCACGGGTCTCAGAAGAGGTCGAGCTGGTGGGGCGAGGCCGCCTCGTCCGCCTCTCCATCCGGCTCCTGGGCGGCGCGATCCGTCGGGGCGGCGCGATCGGCCGGACGGTCCCCGGCGCCCGGGCGGGTCGCCTCGCCCTCGCCCCCGCGGCCCCCGGCGGCCCGAACGGCCCCCTCGCCCGCGACCTCCCCGGGGGGCGGCTCGCCGCGCCACGCCCCCCGGCCCTCGAGCGGCTCGATGCAGACCGGACCGTCGGCATCCGCCCGGTTGACGACCCGGCTCACGGGGTAGGCGACCAACTTCTCCGACGGAAACGGTCGGAGCAGCTCCTCGAGCGCCTCGTGGGTTCGCAGGTGGGGGTCCATCCAGCGCGTCCGGGCCTCGCCCTCCAGGATCACGGGCATCCGGTCGTGGATCGGGCGTAGCAGCTCGTTCGCCTCCGTGGTCACGATCGCGCACGTTTCGATCGCCTCGTCGGCTCCGACCCAGCGCTCCCAGAGCCCCGCGAAGGCGATCGGCCCTTCCTCGGCGGCCCGGACGAAGTAAGGCTGCTTCCCGCCCCCCTCGCGGCGCCATTCGAAGAAGCCGTCGGCCGGCACCAGACAGCGCCGGAAGCGAAGGGCGTCCTGGAACGCCGGCTTCCGGTCGAGCGTCTCGGCGCGAGCGTTGATGAGCGTGGGCCAGTCCTCCGGATCCTCGACCCAGCTCGGCAGGAGCCCCCAGCGAAGCAGCGCGAGCTCGCGGACCGGCGCCACGCCCTCTTCCTGGGCGGCTCTCGCGCGCACCACGGCCATCGGCTGGGTGGGCGCGATGTTGTAGCGGGGCGGCAGATCCGACCGATCGTCGGGCACCGCCGCGCCGAAGATTTCGGCCAGCTCGGGGAGCGGCGTCTCGAGCGCGAAGCGTCCGCACATAGCCTCGCAATGTACGGGCTCCTCCGCGCCCGCAGAAACCGCGGGTCGGCCTCGCTCGACGGCCGCGGAGCGGGGAACATCGCCCGCGCCTTTCGTCGGCACCGGCGGCCGGCGCGGCGAGAGACCGCTCAGCGCAGGATCACCTCCATCCCATCGTGAGCGATCTCGGCCTCCACGCCCCGCTCCTCGGCCATTTCGCTCAGCTTGGCTCCCAGGGTCCGCTCGTCGCCCTCCACGATCTGCGAGCCGCAGTGGGTGACGATCGCCCGTGGCACCCCCTCCTTCCGACACCAGGTGAGCTGCGTGCGGACCGGAGCGTGACCGATCAGCCGGTCGCCGCGCCGGCGCACGAAGGAGCGATCGAGCGTGGCCCCGTCCCCGACGTACAGCTTCGCCCCGTCCAGCGCGTCGGCTCGGTCGTGGATGTAGACCAGGTCCGGGGCGTAGAAGATCGCGACGCGACCGGCCGTGATCCGGTAGCCCACCGCGGGACATCGGGTGGAGTGCTCGACCGGGAACGCCTCGAAGGCGATCCCGCGCACCTCGAACGGATCGCGCGGAAGGACCCGCCGGCGCTCGATCCCCCACGGCTCCATGTCCTCCCATGCCTCGTCGGTGGCCCAGACGGGACAGGGGGCTCCCTCCTTCAGCCCGTGCGCGTGGTCGGGATGCGCGTGCGTGATCACGATGGCCCGCGGCGAGAGCTCGTCCAGCCGCCCGAGCCAGTCCTCGCCGCAGTCGATCAGCACCGACCTGCCTCGATACGCCACCCGCAGGGAGGTGTGCATCCGGTGGCGACGCGTCCGCGCCTCGATGTTGCCCCGGGTGCCCAGGAAAGTGAGCTTCACGGCCCGGAAACTAGGCCGGTGGCGGGCGGCGCGAGAGAGGCCGAAGTTTTCGCGGCGCCGACGTGTTCCGGCTCGGCCGGCCGTCGTGGGGGCGTAGCCGGCGGGCCTGCCGGGACGCCCGGTCGATCCGACCCCTTTCCCGGCCGCCGCCCGCCGGTCACAATGGGCGCATGCGGATCGCGCTCGTCCAGCTGCACGCCGGGACCGACCGGGAGAAGAACCTGGCCCGCGCGCTCGCCCGGATGGGACGGGCCCGGGAGGCGGGCGCCGAGCTGGTGGCGTTTCCGGAGCTGGCGGTGGACCGCTTCTTCCCCCAGACGCCCGACAGCCCGGAGGCGCGGCGCGTCGCCGAGCCGATTCCCGGTCCGACGACCGAGCGGGTGGCGGCCCGGGCGCGGGAGCTGGGGCTGGTGACCGTGTTCAACCTGTACGAGGACGCCGGGGACGGCCGGTTCTACGACAGCTCTCCCGTCTTCGACGCGGACGGGACGCTGCTCGGCGTGACCCGGATGGTGCACATCACCGAGTACGCCCGTTTCCACGAGCGGCGCTACTACGCTCCCGGCGACCGGGGCGCCCCGGTGTTCGACACGGCCGTGGGCCCGGTGGGCGTGGCGATCTGCTACGACCGCCACTACCCGGAGTACATGCGCGCCCTGGGCGCGGCGGGCGCCCGGCTCGTCGTGATCCCGCAGGCCGGGGCGGCGGGCGAGTGGCCCGAGGGGCTGTTCGAGGCGGAGGTGCGGGTGGCCGCCTTCCAGAACGGCTACTTCGCCGCGCTCTGCAACCGCGTGGGAGAGGAGGAGCGCCTGGTGTTCGCGGGCGAGTCGTTCGTCTCGGATCCGGAAGGACGGGTCGTGGCCCGCGGGGCGGCGGGCGAAGAGGACCTCGTGGTGGCGGACCTGGATCTGGGCGCGTGCGAGCGCTCGACCGCCCGGCGGCTGTTCTGGCGCGATCGGCGGCCCGAGGCGTACGCCGCGTGGGCGTGGTGAGAGAGCGGCGGCGGCCGGGACGCGGGCCCCACGAGCCGGCCCGCTGAGGCCTTCGGTGCGGGCGCTCCTCGTCCTGAGTCTCGTCGCCCTCGGGTCCCTGGTCCTGCTGCGACTCGCGCTTCCCGGGTTGGCCCGCTTCTTCATCTACCATCCCGAGCCGCTGCGGCCGCAGGAGAGCGATCCGAGGTACTGGGGCTTTCCGCGCGCGCGAGAGGTGACGTTCCGGACGGGAGATGGGGTGGAGCTCCACGCGTGGTGGTTCCCCGCCTACTCGGGACTTCCGGTGTCGGTCCCGCGGACGGGCGCTTCGTCGTCCGGCTCGCGCGAGGATTCGGAGGAGGAGGTCGGTTCCGCGGGGAAGGCTCGGCGGGGCGTCGCGGTCTACTTTCACGGAAACGCCGGGCACCTGGCCTACCGGGGCGAGATCGCCGCCGCACTCTCGGCCCTGGGGCTGGATGTGCTCCTGCCCGATTACCGCGGCTACGGACTCAGCGCGGGCCGGCCCGAGGAGTCCGGCTTGTACCGGGACGGGGAGGCCGCCCGGCGGCACGCGCTGGAGCTGAGCGGGCTGGGACCGGAGCGCCTCCTGTTGGTGGGGAACTCGCTGGGAAGCGCGGTGGCGGCCGACGTGGGGCGGCGACGCCCGGCGGCGGGGCTGATCCTCCTGGGCCCGTTCACCAGCACCGTGGCCGTGGGGCGCCATACCGTGCGCTGGCTGCCCGAGTGGCTGCTGGACTGGCAGAAGGAGCGCTTCGACATGCTGCCGCGGGCCGACGAGATCCGGGTTCCGGTCCTCGTGGCCGTGGGCTCCGAAGACCACATGATTCCCGAAGCGATGGCTCGAAGGGTGTACGAGGCGATCCCGGGACCCAAGCGGTGGTACGTGGCGAAAGGGGCCGGGCACGACGACGTGTGGGGTCACGAAGGCGTGTGGCGGGAAGTGCAGGGATTCGTCGGGAAGGTGCTTCCGTGGGACGGCGGCTGAGGCGGGCCGCGGCGCTGCTCGCGCTCGGCTCGATGGGAGCGGTCGGATGCGGAGACGCCGGGGGCCCGGACGTGGGGGCCGGCATCTCGCGCGAGCTGGCGGAGCATCGGGCCCGTACCCTCTCGGAGATCTGATACGAGCTCCGCTTTCGGCTCCCCGCGGCGCCGGCGGATCCGATCCCGGGCCAGGCGTTCATCGAGTTCACGCTGGCCGAGGACGGGCCGGTCGTCCTCGACTTCGCCGGGCCGACGGACCCGCCGCCGCGGCTCTACGTGGGCGGGAACGAGGCGATGCGAAACCTGCTGCGCGTCACCCGGGTGGTCGAGGCTCCGGAGGCGGACTGGCAGCCGCTCGAGGTCGCCGACGGCCATCTGGTGATCCCTCGCCGACACCTCCG
>CAYMQZ010000116.1:0-3376 GCA_964392705.1 uncultured Gemmatimonadota bacterium
TCGCGGTCGCGCTGGTCGTCGGCGGCTCGATCGTGATCCCTCACCTCCGCCGGGCGGTCGACTTCCTGGCGGAGCTTCCACCCCCGGCGGAGACCGCCTGAAGCGGCGGATCCGAGGTCGCCGGGTTCGCGTGCGAGCGAGGCGAGCGCGGAACGCCGTATGAACCCAGACGGGAGGAACCCATGAACGTGCTCTTCTGGATCGGCCGCATCCTGTTCTCGATGATCTTCATCTTCTCCGGGCTCGGCCACTTCACGAACAGCGAGTCCATGAGCCAGTACGCCGCCTCCAAGGGCGTTCCGGCGCCCAAGGCGATGGTGATGCTCACGGGACTGGTGATCCTGCTGGGCGGTTTGAGCATCCTCTTCTGGTGGTACGTGGAGATCGGCGCCTGGCTGCTCGTCTTCTTCCTGCTCACCGCCGCCTTCAAGATCCACGACTTCTGGGCCGTCGAGGATCCGATGCAGAGACAGAGCGAGCAGGGCCAGTTCATGAAGAACCTGGCCATGGCGGGGGCGGCGATCGTCTTCTACGCGCTGGCCCAGGAGCCGTCGCTGATCGAGCCCTCCATCCTGCTCGAGTGATCCCTCCTGGCGCCGACGCGGTGGGCGGGTGGGTGGTTGGGATCCCTCCGCCCGTGACCGGTCGTCCCGCCCGCCCGTGACCTCCCCCGCCGACCTCAAGGCGCATCGCCGGGGCGCCGAATGGGCCCTGGCGGCGGCCGCGGCGCAGCAACTCGGCTTCTTCGAGGCGCTCTCGGCGGGGCCGCTGCCGGCCGAGAGGTTGGCCGGGAGCCTGGGGCTCGATCCCCGTGGAACCGGCATCCTCCTCGGAGTGCTGCTGGACCTCGGGCTCGTGCGGAACGAGCCCGAGGGCTACCGCCTCACGGGGCAGGGCCGGGCGCGCTTCGTGGACTCGGACGCGCCCGATTTCGAGGCGGCCGCCATGCGCCAGTGGCGAGGCAACATCCGGCGCTGGGCCTCGCAGCTGGAGACGGCCGTTCGCACGGGCGAGCCGCCCGAGGGTCCGCCGGCCGCGGCCGGCGTCGAGCTCCAGGAGGCGGAGGACGAGGAGGAGGCGCTCGCGCGCTTCATGGCGGCCTTGGCGAGCAAGCGACCGGAGCTGGTGGAAGGCGTCGTCGAGGCGTGTCGCGACCGGCTTAGGGAGGTCGGCATCGATCCGGCCCAGGCGCGCTGCCTGGATCTGGGCGGCGGGCCCGGCACCTTCGCGCGCCGCTTCGCCGCATGGGGAGGCGAGACGGTGCTGGCCGAGCGCCACGAGGTGGTCGAGCACGTGCGGGACGCGTACGGGCTGGCCGACGTCCCGGGGCTCCGACTGTGGGCGGGCGACTTCCTCGAGGACTTCCCCGAGGGACCGTTCGACCTGGTGCTGCTGGCCAACATCACCCACATCTACGATCCGTCGACCAACGCCCGGCTCCTGGAACGGATCGCGGCGGCGACCCGTCCCGGCGGGATCGTCGCGATCCTCGACTTCGTGCGCGGCGTCTCGGAGTTCGCCAGCCTGTTCGCGATCACCATGCTTCTCCAGACCCGGCGCGGCGACACGTACTCCCGCGCCGACTACGAGCGATGGTTGCGGGCCGCCGGCTACACGGGGATCCGCCTCGCTTCCGTGGATCCGGACCGGCAGCTGATCACCGCCCGGTCCCGAACCCCCGACGAGGAGGGCGGGTAGGATCGCACCTCCCGGCCGCGGCCGGAGGCGGAGACCACGACCGAAGGAAGGAAGGACCGAGGATGACGAGCCGATCGATGACGGCGGCAGCCGGGCTCCTGGGTGCCGCCCTGCTCGCGGGCTGTGGCGACAACGAGGGGAAGGCCCAGGAGGGGGCGGACGCGTCCGTGGTGCCGTCCGAGCCCACGGTGGCCGTGGAGCGCGCGGACCGGGCGCGGGTCCGGGGCGCCGAGGACGCGCCGATCCGGCTCGTCGAGATCTCGGACTTCGAATGTCCCTTCTGCGCGCAGTTCTACCGGGAGACCTACCCGGCGCTCGACAGCCTGTACGTCAGGACCGGCAAGGTCCGGTACGTCTGGATCGCCTTCCCCAATCCCCAGCACCCCTACGCCTGGCCGGCCATCGAGGCCTCCTTCTGCGCGGGCGCGGTGGGCCAGTTCTGGCCCATGCACGACATTCTGTTCGAGAGACAGGAGGAGTGGAGCGAGGCGGAGAGCCCCGCCGAGGTGTTCCGGGGCTACGCGACGGAGCTGGACATCGACGCGGCCTCCTTCGCCGCGTGCATCGAGAACGACCGGGTCGCCCCGCTGATGGTGCGCGACTACCAGAACGCGATCGGCGCCGGCATCAACAGCACGCCGTTCTTCGTCCTGGCCGACAGCGTGGCGATCCGGGGCGCCGCGCCGCTCGAGAACTTCCAGCGGGCGATCGAGGACATCCTCGAGGCCCGGGACGCCAGCGACGCGGGAGCCCCCGCCGGTGACGGGCCGCAGGACGCCGGGGCCTCCGAGGGCGGGGCGAGCGGCTAGCGGGCGCGTGAGGCCCGGGTCGGTCCGGGGGCCGGGGATCCGGCCGCTCGGGCTACTCCTCCCGAAACACCAGCCGCATCCGCTCGATCGCCAGCGCCACGGTCGCGGCACCGCGCTCGAAGATCACGGCCAGCTCCCGCTCGTCGAGGTCGGCGAGAGGGATGTCTAACGTGAAGTGGACCGAGACGCCGGCGGGCCGGACGTGCTCTCCCGGATCCTCCCACCCTCCCGCGGGGTCCAACGCGCCCTCGATGTGGACCTCCACGGCGTCGGAGTGGCTCCCGGTCTCCTTGGCCATGTCGGCCAGGCGTGACGCCAGCCGCTCGTTCGTGGCGGGGTTGGACTCCCGCTCGTCCAGCCAGAGGGTCGGAGGCGCCACGTCCAGGTTGAGGTAGCCGAGCACGACCTCGGGGTCGAAGGCCAGCTCCTCGGGATCGAGCCCCTCCCCGTCCTCTTCGCCCGGCGGGGTCGACCGAGCCAGGTAGGTCGCCAGTCCGTCCAGGCCCACGTTGGCCGCGCCCAGCGCCAGCTCGTCCACCACCAGCTCGACGAGGGCCGAGGGGGCGTGCAGCACCTCCACGGCGCCCGATTCCATGATGTCCAGGTCCGACTGGTCGAAGGCCAGGGCGCGGAAGAACCAGGAGAGCGGCTCCTGCCGTCCCTCGAACAGGTCGCGGACTCCCAGCCCCTCCTGGCGGAGCGCGTGGAGCAGGGAGGCCGCGATCTGATGGCGGACGAGCTGCGTCACCGTGGCGGCGACCGTTCGGAGCGGGAGGACCCGGCGATCCGGTTCCCGGCCCGCGCCACCGCTGCCACCGACCGTCTCATCGCCCCGGCGGCTCGTGGATCATCAGGTGGGCCGTGGGCTT
>CAYMQZ010000116.1:3476-6295 GCA_964392705.1 uncultured Gemmatimonadota bacterium
GCAGCTCGCGACCGCGCGCCATGTACGGTTCCAGGCTCTCGTGGTAACAGGCGACGTGGAAGCCCTCCTCGGCGGGATCGTCGGCCAGGCAGATCATCGGACCCTCGCCCTCGCGAAGCGTGGCCAGCTCGCCGTTCAGGTATCCCAGTACGGTGGCGTCGGCGCGCAGCGGCTCCGGGGCGGGCATCACGGCCTCCGCCACCCGCTCCTCGACAGCCTGGGCCGAGGCCGGGGCCGGGAGAGCCGGGAAGGCCGCGATCGCGACCGCCAGGGCGGCGACGGCCGCCGGGGGGAGGGGGACGACGACGCTGCGATGCGTGAACGCTCGCATGGCTCATCTCTCGGGAAGGGGTTGTCCAGGCCTCCGCGATCCGACTCGCTCGTCGCTAATCGACACGTCCTCTCGACCTCGCGCAACCGGCTCGAGAGCCCGGGTTTGCGCCCCGGCCCCATGCGGTGAACTTTACCCGGGTTCGACCGGCGGGTCGGAGCGCGCCGTCTCCGGCGTCCGCTCCCACCCGCCCATGCCATGCAGCCGGGAGACGGGGAGGATCGCTCGATGGAAGGCACGACGTACAAGTCGATCGAGCTGGTCGGTACCTCGAGCGAGAGCTACACGGCGGCCACCCGGGCAGCGCTCCGCCGCGCCCAGGAGTCGATGCGCCAGCTCAAGTGGTTCAAGGTGACCGAGCAGCGAGGGCACGTGAACGAAGACGGGAGCCTCGAGTTCCAGGTGCGACTCGAGGTGTGGTTCGCGCTCGAGTCCTGAGGCGGCGAGGCTGACCGCGTGACCCGGCAGGCCGGACCGGACGATCCGCTACGGGGCGAACCGCCAGCGGAGTCGCGACCGTGCGCGTAGCCGTTCCCGCGGAGACGGCGCCCGGCGAGACCCGCGTCGCCCTGACGCCCGATGCCGTCAAGCGGCTCGTCTCCGACGCGGTGACGTGCGTCGTGCAGTCGGGGGCGGGCGCCCGTGCCCGCTTCTCGGACGACGACTACCGCGCGGCGGGCGCCGAGATCGCGCCGGGGGCGGCCGAGGCCTACGCGAACGTCGACATCGTGCTCAAGGTCGCTCCGCCGCGGCAGGCGCCGGGAGAGTCCCGTCACGAGGCCGAGCTGTTGCCGGAGGGGAGCGCGCTGATCGGGTTCCTCGACCCCCACGGGGCCGGGGAGCTGCTCGACAGGCTGGCCCGCGGCGGCGTCACGGCGTTCGCGCTCGAGCTGGTTCCCCGCATCACGCGGGCCCAGCCCATGGACGCCCTCTCCTCCCAGAGCAACCTGGCCGGCTACAAGGCGGCCGTGACGGCGGCCGACTCGCTCGGGAAGCTGTTTCCCCTGATGATGACGGCCGCCGGCACGCTCCGCCCCGCCGACGTGCTGGTGCTGGGGGCCGGCGTGGCCGGGCTCCAGGCGATCGCCACGGCCCGACGCCTCGGTGCCGTGGTGGCGGCCTACGACATCCGCCCGGCGGTGAAGGAGCAGGTCGAGAGCCTGGGGGCGAAGTTCGTGGTGCTCGAGGAGGATGAGGAGCCGTCCCGGGAGGAGCGCGAGACGGCGGGGGGCTACGCGACGGCGCTGGATGAGAGCGAGCAGGACCGCCAGCGTCGCCTGATGACGCCCCACGTGGCCCGGGCCGACGTCGTGATCACGACGGCCCTGGTGCCCGGGCGGCCCGCCCCGCTCCTGATCACGGGAGCGATGGTCGAGCGGATGAAGCCCGGCTCCGTGATCGTGGACCTGGCCGCCCCGACGGGCGGCAACTGCGAGCTCTCCGAGCCGGGCGAGAGCGTCGAGCGCGGCGGGGTCCGGATCCACGCTCCCCTGAACCTGGCCGCCACCCTCCCGACCCACGCGAGCCAGATGTACGCCCGGAACGCCTCCTCCCTGCTCCAGCACGTGGCCTCGGACGGAGAGCTGATCGTGGACCTGGATGACGAGATCACCGCCGCCTGCTGCGTGACGCACGCCGGAGAGATCCGATGGTCGCCGTGAGCCGCGCGGCGTCGGATCGCGGCGCTCGGGCCGACGGGCGCGGCGCGGGGGCGACCGCGCGGACCGGGAGGAGGGACGCATGACCGGAACGCTGCTGATCGGCCTCTACGTGTTCGTGCTCGCCATGTTCGTGGGCTTCGAGATCATCACCAAGGTCCCCCCGACGCTGCACACGCCGCTGATGTCGGGGGCGAACGCGATCTCCGGCATCTCGATCGTCGGAGCGCTGGTGATCGCGGGGGCCGGCCAGGGGGTCCTGTTCACCGCGATCGGCGTGGCCGCGGTCGTGTTCGCCACGATCAACGTTGTCGGCGGCTTCCTAGTCACGGACCGCATGCTCAAGATGTTCCGGAAGCGGCCGGACGAGGACGGGGCGTGACCCTCCCCTCGCTGATCGCGCTCGGCTACCTGCTCTCGGCAGTCCTGTTCATCGTGGGCCTCAAGCGGCTCCAGTCGCCCGAGACCGCGACGAACGGGAACCGGATCGCGGCGCTCGGGATGCTGCTGGCCATCGTGGCCACCCTGCTCGACCGCCAGATCGTGGACTTCACCTGGATCATCATCGGGCTGGCCGCGGGCGGACTGGTCGGACTGGTCATGGCACGGACCGTCCCGATGACGGCCATGCCGCAGATGGTGGGCGCCTTCAACGGGTTCGGCGGCGGCGCCTCGGCCCTGGTCGCGGCCTCGGAGTTCTTCGCCCTCTCGCGGACGCCCGGCGCCATGGAGACCGACGCCGGCGTCTCGATCGTGGCCGGCACCCTGATCGGCTGGGTGACCTTCTCCGGGAGCATGATCGCCTTCGGCAAGCTGCAGGGGATCGTGAC
>CAYMQZ010000116.1:6395-8488 GCA_964392705.1 uncultured Gemmatimonadota bacterium
GGCTACGCGCGCCAGGTCGTGATCGTGCCGGGCTACGGGCTGGCCGTGGCCCAGGCCCAGCACAAGCTGCGCGAGCTGGCCGACCTCCTGGCCGAGCGCGGCGTCACGGTCCGCTACGCGATCCATCCCGTGGCCGGCCGCATGCCGGGCCACATGAACGTGCTCCTGGCCGA
Source organism: uncultured Gemmatimonadota bacterium (assembly GCA_964392705.1). GTDB lineage: Bacteria > Gemmatimonadota > Gemmatimonadetes > Palauibacterales > Palauibacteraceae > CAYMQZ01. Next base: position 6,569 of record CAYMQZ010000116.1, read on the forward strand.
GGCGAACGTCCCCTACGACCAGCTGGTCGAGCCCGAGGACGTGAACCCCGACATGGAGCGGGTGGACGTGGCGCTGGTCGTGGGAGCGAACGACGTCGTGAACCCCGCGGCCCGCGACGAGCCGGGCAGCCCGATCGCGGGCATGCCGATCATCGAGGCGGACCGGGCGCAGACCTCGATCGTGATCAAGCGCAGCCTCTCTCCCGGCTACGCGGGCATCGAGAACGACCTCTTCTACCGCCCGAACAACCGCATGCTGTTCGGCGACGCCGCGGAGCGGATCTCGCGGCTCATCGAGGAGGTGAAGGAGCTGTAAGCATGAAGAGGGCGCTCGAACGACCGACGGTTGACCCCGCCCGCTCATCCGCCGCAAACTCCCATTCCCCTTCCCTGCGACAGGAGGATCCCGATGGAGTGGACCCGCCGCGACTTCCTCGCGACCTCGGGAGCCGGGCTCTTCGGAGCGGCCGCCACCAGCGGGGCTCTCGGGCCGACGATCATCGGCCCGCGCGAGGTGTGGCCCGACGAGGCCGCCATGGCCCGGGCGGAGCGGCGATCCGACTCATTCACGCTCCTGCGCCGTGAGCAACAGCGCCGGAAGGCCGAACTCCCCGAGCCGGCCGACTTCCACCGTCTCCCCCTCTCCTGGCACAAGGCGAAGGCGAAGGCGCTGAAGGAGGAGGCGCGAGCCCGCGGCGTCACCAGCGGGCTCCTGCTCACCAACCGCTGGAACATCATCTACGCCACCGGCCTCCTCCACTCGACCACCGAGCGGCGGTTCGCCTGCTTCCTCCCGATGGACGACGATGAGGCGTGCATCTGGCTGAACCCGTACCTGGACCAGGAGCTGGTGGCCGGGTGGTGGTCGACCGAGTCGGTCCCCTACTTCGACTGGCACCACGCCGAGGGCGGCTTCCCGAACGAGGGGGAGGTCGTCCAGGGGCCGACGGTGAACGTCCCCCGCTTCTGGGGCGAGGCTCTCTCGCGACTCGGCTACGGCTCGGGCGTGCTGGGCGTCGACTCGGGCGCGGCGGCCGAGATCGGGATCCTGCCGGGCCACGAGGACGCCGAGCAGCTGGACATGTGGGCCGAGATCGAGACCCCGGAGCCCGAGCGGCCGGAGTCGGGCCTGTTCGGCCAGATGGCCGCCGCGATGCCCGACGCCCGGTTCGTCGACGTGTACGACATCCTGATCCGGAACCGGATCGTCAAGGACGAGATGGAGAACCGCCTCACGCAGCGCGCCGAGGACGTCTGGTCGGAGATCCACGCCTTCGCCCGCAACTACCTGCTCGAGCGGGGGCTCGGGACCCCCGACTGGGAGGTGGCGAACGCGGCCACGCTGTGGGGGATGCACCGGATCATGGAGGAGATCCCGCAGGAGGGAGAGCCCCACGACGCGGTCGGCGTCTCCGTGGGGATCGGTTGCCGCGCCGGACGCACCACCGCCTACCCTCACCCGAACCAGCAGTACTGGAGCCGCATCCGGCGGGGCGACGCGCTCCAGATCGCCGGCGTCGTGCGCATCGGGGGCTACGGGGGCGAGCAGTACCGCTCCTTCCTCATCGCCCCCTGGTCGGACTGGCAGGAGCACGTGTGGGACGTGCACACCCGGAGCTACTTCATCGAGGCGGAGGAGTCGCGGGCCGGGAACCGCTGCTCCGACGTGGCGAAGGCCGTGCACGACCACCAGGTGGCGAACGAGTGCGCCCACCTCGTCTACCACCGGCCCGGCCACGGCGAGGGGATGGAGGGTCACCAGCCGCCCTACCACGCGCTGGGCGACTACACCGTGATGCGCGAGGGGATGCACTTCTCGAACGAGCCCGGCCTCTACGATCCGGAGAACGGCTTCGGCTTCAACCACTCGAACAACATCCTGGTGGCGCGGGAGAAGGGGCTCCAGATGGGGACGGTCCC
>CAYMQZ010000117.1:0-5451 GCA_964392705.1 uncultured Gemmatimonadota bacterium
GTCGCTCTCCCCGAAAAATATGGCGGCGGGCCGGCCGGCAGGCCAGCGCCGGTTGCCCGCCCCCGGATGGCGGCGCACCTTCGGGGCGCCGGTGGCTCGCCCCATTACTCGGACAGGCTCCTGGCGGGGGAGAGGACGAAAGGAACGAGCATGAGCGACCCCACGGTCTGGTTCCACACCTTCGGCTGCAAGGCGAACCAGTACGACACGGAGCGAATGCGTCAGGAGCTGGAGAGCCGCGGCGCGGCTACGGCGGGGAGTCCGGTCGGGGCCGACGTGGCGGTGGTGAACACGTGCACCGTCACCAACCAGGCGGACGCCAACGCGCGGCACCTGGTGCGTCGGCTGCGGCGTCGCCACCCGGGGCTGCGCATCCTGGTCGCGGGCTGCTCGGCGGCCCTGCACGAGGCCGACTACCGGGCCATGCCGGAGGTGGACGACGTGATTCCCGGCCAGGATCCGGTGCGGACCGCGACGGCCGTGCGCGACGCGGGGCTCTTCGACGCCGGCGGGCCGGCCGGCCGGGTCGCGGGAGGACGCGTGCTGCGGGAGAAGCGTCGCGGGACGCGGGCGTGGCTCAAGGTACAGGATGGCTGCGACCGGAAATGCTCCTTCTGCGCCACGCGGATCGCCCGCGGGACCAGCCGCTCCCGCCCGCCGGACGAGGTGCTGCGGGAAGCCCGGCTCCTGGCCGCGAGCCACCCGGAGCTGGTGATCACGGGGATCCACATTGGCGCGTACGGGCGGGATCTCGCCGAGCCCACGTCGCTGGGCCGGCTGGTGGCCGGCCTCCTGGAGGAGCTGCCCGGGGTCCGGATCCGGCTGAGCTCCATCGAAGCGACGGAGATCGACGAGCTGCTGGTCGACCTGCTGGCGACCTCCGGGGGCCGGTTGGCGCCACACCTTCACGTGCCGCTCCAGAGCGGCAGCGACCGGGTGCTCGGGCTCATGCGCCGCTGGCACAACCGCGAGGCGGTCCGCGATCGGCTTCTCGAGATCGCGGGGCGCCTCTCCGTCCTGGGTCTCGGGGCCGACGTCATCGTGGGCTTTCCCGGCGAAGGGGAGGCGGAGTTCCGGGAGACGCGCGACCTGATCGACGAGCTGCCCTACACCTATCTCCACGTCTTCCCGTTCTCGGCGCGGGACGAAACCGTCGCGGCCAGCCTGCCGGACCGGGTGCCGGGAGACGTCGCGGCCGGGCGCTCGCGGGAGCTGAGGGAGCTGGCGCGGCGCAAGGGAGACGCGTACCGGGCCCGACGGGTCGGGGCGACCGCCGAGGTCGTGGTCGAGGGGGACGGGTCGGTGTCCGGAGGGCTCACGGGCGACTACCTGCGCGTCGAGGTCCGGGGGGAGGACGCCGTCCCCGGGGACCTCGTGCGCGCCCCGCTGCGCGCCGACGCGGACGGGCTGTTCGTACGGACGGCGGAGGCCCGGCCCGCGTAGGCGGAAGAGGACGGAGGGATGAGAGAGGTGACGGAACGGAGGGGTCGAACGGGCCGGTGGCCCGGCGTGCTGGTGGTCGCGGGCGCGCTCCTGCTTCCGGCGCCGGGAGCGCGGGCGCAGGAGCTCGAGGAATCGCTGCAGGGGCTGGGCGAGGAGAACGCGCGGCTCTACGCGCACCCGGTCGCGGCCGGGCTGGGCGCCGCGCTGAACTCCGGGCTCTTCTACCGCGCCTCGGTGCACGGCCCGCTGGGCTTCGATGTCGGGATCCGGGCGATGGGCGCCTTCGTCCCCCGGGCCGACGAGTCGTTCGTTCCCGTCCTGCCCGCTTCGCTCACCTATCGCGACCAGACGTTCGAAGACCCCTACGCGCCGGTGGGGGAGCTGCGCTCGCCGACCGTGGTGGGCGAGGGGACGGGGCTGGTAGCCGAGCCGAGCGGCGAGTTCCGCGACGCGCTGATCCAGGCGGGCGAGAATCCCGCCGATTTCGAGCTCCGCTTTCCGGACGGGCTGGACCTGCCCGCCGTGCCGTTCGCGTTGGCGCAGGTCTCCGTCGGCGTGCCACTGGGGACCGAGCTGTCCGCCCGGTTCACCCCGTCGGTGAACCTGGGCGATGACGTCGGCAGCGTGTCGATGGTCGGCTTCGGCGTGAAGCATTCGCTGGACCAGTGGCTGGCCTTCCCGCCCGGGCTGCGGCTGGGCGTGGCCGGCGCCTGGCAGCGGATGGAGGCCGGGGATTATCTGGACGTCGAGGCGAGCCACGCCGCGCTGATCGTCGGAGGCGACGTCTCGCTGCTCAGCCTGTACGGCGCGCTCGGGCTGGAGAGGACGAGCGCGGAGGTGGACTACATCCTCGAGAACGAAGGCGGGAACCCCGCCCTTCCCTCCGGAGGCACTCGAATCCGGTTCTCGGACGATGGCGAGAACGTCGTGCGCGGGGCGGCGGGGCTCACCTTCGACCTCGGCGTCGTCAAGCTGAACGCCGAGTACGCCCTCGCGGACTACCCGGCGGCCACGGCGGCCCTGATCTTCGGAACGCCGTAGGCCCCTCTCCGGGCTCCCCGCCGTCGGGCCCCGCTAGGGCTCCCGACCGGGGATCCGCCGGGGGCTGGCCAGCGACTCGCCTCCGTCCACGACCAGGATGGCCCCGGTGATCCACTCGCCGGCGGGCGAGGCCAGATACGTCACCATCCGGCCGATGTCCTCCGGGCGCCCGAGCCGGCCCGCGGGGATGAAGCGGCGGGCGTAAGCTTCGGCGGCCCGCCCGCCGAACGGGTCGGCCGCCGCCTCGGGGTCTCCGTCGGCCTCTCCATCCTCCTCGTCCCCGCCCCTCCGTTCCGACTTCGCGAACGCCCTCTTCACGCCCTCGGTGGGAATCGGTCCGGGCGCCACGGCGTTCACCGTGATCCCGTACCGCGCCCACTCGAGCGCCAGGGTGCGCGTGAGCGCGTCCACCCCCGCCTTCGCCGCGGTGGCGTGGGCCATGAGGGGCCATCCGCGGTAGTGCAGCGTCATCGAGATGGAGATGATGCGGCCGAAGCCCCGCTCCCGCATGACGGGAAACGCCGCGCGCGAGGCGTGGAAGCTGCCGTGCAGGTCCGTCTCGACCACCGCGCGCCAGCCGTTCGGGCTGAGCTCCTCGGTGGGGCAGTAGAAGTTGCCGGCCGCATTGTTCACCAGGATGTCCAGCGAGCCGAGCCCGTCCAGCGCGCGCGCGACGGCCATCTCCATGTCCTCGGGCTCGCGGACATCGGCCGGAACCGACAGGATGTGGCCGCCCGTGCCGCGGCGCAGGCGCTCCGCGGCCCGCTCCAGCCGCTCCTCGCTGCGGCTCGCGATCGCCACCGACGCGCCGCACGAAGCGAGGCAGGCGGCGATCCCGAAGCCGATGCCGCTTCCGCCACCCGTGACCAGCGCGGCCCGACCGTCGAGCAGGTCGGGCGCGAACACCCCCGCGCCGGGCGTCGGCCCCTCCCTCTTGTCAGCCTGCATCCGATGCCTCCGGACCGGGACCCGTTTCCGGCGGAACGGGCCATGCGTGGATGAATGGACCCCGGTCGACGCTCGCATCCGACGAGCGCGCGGAACCGCACGAACCGAAAGGAGACGCCATGTCCATCGCGAAGGTCATCGAGGTGATCGCGGAGTCCGAGAAGGGGTGGGAGGACGCCGCCCAGAATGCCGTTCGGGAGGCGTCGCGCTCCGTCGACGACGTTCGGCACGTCTGGGTCAAGAACATGCAGGCCGAGGTGGAGGACGGGCGCATCGTCCGATACAAGCTCAACGCCAACGTCACCTTCGTCGTCCACGGCGAGGCGTAGAGGCCGGGCCGGATCCCGGGGCACCGCCTCCGGACGCGAGCCCCGCGAGACCCCCGGCGCGATCGGGGCTCATCCCTTGAACAGGCTCCTGGCGACGAACCAGAGGTTCGCCGGCCGCTCGGCGAGCCGTCGCATGTACCAGGGAAACCACGAGGAGCCGTAGCTGATCAGGACGCGCATCCGATAGCCGGCCGCCGCGAGGCGGGCCTGCTCCTCGCGCCCGATGCCGTAGAGCATCTCGAACTCGTAGGCCGAGCGGTCGAGGCCGCGCGCCTCGGCCGCCGCGCGCACCCCGGCGAGCATCCGGGGATCGTGCGTCCCGAACGCCGGCCGGACCCGCCCGTCCCGGCCCGCCTCCTCCAGGAGCCGCCCCGCCAGCCGAAGGTAGGCGGCGTCGACGTCCGCCTTGCGCGGGTAGGCGATCTCCTTGGGCTCGGCGTAGGCGCCCTTCACCAGGCGGATCGCGGGGTGAAGGGGGAGCAGCCGCTCGAGGTCGTCCTCGGTCCGGTACAGGTAGGCCTGCAGGCAGACGCCCAGGTTGTCGCGCGCTCGCCGGACCTCGCGATAGATGTCGAGGGTCGCGTCCACGTAGTCGCTGCCCTCCATGTCGATCCACACGACGGAATTCCGGTCGGCCGCCCGCTCGGCGAGGTCGCGGACGCGCTCCCGGGTCGCGTCGGAATCCACGTCCAGCCCGAGCTGCGTGAGCTTGACGGAGAGCTCGACGTCCACCCCCCGCTCCGCGACGCGGGCCAGGACGCTCCGGTAGTGCTCGGCGACCTCCGCGGCCTCCTCCTCGCTCTCGATGTTCTCGCCGAGCCGCGTCAGCAGGGCCGTCATCCCCCGGTCCCGAAGCCGTCCGGCCGCCTCGAGCGCCTCCCCGGCCGTCTCGCCCGGCATGAACCGCCTGACGGCCCGGCGCATGAAGGCGTGGCGGGGAAGACGACGACTCAGCCACGGGTTGCGAGAGGCCCAGAGCAGCGATTGTCGGAGCAAGAGAACCTTCCTATTCTCACCGCGAGCACGGAGCCGGAACGGTTCTGAAAAGGCGTCCCCACGGGTGTGGACCGCAAGGCGCCCTCGCGCCCGGGCGACCGGCCCCGAGCCGCCGGCGACGGGGGTCCGACGGACCGTCAGGAGAACCCATGAAGGCGATGGTGCTTCCCGAGATCGCCCCGATCGGCGAGCGGCCGCTCGTGGCGAGGGAGCTGCCCGACCCCGAGCCCGGCGAGGGGGAGCTGCGGGTCCGGGTCCGGGTCTGTGCCATCTGCCGGACCGACCTCCACGTGATCGAGGGTGACCTGCCCGGGCGAGGGCTTCCGCGGATTCCCGGGCATCAGGTGGTGGGCGTCGTGGATCGCATCGGCCCCGGCTGCCAGCGTCACGAGCCGGGCCACCGGGTGGGCATCGCCTGGCTGCGCTCCACGTGCGGGCGATGCAAGCACTGTCGCGCGGGGAGCGAGAACCTGTGCCCGGAGTCCCGGTACACCGGGTACCACGCGGATGGCGGATACGCGGAGCTGGCCCTGGTCCGCGAGGACTTCGCCTACGCGATCCCGGAGGCCTTCTCGGATCTCGACGCCGCGCCCCTGCTCTGCGCCGGGATCATCGGCTACCGGGCGCTTCGCCGGGCCCGGGTGCCCGAGGGGGGAAGGCTGGCCCTGTACGGCTTCGGCTCCTCGGCGCACAT
>CAYMQZ010000117.1:5551-8453 GCA_964392705.1 uncultured Gemmatimonadota bacterium
CGCATGCGGCTGGTCGTCCTGCTCGCGCTGGGCGGCGGAGCGCTCGTGCTCCTCGTGCTGCTCCTCTTCCCCTTCCTTCCCGCCCTCGTCACGAGCGCCGTGCTGGCCACGCTCTGCTATCCCGCGCACCGTCGGCTTCTCCGGGCGATCCGTCAGGAGGACCTGGCGGCCTTCGTCACGACGACGGCGGTCTTCTTCCTGGTCCTCCTGCCCACCGTGGGGCTGTCGCTGATCCTGATCGACCAGGTGAGGCAGGGCGTGGAATGGCTCGGCGGCGTGGCCGAGAGCCTCCTGGCCCCGGGCGGCCTCGTCACCCGCGGGCTCGACTACCTGTCGGGCTATCTGGGGGTCGAGGCGGAGGAGATCACGCGGCGGGTGACCGAGGAGATGAGCGGCCTGGTGGGCCTGCTCGCCCGCCGCACCTTCACCTTCCTGTCGGGGCTGGGGGGGTGGCTGCTGCAGGCGGGGGCGGCCCTATTCACGCTGTTCTACTTCTTGCGCGACGCGGAAGGCCTGATGGGCACGGTCAAGTGGCTGATCCCCCTGGACCCGGAGACGACCGAGGGGTTGGTGGAGAAGACGCGCGACGTCATCTTCGCCACCGTCTTCGGCAACGTGGCGGTGGCCGTGGTCCAGGGAACGCTGGGCGGGCTCGCCTTCTGGATCCTGGGGCTTCCCGCCTCGGCCCTCTGGGGCACCGTGATGGGAGTGGTCTCGCTGCTCCCGGTCGTCGGTCCGGCGCTGGTGTGGATTCCGGCGGTCCTGATCCTGCTCGCCGGGGGCGAGATCCTCCGCGGGCTGGTCCTGCTGGCCATCGGCGGCGGCGTGATCAGCACGGTGGACAACTACCTGAGGGCCGTCCTGATCGGCGGCCGCGCCCACCTGCATTCCCTCCTCGTCTTCTTCAGCGTGCTGGCCGGCCTCTTCGCGTTCGGAGCGATCGGCATCTTCGTGGGCCCCGTGCTCTTCGTGATCGCCCTCTCCCTGCTGGAGATCGCCCGGGCGGCGCTCGAGGGACCCGAGGGCGCACCGGCGAGCGCGTCCGCCGAAGGATCGTCCGGAGTCCGTGAGTTCGGCATGTTCCTGGCCGGACCCTCGAAGGCCCCGCGGCCCCCGAGGACGCGAGGCGCCGACAGGGGGCGGACCGTGGATCCCGGGGACGGAGGCGAGACGTCGGTCGACGATCGCGAGACGCGCGGCGACGACGGCCGGCCGGACGTGGGGGAGGAGACAGGCTAGCCGGGATCCTCCGAGATCTCGGGCGTGACGAGTAGCCGGGTCAGCCGGGTGCTCAGCTCCGGCCCGAACTGCGTGAGCAGCGTCCCGCCGATCGACAGGACCACGACGACCACGGCGATGAGCGCGGAGAGCTCGGGGTGGCCGACCCCGGCTCCGTAGGCCGCCAGGAGAACGGAGAACTCGCCCCGGGGCGTCAGGGTGAAGCCCAGGTTGATCCGGGAGGCGAGCGGCAGACCGGCGCGCGATCCGATCCATAGGGATCCGAGCAGCTTCGAGATCAAGGCCGCGGCGGCCAGCGCCAGCCCGGGGATCCAGACGGGCAGGAGCGACCCGGCCTCGACGCCCAACCCGAAGGCGAAGAAGAACAGGGCCGCGAACAAGCCCCGGAGCGGGGCCAGGAGCCCTTCCACGCGCTTCTTGAGCGTCGAGTCGCCGACGATGAGGCCGGCCAGGAAGGCGCCCACCGCCTCCGACAGGCCGGTCGCCATGGCCGCTCCCGCGAACAGCAGCAGGAACCCGAGCATGCCCAGGAGAAGGGCGTCGTCGTCGGCGCGGGAGCCCAGTCGGTCCAGGAGCCGGGTCAGGGGTCCGGCCAGGAGGGTCAGCAGCAACCCGAACCCCACGAGGCCCACGACCGTGGCGAGGGGGGAGCCCGCACCGGCGAAAGGCGGCCAGAGGGCCAGGGCGGCCAGGAGCAGGGCGACGATCAGGTCCTCCGCGATGATCACGGCCAGCGCGGTCTCGGTCTCCGGGAAGGCCGCCCGCCGGAGGCTGGAGATGTTGTGGGCGACGATCGCCGAGCTGGACACGTAGAGCGCCGCCCCGAGCAGGAAGGACGGGGCCGGACCCCACCCCATGGCCAGTCCCGCCAGGAAGCCGATCGGGAAGTTGGCGAGAAAGTCGAGGGCGCCGTTGCGCACCAGGTGGCGTCCGCCGCGTCGCAGCCGGAGGATCGAGAACTCCAGGCCCACGAAGAAGAGGAGGAGGGAGATGCCGATGGCCTGCACGAAGTGGATCACGTCGGGATCGGCGACCGTCGTGCGGGTCGCGACGCCCAGCAGGATGTAGGCGGGTATGGCGGACTGCTCCATCCGTCCCAGGAGGCGACCGGTCGCCGCCAGGACGAGGAGGAGCGCCGCGAGGCCCAGCAGGGCGGAAGCCACGGGTCGGCCCTCGCCTCACCGGGCGAGCGCCCGGAACGCCTCCACCTGCTCCCGGGAGCCGATGACCATCAGAGTGTCGCCCTCGAGCAGCCGGGTGTCGGGTGCCGGATTGACGTTCGCGGGCTCGTCCTCCCGGAGCACCGCGATGATGCTGGCTCCGGTCCTCCTGCGCACCTCCAGCTCGCCGATCGCGTGGCCCGCCAGGGGCTCCCCCTCGACCTCGTGCCAGTCGATCGTCAGCTCGCCCAGGACGGTCTGGAGCTGGGCCTCGCCGACCGGCTGATAGTGGGCGCCCCCGAGGATGGCCCCGAGCTGTCGCCCCTCCTCATCGGTCATCCGCACCGCGTGGGCCGGGAAGTCCGCCCCCTTCTCGAAGTAGTAGATCTCCCGGTGCCCCGTGTTGTGGATGATGACGGTCATGCGCTCGCCCTCGCGGGTCCGAAGCGCGTACTTCCAGCCGATCCCGGGCAGCTCGATCTCACGGACTTCCATGAAGCTCC
>CAYMQZ010000118.1:0-5819 GCA_964392705.1 uncultured Gemmatimonadota bacterium
CTCCGGGGAAGCGCTCGCTTCGAGCCGCCGAACCAGTGAGGCGTCAGGACCCGGGCAGGAGCTCCGCCCGGCTGGTCGCGGTCCCCTCGATCGACAGGGAGCTGGTGGCGCCCGGGATGGCCATCCTCATCTCGAACTCCTGCGTCCCGTCCGAGACGAGGAAGCGTCCGCGCGTCACGTCGAAGCGGACGTCGTCGGAGCGTCGCCCCGTCACCTCGACCTGCATGCCCGGGAGCGCGCGGGCGCCCGGCTCGAAGTGGAACTCCGTCTGCACGTCGAGCTCGGCCACCCGGGAGTCTCCGGTCCGGACCAGCCGCTTCAGCGTGGTTCGGCTCACCGAGACGATCTCGCCCTCGGCCGGGAGCGCCATGGCGGTCGCGTCGATCCTCGTGGTGTCCACCCAGCTCTCGCCCGCGCGCACCGGGCCCGGGGGGAGGATCGGAAAGCCGACCTGGCGCATGGACTGCTGGAGCTGCGCGACGCCGGGCCCCGCCTCTCCCACCGGCGCCATCGCCTGCAGCTGGCCCCGCCGGTCCACGGTCATCCGGAAGCGCTGCCCCTTGAAGCGCGAGAAGTCCAGGTCGCCCGCCGTAGGCGAGCTCTCCATCTCCACGTCGATGTCCTGAACCTGGGCGAGATACCGGATCGACGCGTCGTCGACGGCCTCCGCCCGCTGCTCCACGACGAGGCGCGAGACGACCCGCTGATCGCCCCCGAACTCGGGCGGCATCCGAAGGTCGATGCGCTGCTCGTAGCGATAGGTGGCGACCTCGCCCGCCCGGGCCTCGAGCCGCAGCGTGACGGGGGCGTCCTGCGCGGGGAGAGAGGGGACCGCCGCGATCCCGACCATCCAGGCGAGGAGAACCGCGCCCGCCCGCCCGCGCCGGATCCGGATGCCGTGGCTCGTTCGACTCATCGGATGTTCGAGGTCGCTTCCCCTGTAGGTGTCTCGCGCGCGCTCACGCGCACCTTCCTGGGTGTAGACGCGGCCGGGGGACGCCGCGTCACCCGCGCCGCCGGAGCCTCGCGTACGGCGGAAACGGAGCGTCAGGGTCGGAACGTGCCCAGGGCGATGACGACGATCAGCAGCAGTCCCACGATCGAGCTCACGATCGCGTTGCGCTTGCGATATTTTTCGTAGGCCGCGCTGTCCTCGCCGGCGCTGGCCGAGGCCTCCGCCGCCCGGGCCAGCCGGTCGCTGAGCGGGATCTGGTAGAGCAGCGCCAGCAGGAAGGCCCCGATCCCCAGCACCTGCATCTGGAACAGCCAGTGGTTCGGAAACGGTTGGAAGTAGGCGTAGCCGCGCGAGGCCGTGAGCGCGAGGCCGCTTCCCACCGTGAGCACCATCCCCGCGACGCCGAGCGTCTTGTGGATCCGGGACGCGGCGCGGTAGGCGAAGGCGGCGATGCGTCGGTCCTCGGCCCTCGCCGCTCGCCCCGTGAAGAACGCGAGAGTCAGCGCCACGCCGAGCCACAGGGCGATTCCGAGGATGTGGAGGAACAGGTACACGCCGTCGGCGGTCATGTCGGCAAGGTCGGCGGCGCATGGCCCGCGGTCAAGGTGCCCCGGCCCCGGCACGAGCCGCCCGGGCGTAGGGCCCTAGATGTTGATCGAGACCATGGACCCGACCATGTTCGCGTCCGCCGTGCCCACGACCCGCTACCGGGCGGCAGAGGGGGTGGGAGACCGGCGATCCGGGAATCCAGCAAGGAGGAGATCATGGAGCTCGATGGGGCGGTCGCGCTGGTTACGGGGGGCAGCGAGGGGATCGGTCGGGGGATCGCCGAAGCGTTGAAAGCGGAAGGCTGCCGGGTCGTCATCACCGGGCGGCGGGAGGACGTGCTGGAGAGGGCGGCGCGCGAGCTGGGCGTCGACCACATCGCGGGCGATGTCGGCGTCGAGGCGGATGCGGTGCGGACCGTGGCCGGGGTCGTGGAGAGGCACGGACGCCTCGATATCCTGATCAACAACGCGGGATTCGGGATCTTCAAGCCACTCGTCGAGATGGAGCTCGAGGAGATCCAGAGCGTCTACCGGACGAACGTGTTCGGCGCCTTCCTGATGGGACGCGAGGCGGCCCGCCGGTTCATCGAGCAGGGGAGCGGCCACCTGATCAACATCTCCTCCACCTCGGGGCTCAAGGGGGGACGCGGGAGCACCGCGTACGGCTCCTCCAAGTTCGCGCTTCGCGGTATGACGGAGTGCTGGCGCGAGGAGCTCCGACGACACGATGTGCGCGTGACGCTGGTGAACCCCAGCGAGGTGGTGACCGGCTTCGCCGGGCGCGCCGGGTACGAGCAGGGAGCGTCACCGAAGAAGCTGCGTCCGAAGGAGATCGCCGACGCCATCGTCGGGGCGCTGAAGATCGACGATCGCGGCTTCATTCCCGAGTTCTCGGTGTTCGCGACGAACCCGTTCTAGATCCGAGCTAGAGCAACTCTCGAAGCGCCCCGATCACGCGCTCGGCGTCCCGCTCCGTGCGCGCGAGGACGAAGATGGTGTCGTCCCCGGCCAGGGTGGCCGCCACGCCCGGCGCCCGGGCCTCGTCGATCGCCACCGCCACGGCGTTGGCGCACCCGGTGTAGGTGCGAACGACCACGATGCCCTGCGCCAGGTCCAGCCCGGTGACGAACTCGCGGAACGCCGCGCGCAGGCTCTCCTCGGTCGCGGCTCCGCCCCCCGCTCCGTTCAGCTCTTCGGGGGGCGCGTACCGGTACTCCCCCTCGGGGGTGGGGACCTTGACCAGGCCGAGGCGCTTGATGTCGCGGGAGACCGTCGCCTGCGTCACCTCGATCCCGCGTCGCGCCAGCGCTCCCACCAGCTGCGACTGGGTGTGAACGGCCTCCCCCGACACGATCTCCAGGATCGCCCGCTCGCGCTCGCGCTTGCTCACGACCGACCGCCCCGCCCGGCCGGAATCTCGGCTGCCAGCAGTCGGCCCTCGAGGTGCGCGCGGTAGATGGGCGGCGGCTCTCGTTCGGCCAGCCATGCGCGCCCCTCCTCCAGCGCGCGCCGGGCCGCGTCCGTCTGCTCGGCGACGCGCTCGGGCGCCGGGGCTCCGGGGCCCCGTCGGGCTCGGACCGAGGCTTCGGGCGCGAGTGCCCCGACGACATCCTCCCCCGCCTCGGGGCAACAGGCGCGGAGCGCTTCTGCCGGCAGCTCCCAGAGCTCGCGGCCGCGCGCTTCCGCCTCCCGCACGGCTCGGCCCACCTGCTCGTGGGCCTCGCGGAAGGGTACGCCCCGGCCAACCAGGTGGTCGGCGAGATCGGTGGCCGTCAGGAAGCCGCCGTACAGGGCGGCGGCCAGGCGCTCGGGCCGATAGCGGAGGCCACCGGCCAGGACGGCCGCGGCGCGGAGGGACGCCGTGGTCGTGTCCAGGGCGTCGAACAGCGGTTCCTTGTCCTCCTGGAGGTCGCTGTCGTAGGCGAGCGGCAGGCCCTTGAGGGTGGCGAGCAGGCCGGCCAGGCTGCCGATCACGCGGCCCGCCTTCCCCCGCAGGATCTCGGCGGCCTCGGGGTTCCTCTTCTGCGGCATGATGCTGCTGCCCTGGGCCACCGCATCCTCGAGCGCGACGAAGCCGAACTCCGCGGAGCTCCAGATCACCACCTCCTCGGCCCAGCGCGACAGATGAAGCATGGCGAGGGCGCAGGCGAAGGTCGCCTCGGCGACGTGATCGCGGTCCGCCACGGCGAGCTGGGTGTTCGGGTAGACCTCGGAGAGGCCGAGCAGGGCGGCGGTCCGCTGCGGATCGATCGGGTGGGGCGTCCCGGCCAGCGCTCCCGCGCCCAGGGGCGAGACGCCGGCCGTCCGATGGGCTGCCTGGAAGCGGCGCGCGTCGGCCAGGAGCGCCCACGCGTGGGCCAGCAGGTGGTGGGCGAGCGTGACCGGTTGGCCGCGCTGGAGGTGCGTGTAGCCCGGCATCCAGGTCTCGCGGTGACCCTTCGCCTGCTCCACCCAGACCTCGGCGACCTTCAGCGTCCGCTCGACCGCGCCTTCCAGCGCTTCCCGCATGTAGAGGCGGAGCGCGACGGCCGTCTGGTCGTTGCGGCTCCGGGCCGTGTGGAGCCGGCCCGCCACCGGGCCGATCCGCTCCCGGAGGGTCAGCTCGATCCAGGTGTGGACGTCCTCGTGGTCGCCTTCGACCGCGAGGCTCCCCTCCTCCACCTCCCACAGCATGGCCGACAGGCCCTCCAGGATCGCCTCGGCGTCCGCGCGCTCCAGGATCCCCCGCTCCATCAGCCCGCGGGCGTGGGCGAGGCTGCCGATCAGGTCGTGACGCGCCAGGCGTCGGTCGAAGTGGAGGGAGCCGGTGAAGGCGTGGATCGCCGGGTGCAACCCGGCGCCGAACCGACCGCCCCAGAGTCCCCCTTGATCCCCACGGGCGTTCATGGAGGAGACGATGTCGGGCTCAGCGCCCGAGCGCCACCTCGCGGGGTCTCGCGCCGTTCGACCCCATGTCGCCGGACGCTGGCCGAGACTCTCCGCCGGGGGACGCCGCCGCCGCCGGGCCTTCGGCCTTCCTCTCACCGGCGGACCCCGGGCTCGAGTCGAGGCCCTGCGGGTCGTGGACCCGGGCCCACACGTGGGTCGGCAGGCTCCAGAGTCCGATGAACCCTGCCGCGTCGCCCTGGTCGTAGACGGCGTCCTCGCCGAACGTGGCCAGGTCCTCCCGGTAGAGCGACCAGGGCGAGGCCCGGCCGACGGCCAGGCAGGAGCCCTTGAACAGGCGCATCGTGACCGTACCTGACACGCGACGATGCGAGGAGACGAGGAAGGCGTCCAGCGCCTCGCGCAGCGGCGAATGCCAGGTCCCCTCGTATACCAGATCCGCGTAGCGATCCGATATCACCCGCTTGAACCGCGCGGTATCGCGGTCGAGCGTGATCGATTCGAGATCGCGCAGGGCGGCCTGCAGCACCGTGCCCGCGGGGGTCTCGTAGACGCCCCGGCTCTTCATCCCCACGACCCGATTCTCGACCAGGTCGATCCGGCCCACGCCGTGCCCGCCGGCGATCTCGTTCAGGGTCCGCACCAGCTCCACGGGTCCCATCTCCGTCCCGTCGAGCGCCACCGGGAGCCCGGCCTCGAACCCGATCCGGACGTTCTGCGGGATGTCCGGGGCCAGGGCCGGGTCGACCGTGAGGTCGAACAGGTCGGACGGCGGGGGGGCGGCCGGGTCCTCCAGGATGCCGCCCTCGAAGGAGGTGTGCCACAGGTTCTGGTCCACGCTGTACGGCTTGTCGGCCGTGGCGCTGACGACCACGCCCTTCTCCCGGGCGTAGGCCAGCGCGTCCTCCCGGGACCGGATCTCCCACTCCCGCCAGGGGGCGAGGATCGGCAGTTCCGGCGCCAGGGCGCGATAGGCGAGCTCGAAGCGTACCTGGTCGTTGCCTTTCCCGGTGCAGCCGTGCGCCAGCGCGTCGCAGCCCGTCGCCCTGGCCACCTCGACCTGTGCCCGGGCGATGAGCGGCCGCGCCAGGGCGGTTCCGAGCAGGTAGCGGCCTTCGTAGGCCGCCCCGGCCCGCAGGGCGGGGAAGCAGCAGTCGCGGACGAACGCCTCCTCGAGGTCCACCACGCGGCACTCGGACGCGCCGGTGCGGAGCGCCTTCTCCCGCAGGGCCTCGAAGTCCTCGCGCTGACCCACATCGGCGACCACGGCGACGACTTCGCAGCCGTATCGCTCCCGCAGCCACGGAATCATGACCGAGGTGTCGAGCCCCCCCGAGTAGGCCAGGGCCACCCGTCGAACGTCCATCCGCTTCGCCGTCATCGGCTTCGCTCTCGCCTCCTCGGAAGTCGGGGCGCCCCGGCTCGCATCC
>CAYMQZ010000118.1:5919-8316 GCA_964392705.1 uncultured Gemmatimonadota bacterium
ACGTCCTCCTCGGACACGATGAGAGGAGGAGAGAGCCGGAGCGTGCGGGGGCGGGGAGCGTTCACGAGCAGGCCCTCTGCCCGGGCGGCCGCGACGACCGGTCCCGCGTCGAGGGACAGATCGGCGCCCACCAGGAGGCCGGCGCCTCGCGCCTCCCGCACGAGCCCCGTCTCCAGGCCGATCCGCTCGAGCCCCTCCCGGAGACGGGCGCCGGCGGCCCGCACGCGGGCGAGGAACGGCTCGCGGCAGACGGTTCGAAGCACGACCGCCGCCGCCGCGCAGGCCAGGGGGTTGCCTCCGAAGGTAGTTCCGTGGTCGCCGGGGACCAGGTGGGCCGCCACCTCCTCGCGGGCCAGCACGGCTCCGACCGGAACGCCGCCGCCGAGCCCCTTGGCCAGGGTCACCACATCGGGCGCGACGCCGTGATTCTGGAACGCGAACGCGGCGCCGCAGCGACCGATGCCGGTCTGGACCTCATCCAGGACGAGGAGCGCCCCACGGTCGCGGGCCAGCTCCTGCAGGCCCCGCAGGTAGTCGCCCGGGGCCGGGAGCACGCCCGCCTCCCCCTGCACCGGCTCGACCAGGATGGCGCAGGTACGCGGTCCGGTCTCCCGGGCCGCCGCCTCCAGGTCTCCGAAGGGAACGCGACGGAAGCCGGCCGGGAGCGGCTCGAACGGAGCCCGGTAGCGCTCGACCCCGGTCGCCGCCAGCGCCCCCAGGGTGCGACCGTGAAAACCCCCCTCCATGGCGAGGATCTCGATCGCATCGGCTCCCTTCTCCGCCCGTCCCCACTTCCGCGTCAGCTTGATCGCCGCCTCGTTCGCCTCGGCGCCGCTGTTGCAGAAGAAGGCCTTCGGCAGCCCGCTCGCCTCCGCGAGCAGACGCCCCGCCTCGGCCTGCTCCGGGATCTCGTAGAGGTTGGAGACGTGCAGCAGGCGACCTGCCTGCTCGGCGATCGCGCGGACCAGCTCGGGGTGCGCGTGGCCGAGACTGGAGACGGCGATCCCGGCGGCGAAGTCCAGGTACTCCCGTCCCTCGAGATCCCAGAGCCGCGCGCCCCGCCCGTGCGAGAACGCGACCGGCGCCCGCGCGTAGGTGCCGAACAGATGGCGCTCCGATGTCTTGCGGACACGCGGGGCGCAGGCGCTCGCGCCCGCCCCGGAGACCGCCTCGTCCCACCCGTCGGAGCTGCCCGGCGACGCCCGAGGGCCTCGTGGAGCCGAGGTTCGTGATGCTCCCGGCGGCGGTCTCATGCGACGGTCGGCGTCGGAGCCGCCCGCCCACGCCCCGCACGTCGCGGGCCGGAACCGGGGGGTCGACTCCCCGGCTCGGCGCCCCGGATCATCGTGCCGATCCCCTCCTCGGTGAACAGCTCGGCCAGGAGGCCGTGGGGCTCCTCGGCACCCACGATGTGGGCGTCGGGAACGCCGCCGGCCAGCGCCGTCAGGCAGGCTTCCACCTTCGGGACCATGCCGCGCGAGATCGTGCCGTCGGCCACGAGCATCCGCGTCTCCGCCGCGTCGAGCTCGGAGCGGATCTCGGGCGAGGCCGGGTCCCCGACCGCGATGCCCGGGACGTCCGTGAGGAGGATGAGCTTCTCGGCGGCCAGCCCGACGGCCACCGCCGCCGCCGCGGCGTCGGCGTTCACGTTGTACGGGCGGCCCGAGGCGTCCGCGCCGACGGGGGAGACGACGGGCAGGTAGCCCGCCTCGAGCAGGGCGCGGAGGAGCGCCGGCTCGGCCCGCTCGGCCTCGCCCACGAAGCCCAGTCGCTCGGCTTCGGGATGGGGTCGGACCCGGAGCAGCCCTCCGTCCCGACCGGACACCCCGACCGCCGGGGCCCCGGCGGCGGCCAGCCGGGAGACCAGGCGCTTGTTCACCCGCCCCGAGAGCACCATCTCGACCACCTCCATCGTGGCCGCGTCGGTGACCCTCAGGCCATTCACGAAGGTGGCCGGCAGATCCAGCCGGTCCAGCAAGCGACTGACCTCCGGGCCGCCCCCGTGCACGATCACCGCCCGGATGCCGGCCCGGTGGAGGAGGGCGATGTCCTCGGCCGCCGTCCCGGGTCTGCCCCGGGCCTCGTCCTGCGGGTCCAGGACGCTCCCGCCGACCTTGATCACCACCGTCCGCCCTCGCCAGGCGGCCGCGTAACCCAGGGCGGCGGCCAGAGCCGCGCCCGACACGTCCTCCCGCCCCGTCACGAGGCGTAGCTCCCGTTGATCCTCACGTACTCCTCGCTCAGGTCGCTCGTCCACACGCGGGCGGTTCCCTCACCCACGCCCAGCCCGATGCGGATCGTGACCCGGTCACCGGACAGGCCGGCGGCCGCCCGCTCGAGGCTCTCGGGCACTCCGACGCCCTCCCGCACCACCAGCGCGTCGCCGATCCAGATGCG
>CAYMQZ010000119.1:0-3937 GCA_964392705.1 uncultured Gemmatimonadota bacterium
CCGACGCGCGGGGGCATCGCGCCCCGGCTCCTCCTCCTCGGCGCCGTCGCGGCCGGGTGCTCCCCCCCTCCGGGCCCCGGGCTGAGCGAGATCGTTGACGCGGCGCTCGAGCACCGTCGCGAGCGGATCGACGGTGTGCGCGACTACACGCTGGTCCTGGAGACCTCCGGGGTCCGCGACACGGTTCACTTTCGCCGCGACACCGTCGGCGGGATGGCCGTCTTCGTCCCCGTCACGGGGCTCGGTGCCGACCTCCCCCGTCGCGAGACCCAGGACCCCTACGCACTCCTCTCCGTCCTGAGCTCGGAGAACGCCGAGCTCGCCGGCCGGGAGAACGTGGACGGGGAATCGTGCCACGTGATCGGGATCACGAGGTTCGATCACCCGGCGCTGGGGCCGTTCTTCGGCCCCCTCATCTCGTCGGGCATCGCGTCGCCCGAGCGGATGGAGTTGTTCCTGGACGCCGACCAGCACCTGCCGCGGCGGGTATCGTTCCGGGGGACGATGAGCATGGGCGCGGACACGCTGCCGATGACCTACACGGTGGAGTTCCGCGACTACCGCGAGGTCGGAGGCCTGGCCCATCCGTTCCTCACCCGGTCCACCGTCGCCGTGGAGCTGCCGGAGGAGGCGGGCCCGACGCCGACGCCCCTGCCCGGCCGGCTCGACGCGACCGTCCGGGTGCTGGAGCTGCGCGTGAACGAGGGGCCGCCGGCAGGTCCCTCACGGTCCGCCGTCAGCCGCCACCCGCCGCGGCCATCCGCTCATCCAGCAGCCCGAGCTCCCGGGTCGCTTCGACCAGGCGCACGAACTCGGCGCGATAGCCTTGCGGGTCCTCGCCGAGCGCTCCGCGGGCGAGGTGCGAGACATCGGTCAGGCTGAAATCGCCGCACTGCTCGGAGTCGCGGAGCAGCATCCCGAAGGCGGCGACCGCCGCCGCGAAGCGGAGGTCGGTCGTGGCCTCCTCGGGCCGATCGAGCACCGCCTGCCGGATCAGGCGGCTCCGCTCTTCGCCCGGCCTTTTGTAGCGGAGCTTGACGAAGAGGAGCTCATCGCTCGTCGCGGCGACGCTCGCCCGCCGCCCCGCCTCTTCGCCCGCGCGATTCGAAGGTCGCTGGTAGCGCAGCGGATCCACCGAACCCGTCTCCACGGGCGGCGCCCCGGCGGGCACGACCTCGTAGAGCGCGGTCACGGAATGGCCGGCTCCCAGCTCGCCGGCGTCCTTCGTGTCGTCGTTGAAATCCTCGGCCGCCAGCAGGCGATTCTCGTAGCCGATGAGCCGGTACGCTTGAATCCGCGCCGAGTTGAACTCGACCTGGATTTTCACGTCCTCGGCGATCGTGAGCAGGGTGCCGCCCATCTCTCCCACGAGGACCTTGCGGGCCTCCAGCAGACCGTCGATGTAGGCGTAGTTCCCGTTCCCGTGGTCGGCGAGGCCCTCCATCTTCGAGTCCTTGAGGTTTCCCGTGCCAAAGCCGAGCACGGTGAGGTATACGCCCTCGTCCCGCTTCTCCTCGATGAGACGGATCATCTCCGCGTCGCTGGAGGCCCCCACGTTGAAGTCGCCGTCGGTTGCCAGGATCACGCGGTTGTTGCCGTCTTCGATCCGATTCCGCGCCGCCACCTCGTAGGCCAGCCGGATCCCGGCGCCGCCCGCCGTGGACCCCCCGGCCTCCAGTCGCTCGATGGCGTCGAGGATCCGCTCCTTCTCGCCCCCGGGAGTCGACTCGAGCACCAACCCGGCCGCGCCCGCGTAGACGACGATCCCCACCCGGTCGCTGGGCCGGAGCGCGTCCACGAGCATGCGCAGGGAGCGCTTCACCAGCGGGAGCTTGTCCGGGGAACGCATGGAGCCGGAAACGTCGAGCAGGAACACGAGGTTCGAGGACGGGGCCGAAGCCATGTCCACGCGACGCCCCTGTACGCCGATCCGCACCAGTCGGTGGGCTGGGCGCCACGGCGCCGCCGCCACGTCGGCGGCCAGGACGAACGGGTGCTCGCCGTCCGCCTCGGGATATTCATAGGGGAAGTAGTTGACCATCTCCTCGATGCGGACCGCGTCCACCGGCGGTCGTCGGCCGTCTCGGATGAACCTCCGGATGTTCGAGTAGGAGGCGCGGTCCACGTCGATCGAGAAGGTCGAGAGGGGGTGTAGCTCCGGGGCGAGCCAGGCGTTCTCCTCGATCCGGGCGTAGCTCTCGGTGTGGAAGTTCGGGTTGTAGCGGCCGCGGAGTTGCTGTCGGGCCCGCATCTCGTAGCCGGCGGGTCGGACCGCCGGCGACGATGCCGCCGCCGCGTCCACCGAGGGCGCTCCCCGGATCGCGACGCCTTCGGAGACCGTCACCTCCTGCAGCCGAAGCGCGCTCGGCCGGAGCGAGACGTCGGCTCGAACCCGGCTCCCGCCGACCCGCACGGTCTTCTGGACTTCCTGGTACCCGACGAGCCGGACCTTCAAGGTGAGCTCGCCGTCCCGCACGACCGCCTCATCCACGACCAGCGTGTAGCGTCCTTCGGCGTCGGTCACGGTCCCGTGGATCGTACCGGGCAGGAACACCTGGGCGCCGGCCACGGGACGTCCGCTGACGGCGTGCCGCACGATCCCCTCGATCGTGATGTCCGCGGATCGCGGCGTCGTCGAGCCCCATCCGACGCCGTCTGTCGAACCCACGGCGATGGCGACCGAGCCCGTCCCGATCCCGACCGGCGCGACAAGGGTGAGCGCCAGGATCCCGAGTCCGACGAGGGCTGTCCGCTTCATGGCCATGCTCCTTTCTCCGCCCGGGGCGCGTCTCCGGCGATCCGGACCGGGCCCCGTGCCTCTCCCGCGGGCACGATGGGTCTCGTGCCTCTACAGAGAGGAACGACGGCGGGGGAAGGGCTTGCACACCTGGGACGAAAACGGCCGCGGTGGTCGCGAGATGGATGAGCGGTCGGGCCGCCCGGGTCGCGTCTCGCTTCACGAATTCCGGACGTTGTATCATGAGGGGAAGCGGCATTCCTTGGTGAAGATGTCGGAGAGGAACATGAGACGGATTCTCGACAGCACGCTCGGCTCTCTCGGCCGCCGGCTTCAGGCCGTCGCGCTTCCGGCCGCCGCCGTCCTCTCGGGCTGCGGAGGCGGCCCGCTCGAACCGCTCGACCAGCTGCCCCGGGAGCTCTCGACCGCCGAGCGCCAGGTGGTCTCCTCCGGCAACGTCTTCGCCCTCGACCTGCTCGGCCGGCTGGCGGCGGCGGAGCGCGAGGAGAACCTGGTCGCCTCGCCGCTCAGCGCCTTCTACTCCCTCGGCATGACCGCCAACGGCGCCGCGGGCGAGACCCTGGAGGCGATGCGGGCGGCGCTGGGCCAGGCCGGGCTGGACGAGGAGGAGGCGAACGAGGCCTACCGCGATCTCATGGACCTCCTCCTGGGCCTCGACCCGGCGGTGGAGCTCCGGCTCGCCAACTCGATCTGGCACCGGGAGGGCTTCCCGGTGCGGGCGTCGTTCGTGGACCTCTCGCAGCGGATCTTCGACGCCGAGGTGCGCGGGCTCGACTTCGCCGCCGCCTCGGCCCCCGCCACGATCGACGGTTGGGTGGAGGACGCGACCGAGGGGCGGATCGAGGACCTGGTCGAGGCCATCGATCCGGACGAGGTGATGTTCCTCATCAACGCCGTCTACTTCCACGGGCGCTGGCGGGAGACGTTCGACCGGGACCTCACGCGCCCGGCGTCCTTCCACCGGCTCGACGGCTCCACGGCCGAGGTCCGGATGATGGAGCGCCCGGCCTCGGCCGTCCGCCACCAGGCGCGCGACCGGTTCGAGGCGATCGAGCTCCCCTACGGGCGGGGCGCCTTCGTCATGACGATCCTCCTCCCCCCGGAGGGGACCGCCCCCGCCGACCTCCTCGCGGGGACGGACGCGGCGACGTGGGACGGCTGGATGGCCGGGTTCGAGGA
>CAYMQZ010000119.1:4037-5585 GCA_964392705.1 uncultured Gemmatimonadota bacterium
TGGGAGCGGCCGCTTGCGCGAGTACCAGCGTGGGCTGGAGATCTGAGCGTTCCTGGTGTCGGGGATGCATGGCTGACGATCGACCTCGCGGCCGGAGGAGGCGTGTGGAGATCGAGATCGAGCGGAACGAGGGCACGGGTCGCGTGGTGACGCCGCTCGAGGGCGGCGAGGAGGCGTATGTGGCGTTCGCGGAGGCCGACAAGGACCGGTTGGACTTCCGGCGCACCTTCGTGCCCCAGGAGCATCGCCATCAGGGAGTCGGAGAGCGGTTGGTTCTCTCGGCGCTCGATTGGGCACGGGAGACCGGCCACACCGTGATCCCCACCTGCCCCTTCGTCGGCTGGGTCGTGGAGCGGAACCCCGAGTACGGGGAGTTGGTCGCCTCGTGAGGGGTGGTTCCCCCGCCGCGGGGGCCACCCTCGATGGCCGGACGCAGGCGAAGCGGCGGGGCGACCCGACGTGAACGAGCCGAGCCAGCTCCCCTTCCCGAACCCCGGGCTCGACCGCGGTCCCTATCCCGAGCGCTGCCGCGCCATTCTCAACCTCGATCGCCATGCCGAGGCGCGAACGGAGATCTCCTCCTGGCCCGGGTACGAGCGAACGCCGCTCCGGCCTTTTGCGGGGCTGGCCCGCGAGCTGGGCCTCGAGGCCGTTCACTTGAAGGAGGAAGGTCGACGCTTCGGTCTCGGAAGCTTCAAGGCGCTCGGTGGGCCCTACGGCGTCCTGCGAATCCTGGCGGCCGAGGTGAAGCGGCGAACGGGTTCCCGTCCCTCGTCGACCGACCTGATCGAGGGCCAATGGGCGGACCTGGTCGCCGACCTCACTATGACCTGTGCGTCGACGGGGAACCACGGGCGGTCGGTGGCGTGGGGTTGTGGCCTGCTGGGCTGCGGTTGCGTGATCTTCGTCCCCGGATGGGTGAGCGAAGGTCGAGTCGCCGCCATCGCCTCGCACGGGGCGAGGGTCGAGCGCGTGGACGGAGGCTACGATGAGAGCCTGCGTCGGGCGCGAATCGCCGCCGAGGAGCACGGCTGGCACGTGATCTCCGACAAATCGAGGGGCCGCGGCACGAAGGATGTGGCGCGCGACATCATGCAGGGATACACGGTGCTCGTGGCGGAGGCGCTGGAGCAGCTGGCGGGGACCCCCCGGACGGGAGCGCGGGTCCCCGCCTCTCCGCGCTCGAGACTCCCCACCCACGTGTTCGTACAGGCGGGGGTCGGCGGCCTGGCGGCGGCCGTGACCAGCCTTCTGTGGGAGCGGTTCGGAGCCGAGCGTCCCCGCATCGTCGTGGTCGAGTCGGATCGTGCCGATTGCCTTCGTCGCAGCGCAGTCTCTGGCGATCCGGTCACCCTGGGCGGTCCGATCGAGACCGTGATGGGAGGACTCGCCTGCGCCGAGCCGTCGGCCCTCGCCTGGGAGATCGTGGGGCCGGGAGCCCATTTCTTCCAGGTGGTTTCGGACGAGGAATCGATCGGAGCGATGCGGACACTGGCCGAGCCGCCCGCCGGTGATCCTCCGGTGGCGGTCGGCGAGTCCGGAGCCGCC
>CAYMQZ010000119.1:5685-8267 GCA_964392705.1 uncultured Gemmatimonadota bacterium
CGCGATGGCGGTGGTAGTGGCGCCGCGCCTTCATCCGGTTTCCACAGATCGACATGTCGCACCAGCGGCGACTGCGATTGCGGGAGGTGTCGAGGAACAAGTGGGTGCAGTCCGGAGCGTCGCAGACCTTCACCCGCTCCAGGCGGTCCGACAGCAGCAGCTCGGCGCCGGACGTCGCTAGTCTCCACAGGGGGCGGGCCAGCGACGTTCCCCCCGGAGGGAACTGGGCCGAGAACCGTGCCCCTCGCCGGACCAGGCGTAGGCGGCTCCGGGCCTCTCGCCACTCCCGGTCCAGCAGGTCCACATCTCCCGTCTCCGGTGGCCGTCCCCGCCCGATCCTCTCGAAGAGCCCGCGGATCGCTTCCCGGAGCGCCCCGGCGCGCTCCAGCGTCCGTCTCGCCTCCTCGCGCTCGCGATCTGCACGCTCGACCAGACGGTCCACATCGCCTCCACCGAGAACGCCCTCCCGTTGGAGCCATCCGGCAAACATATAATAGCTAGTTAGAACCTCGGCCGATGGCGTTCCCGGGCGCTGCGCCACGGTGTTGGCGAAGCGCAGGCAGAGGGGGGGCGCAGCGCCGTTTGTAGGGGGCATTCCGTATGCCTCGATCTCGTCGGGACGCGTTGCTATAACTGGTTGACACAAGATAGATAGTTATGCCCGATTGGGTCAACCAACTATCGTTACATACAAGGGCAGTTAGATTCATTCGGTGAGGAGGACGGAGCCCTGATCCGTTCATTCACTCGCTGCGGCCGGCCCGCGTCTGGCCGGAAGAGGATGCTCGCTCCGATCTCGGGCCTCGAATCGCCCCCGACCGACCGAGCCGCCTGTCGCCGGCGTGTGGAGGGCCTTATCGTGCCGGGACGCGAACCACGCAAGGCGGGGGAAACCAAAAGTGGCGGATCTCGGAAGCTATCTGGAGGCCGAGGCGGGCCGGTTCGACGAGGAGCTCCGCGCGTTTCTGCGCATTCCGAGCGTGAGCACGGAAACGCGCTATCGGGACGATGTCCGGCGCTGCGCGGAGTGGCTGGCGGACCACCTGCGAGAGGCGGGTGTCGGGCGTGCCGAGGTCGTCGCCACCGACGGCCACCCCATCGTGCTGGCCGAGCACGAGGTCGATCCCTCGGCCCCGACCGTGCTCCTGTACGGGCATTACGATGTGCAGCCGGTCGACCCCGAGGAGCTCTGGACCGCGCCGCCGTTCGATCCGGACGAACGGGACGGACGGCTCTACGCCCGTGGCGCGGTGGACGACAAGGGCCAGGTTCACATGCACGTGAAGGCGCTGGAGGCGTTGGAGCGAGCCGGCGACGGCATCCCCGTGAACGTGAAGCTGGTTCTCGAGGGGGAGGAAGAAGTCGGGAGCCGAAACCTCGAGGCCTTCCTCTCCGCGAACCGAGATCGGCTCGCCTGCGACGCCGTCCTCATCTCCGACACCAGCATGTTCGCCCCCGACCTCCCCTGCATCACCACGGGCCTTCGTGGGATCGTGTACACCGAACTGACGTTCCACGGACCGAAGAGCGACCTGCACTCCGGCAGCTACGGCGGGGCGGTCGCGAATCCGGCGAACGCGCTCTGCCAGGTCGTGGCGCGGCTCCGGGACGACCGGGGAAGAGTCACGATTCCCGGGTTCTACGACGACGTGAGGCCCATCGGAGAGAAGGAGAAGCAGAGCATGGCCCAGCTCCCGTTCGACGAGGAGGCCTTCCGAGCGGAGGTGGGGGCACCGGCCCTCGCAGGGGAAGCCGGTTACGGGGCCCTCGAGCGAATCTGGTTCCGTCCGACCCTCGACGTGAACGGCCTGCTCTCGGGGTTCACGGGGGAAGGTGCGAAGACCGTGTTGCCGTCCAAGGCGATGGCGAAGGTCTCGATGCGGCTGGTGCCCGACCAGGATCCGGCGGCCGTCGTCGAGTCCTTCGAGCGGCACGTCCGCGCTCTGGCTCCGGACGGCGTCTCGGTGGAGATCCGCCGCTATCACGGCGGCTCGCCCTGGGCCGCCGAGCCCGACCATCCCGTCTTCGAGGCCGCCCAGGTGGCCCTGGAGCGTGCCTTCGGGAATCCCCCAGCCTTCATCCGCGAAGGCGGCTCGATTCCGATCGTCAGCCTGTTCGAGGAGACGTTCGGCTGTCCGATCCTGCTCGTGGGGTTCGCGCTCCCGGGAAGCAACGTACACGCGCCCGACGAGTGGATTGACCTGGGCGTCTACCATCGTGGCATCCACGCGTTGGTCGGACTGTACCGCGAGCTGGCGACTCGGATGGCTGGACCATCAACAGGTCGTCCGGCTTCGACGAACCCGTGATGATGGTTTGTTGACCCCTCCGGATTAGACTGGGCATCCGGGTCCCGCCGTAGTGCCGTTCCCGGCGGAAGGCGCCCCGTCCACCTCAACCGTGAGTGGCCGCGGTATGTATCGGCTCCAGTGCTTCGGCTCGGCTACGCTGTTCGACCCCGAGGGTCAGGAAGTCCATTTCCGCTCGCGAAAGCATCTGGGGCTCCTGCTCTACCTGTGCGCGCATCGGAACCGCTCTCTGACCCGGGGGCACCTGGCGGCCCTTTTCTGGGACACCGAAGA
>CAYMQZ010000120.1:0-8207 GCA_964392705.1 uncultured Gemmatimonadota bacterium
CGCCGTCGAGCGGTGGGAGCGCGCGCGGCGCGAGGCCGCCGAGTCGTACGAGTGGATGCTCCTGGAGGACGTGGCCCGCGAGCTGGCCCGCATCGACCTGCCGCTCTCGACCTACACGCAGTGGTACTGGAAGATCGACCTCCACAACCTCCTCCACTTCCTCACCCTGCGGGTGGACCCGCACGCCCAGTGGGAGATCCGGGAGTACGGGAAGGTGATCGCCGGCATGCTGGCGCGCGTGGCACCCCTCACCTACGAGGCGTGGCTGGACTACGACGTGCTGGGGACCCACCTGAGCGCGGCGGAGCTCGCGGTCCTGCGCCATTTTCTGAGGCCCGCCGAGGCCGGGGGGGTGGAGGGCCGCCCCCGAGCGGGGCCGCTGTCGGAGGAGCGGCTGAAGGAGCTGGGCCTGTCCGGGCGTGAGGTGCGCGAGCTCCTGGAGAAGCTGGCGCCGGCCGAGCGGCCCGACTTCTCGCTCGACCTCTCGCGGATGAAGACGGCCCAGGAGGCGCGCGCCGAGATGGAGGCCGCGGTCCCGGACATCGACCGGCAGGCGGGATAGGGGGGAGGAGGTTTCGGTGGCGACCCGCTCCACGGGCCCCGAAGGAGAGGGGAGGCCCGCCGGAGAGCCGGATCCCCGGAGCCCGCCGCTACGCCGACCGAGGCCGACGTCGGGGCGGCCCTGGCCGAGGAGCGGCTGGGAGCTACCGCGGCGGAGCGATCAGGCAGCTCTCGAACTCGCCCCGCCAGTTGATCTCGCACACCAGGCTCTGGCTGATCAGCCGGACCGGGGCGAGCTGCGGGTCCAGGAGCAGGGGAAGGAGGTCGCCCAGAGTCGGGTCGGCGGGGGGCGTGATCCATTCGACCGAGTCGGCGGCCGGGTAGTTCCGCGTCTCCAGGATCTGCCGCGCGTCCGGGCTCACCAGCACGCGCTGGTCGATCGCCGGCTGTCCCGGCCCCTCCTGCAGGGGGCGCCGGACGGAGACGGGGACGAAGTACGCCACCCACTGCCCGTCAGCGTTCCGCCACACGTAGGTGTGAAACCGCACGTCGCGCGGCTCGAACGCCTGCAGCGCCGTCACCAACGCCGTCGCCTGCCGGTTCAGCTCCGCGTCCGCCGGGACCTCTTCGGGATACTTGCGAACGGCGAACCCCTCGCCCCCCTCCTCCTCCTGGACGACCTCGTAGGCGATCCGGAACAGGCTCCGGCGCACGTCGTAGGAGCCGAAGTAGACGTGCCACAGCGCGCCCTCCTTCCGAGCCACGTACACGGTCACCCGGCCCTGCTCCGGATTCGCCGCCATGAGGGCGCGCATGGCGTGGGAGACGGCGAAGTCGTACTCGCTGATCCGCCGGTCCTCGTCCTCCACCTCCGGGCTCCGCACGACCGTCGGGCGCTCCTCCTGCGCGGAAGCGGACGACGGGCCGGCGGCCAACAGGGCGCACAGGAGGGTCCCCACTCGCCCGCACAGGGATGCACGGCGTCCCTTGGATGGGATGATCATGCGGCAGCGCGTCTCCTCCGGGCACGAGCCCGGGGTTGGCGAACGGGGGGACTGGACGCCTTAAGCATACTCGCTCGTGATCGTGTATACAACGCCGACCTCCCGGGCTTGTTCCGGCGCCGAGGGAGGTGCCGGTCCCACCCCGGTGCCCGACCGGGCCTCACGCGTTCCGCCCGCGGCTCGCCAGGATCGTGCGGGCGAACCAGAGCACCGAGAGGATCCACACCCCGTACAGCGCGGCCCGCACGGGGTGGAGCGCGATGGATTCCACCACCCCGACGTCGGCTCCGAGGCGCCCCAGGACTACCCGCGCGATCTGCTCGACCGTGAACCACCCCCAGAGCACGGCCGCCCACACCATGCCCCACCGCTTCCAGCCCGGAGGGCCGAGGACGGAGGGGAGGCGCCGGACGTTCATGTACCCCACCACGAGCGCGAAGGCGAACATGCTGGCGATCGTGAACGGGCCCGCGATGAGGACGAGAAAGTCGGGCTGGAGCGCCTCCACCGCTTCGCCTCCCACCCAGGAAGCCGCGACGATCGCCGCGGAGGCGAGGACGAAGATGGTGAGGAAGAAGAGGAAGGTCCGCTTGAGGGTCCAGAAGCGGGTGTGGCGGCCGTAGCGCTCGTAGAAGATGCTTCCGGTGATGCGGGTGACCGTGTCCACGATCCCGAGCTGGGTGGAGAAGAGGACGAACGCGCCCCCCAGCAGGAAGACGACCTCGAGCCAGAGTCCCCCCACCTCCTGCAGCGCCTCGCCCTGGAGCAAAACCATCCGTGACAGCTGGCCCGCCAGCTCCTCGTTCCCGGTCCCCAGGGTGGCGGTGACGAGCATCGAGGTGATCACCACGCTGAGTAGGATCAGCGCGACGAAGGTCACGAGCAGCTCCCGCTCCGCCACCCGCATCCAGGCCCGGAAGCGGGCGAGCGCCGTCGGCGACTCCTCCAGATCGAAGACGTAGCCCGTCTCGCTCACCTCCTCGTTCCGGCCCCGGATGCCGGCGATCCGGCCCTGGTGGGCCGCCATGCCGAACCCCTTGTCGCGCAGCCAGAGGGACTGGGCGAGCAGCAGGGTACCGCCCGAGCCCGCGTAGCCCACGGCCAGGAGCAGGGTGGGGAACTGCTCTCCGGTGAGCAGCGCGGGAGGCGCGCGGCCGACGGAGACGGCGCCTTCGAGGAGCTGCAGCAGGTCGGAGGGCAGGATCCCGACCATCACCAGGGTGAAGCCCAGCAGGGGGAAGAAGCCGAGCACGAGCCCGATCTCGAACCGTTCCAGCGCGTTGTACACGATCTTCGAGATCGCCAGCCCGAACCAGATGAAGGCCAGCATGAGCAGCGCGATCGGCTGCCAGGCGACGCCGTGTCCGGTGACGGCTGCCACGATCCGCCCCGCGAAGTCGGCCGACTGGGAGGCCCAGCCCGGCCAGAAGAAGCTCACCAGGGTCGCGACCAGGAAGAACCACGGCCAGAAGGACCAGCGGTCCAACCGGGCCATGCCGCCGAACACGGATTCGCCAGTGGCGATCGTCCAGCGCTCGATCTCGCCGATCACCACGAACTGCGTGAGCACACCGACCCAGAACAGCCACCAGATCCCGTAGCCGTTGACGGTGACGAGGTTGGGCCAGAGCAGGAACTCCCCCGCACCGAGCCCCATCCCGAGCGCGATGACGGAGGGGCCGACCAGGTGGGCCAGCCGGGGGACCCGCGGGATCTCGTCGTGGCGCTTGAAGGGCGGGCCCGAGCCCGGGTCCGGGAAGCGCGCCTCGTCGGGGGCGTCGGGGAGCTTCTCCTCCGGAAGCGGTCGGTAGACGCCCCGCCGGTACCGGCGACCCTCCTCCTCGGAGGCGCGGATCCCGGGGCCGCCGGACGGTGACGGGAGGCCCGGCCCGTCCGGGGCCCCGTCGGCGCCGGGCGGCTCGCCCTCTGTGGGGATGTCCGTCAAGGCGCGCCGGGCGGGTCGAATGCGCCGTCCGGGACCGTGGCGGCCGCCTCGAGGCCCTCGAACCACAGGCGGCGCTCGCCGTCCGGCCACACCCGGTCGGCCGCCAGCCGGATCGGCCCGACCGGCCGCCAGCCCTCCCACCGGATCACGGCCCCCGGCTCCTCCTGATTCTGCAGGTGGTACCTCCAGGCGTCCATCAGCCCGGTTTCCGGGTCGACGTAGGCCCAGTACTCGTCGTTCGTCACCCCGAGGTCGGGCTCGAAGGTGAGGTGCACGACGGCGTACTCCCGGCCGTCGTCGAGCGTCTGGCGGCCCTCGTACGCCAGGTGCACGCCGGGGTCACGCCACTTGAAGGGCATCAGCAGCCAGTAGGTGTCGTTGATGAAGGCGCCGTAGGCGCGGGAGAGCGCGCTGTCCCGCGCCGCCCCCTCGAGCCGCTCCCCCGCGAGCCAGACGTTCCCGGAGGGAACCTTGCCCCACGCGGAGTCGCGGCGGACGTCGTCCACGTCGAACAGGGCGAGCACCGCGTCCTCGCCCTCGCCGAACTCGAGGCGGTAGCGGCCCTCCCAGCGGTCCCAGGCGTGGGAGCGCGCGAACGGTCGGTCGTCGCGCGCCACGACCCAGCGGAACGCGATGTAGCGGGTGCTGTCCCAGGCCGCCTGCCCGCCCAGCGACTCCATCACGCGGCCGGCGAGCAGCGACGCCGAGTCGGCGGCCCCGGCCGCCGAGGATTCGGCTCCGCCCGCCGCCGCCTGACCGGCGGCCCCTCCCTTCTCGTCCCCGCTTCGCCCCGCTTCGCCGTCCGTGCCCCCGCACGCCGCCACCGAGAGGGCGGCGACGATCGCGGGGAGCGTGCGCGGTCCTCTCATCGCCTGGCTCCCTTCATGATTCCTCCCGGATCTCGGCGTCCCACTCGATCTCGACGCAGGGGGTGAGCGTCTGCGCCACCGGACACTTCGAAACGTGGATCTCGAGCGCCCGCTCCGCGGCTTCCCGCTTCCCGCGCGGGATGCGGATCTCGTAGCGGACGACGATCCGATCGATTTTCAGGACGCCGTCGTGCTCGTCGATCTCTCCCCGTACGCCGGAGCTCAGCACGCCGTCTCCGCTCGGTATGCCTCTGGCCTCCAGGGCTCCGCCCAGGGTGCCGGTCAGTCACCCGCCCGCGGCCGCCACGACGTGGTCCAACGTCGTGGGCAGAGGCTCGGCCGTCGTCGCCCCGTAGAACTCGGAGATCGCGCCGTGCACGCCGAACTCCAGGGGCTCGTCGAAGGGATGGATCCAGGCCTTGCGGTGCGGGCCCTCGAGCTTCTGGATGCGGACTTCGGAGAGGTACAGGGGTTCGTCGCTCATCGTCCGTTCCCGTCCGGGGGTAGGCTGTTCGAGCTCCAGGCGTTGCCGAGCGACTTCCAGGCGCCGTCGTCCCCCCGCTGGAACCAGGCGACCCACTTGCCGGCGTCCTGCATCGGCTCGCCCTCCGCCGGGGCGATGCTCAGCGAGTAGGTTCCACGAGCGACGAGGAGATCGGCGTCCGCGTGAAAATCGACCAGGACGTTGTCGGCGGTGACCTCGCCCTGCTCCAGGAACCCGCTCCAGAACGCGCGCACGGCCTCGCGGCCCGCCACGGCCGGCTGGTTGGGCGGCATGCTCACGGGGTTCTCGGCGAACGTGGCCATCAGGGCATCCACGTCCGCCGCGTTCACGGCGGCGTCGAAGTCCTCGACCAGGGCCGCCACGGCGGCTCGGTCGGGCCCGGCGGCGTCGGCGGTGTCGGTGGCGGTCGCCTCGGCCGTGTCGGCCGGCGTCGTCCGGTCGGCGGGGGCGCAGGCCACGAGACACAGGGCGCCGACGAGCCCCCAGGGCCCGATTCGTGTGACAGCAGACATTCGTATCCTCCCGGAGCGGGGAAGCGCGGTGGCCGGTCTTCCCGTCGTCCGGATCGGAACGCGCCGACCGGACGCCCGCCGGCCCGCCGCACGGGGATCGGCGGATCGTCGGAATGTAACGGCAGCGCGCGGCTGGGCGGAAGCCTCGGATCTACTCCCCCAGCTCGAGCTCGGCCTGTGCCCGGGACCCTTCGGCCGCGTCCCCGCGGCTCCGCCCCTCCGCCGCGTCCTCGCCGGCCGACGCGATGGCCTCGCTCGTCCATTCCGCCGCGCTCCCCGTCGCACCGCCCTCCGTCTTTTCCGCCACCGCCCGCACGGGGTGGACGGCCTCCACCACGGTTCCCGGGGGAGGCTCGACCACCGGCCGGCTCGCCTCGCGGCGCGCCCGGGCCAGGATACCGGCGGCTTCGCTGACGACCAGCTCGCCGTCGGAGAGCTCCCACATCACGCGATCGCCGAGCTGCACCTCGACCAGGCCGACCAGGCCGCCGGTCTTCTTCCGCTCGGGCAGCATGTTGGTGCCCTTTCCGGCACGGCCCTGCACCCGGAACTCGGTCAGCGGTATCCGCTTGCCGTATCCGCTCGCGGTCGCGGCCACGAGGTCGCTGTCGCGTCGGGGAGCCAGCGCCGCGACGACCACGTCGCCCTCGGCCAGCTCCAGGCCCTTCACGCCCCTGGCCGAGCGACCCATCGGCCGGATCTCCTCCTCCTCGAACCGGATCGTCTGCCCCATCCGCGTGGCGAGCAGCACCTGCGAGCCGCCCTCGGTCAGGAACGCGGCGATGACCTCGTCTCCCCGCTCCACGCCCGCGGCGATGATCCCGGCCGCCCGGGCGTTGGCGTACTCGGCCAGCTCGGTGCGCTTGACCTGGCCCTTTCGGGTCGCCACCAGCACGTAGCGGTCCGCTTCGAAGGCGTCCACGGGGAACGCGCCCACGACCTCGTCACCGAGCTCGAGCTCGATGAAGTCGTCCAGCCGCTTCCCGCGGGAGCTGCGCGTGCCACGCGGGAGGTCGGCGACCGAGAGCAGGTGCGCGTTCCCCCGGGCGGTGATCGCCAGGAGCCGGGCGTCGCCGCGGCAGAGGAACGCCTGGCGGACGAAATCCCTCTCGCGTCCGGCCATCGCCTCGGCGCCGGCCATCCCCCCGCTCGTGCGCGCCGGGAGCGCCTTCACGTAGCCGCGGCGGCTGAGCATGAGGAGGGTGGCTCCGGCGTCCCCTCCGGAGGGAACGGGGAAGGGCCGGTCGTCGTCCAGGATCTCCGTCCGTCGCGCGTCGCCGTAGGTCGCGATCAGATCGCGCAGGTCGTCGCGCAGGAAGCTCCGCCTGGCCTCCTCGTCCTCGACCAGCTCCCGCAGCCGCTCGATCGACCGTCGCAGCTCCCCCAGCTCGTCCCCCAGCTTCTCGCGCTCGAGCCCCGTCAGCCGGGCGAGCCGCATCGCCAGGATCGCGTCCGCCTGGGGCTCGGTCAGCTTCAGTTCCCTCCGGAGCAGCTTCCGAGCGGAGGCCGGCGTGCGGGAGCTCCGGATCAGCTCGATGACGCGGTCGATGTGGTCGAGCGCCGTCAGCAGCCCCTCGACGACGTGGGCGCGGGCCTCGGAGCGCTCCAGGTCGAAGACCGCCTTCCGGCGGATCACCTCGAGACGGTGATCCACCCAGCAGCGGAGCGCCTCCTTCAGGTCCAGCTCCCGGGGACGGCCGTCGACCAGCGCCAGCATGATGACGCCGAAGGTGTAGCGGAGCTGGGTCTTCTTGAAGAGGGCCTTGATCAGCTTCCCGGGGTCGGCGTCCCGCTTCAGCTCGATGACCAGGCGGATGCCGTCCCGGTCCGACTCGTCCCGCAGGTCGGTGATCGCGTCCGTGCGCCCGCGGCGCACCATGCGGGTGATCTGCTCGATCACGCGCGTCTTGTTCACCTGGTAGGGCAGCTCGGTCACCACGATCGAGCCCTTGCCGTAGCTTCCTTCTTCCAGGTGCATCCTCGCCCGCATCTCGATCAGGCCCCGCCCCGTCCGATAGGCGGACTCGATCCCGTCCCGTCCCCAGATGTAGCCGCCGGTCGGAAAGTCCGGTCCCTGCACGAGCTCCAGCAGCTCGTCCAGCTCGCAGTCGGGGTTCTCCACCAGGTGGTCGGCGGCGGCGAGCAGCTCGGCGCTGTCGTGAGGCGGGATCTTCGTGGCCATCCCCACGGCGATCCCATCCGCCCCGTTGAGCAGCAGGTGGGGGAGCCGGGAGGGGAGCACGGTCGGCTCCTCCAGGCGACCGTCGAAGTTGGGCGCGAAGTCCACCGTGTCCCGGTCGATGTCCGCCAGCAGCTCGGTCGCGATCGACGCGAGGCGGACCTCCGTGTACCGGTAGGCGGCGGCGCTGTCGCCGTCGATGGAGCCGAAGTTCCCCTGCCCGTCGATCAGGGGATAGCGGAGGGAGAAGTCCTGCACCATGCGGACGATCGTGTCGTAGACGGCGCTGTCGCCGTGCGGATGGTACTTGCCCAGCACGTCCCCCACCACCGTGGCGCTCTTCTTGTGCGGCCTGCCGGGCAGGAGGCCCAGCTCGTGCATGGCGTGCAGGATCCGGCGGTGCACGGGCTTCAGCCCGTCGCGGGCGTCCGGCAGCGCCCGCTGCACGATCACGCTCATCGAATAGTCGATGAACGAGTCGCGCATCTCCTCTTCGAGATACCGGAGCTCGATTCGCTCGTTCTGGACGGACTGCACGGAGCCTCGCACCACTTCCTCTCCCGTTCCTCGTCTCCTGGGATCGCCCCCGGGGGCGCCACGTCGGCCACATCGAAGGTCCCGACCGCCCTTCGGGAGGTGTTCGGTCCGGACCTTCCCTATAGTCGCGAGCCGACCCGTCCGGGACAAGAGAC
>CAYMQZ010000121.1:0-3908 GCA_964392705.1 uncultured Gemmatimonadota bacterium
CCGCGACCGCGTCGATGTCGCGATACAGAAGGCGAGGCTTCGGCTCGCCGAGGGCGTACTGGACCGTGGGATCCGCCTGCAGCAGCATCCCGCGCGCGAGGCGGTTCAGGTAGACGCCCGCGATGATCGGCCGCTCCTCCGCCACGCGGGCCTCCGCCTCGACGATGCTGGCCAGGGTCACGACCTCCCGTTCCGTCAGGCCGAGGGAGTCGGCCCGACGCCGCTCGCCGGCTCCCCAGAACTCCCGGTAGCGCTGCACCATGGCTTCCAGGGCCGCGCGAGGATGGACGCCTTCCGAGAAATGATAGGTGTCGGGAAACAGGTAGCCCTCCAGCGTGGGTCCGGGGACCCCGAGCTCGCGGGCCAGGCTCGTGTCGCGAAGCATGGAGAGGACGGAGTCGGGCGATGCGGCCGCGACCCGGGCCAGTCGGGGCGCGATCTCGCGCCCGGTGTAGCCCTCGGGGATCGTGAGCGGAACGGTGACGACCGCTCCGCGCTCCAGGGCGTCCAGGATCTCGTCCCAGCTCGCTCCCCGGGCGAAGCGATAGCGTCCCGCCTTCAGCCGGCCCTCGGTGCCCCGCAGCTTCACGTACGCGCGGAAGAGGAAGGGGTGGTCGAGGAGCCGCTGATCGGCGAGGGTCTCCGCGATCCGCTCCACGTTCGCGCCCTCGGGGATCCGCACCTCCACGGCCTCGCGCCGCTCCGGGGCGCAGGCGGCGAGGGCCAGCGCCAGGGTCGCGGCCGCCAGGCGTAGGACGCGGTAGGCCGGGAACCGCATCAGGGCCCACCCTCTCGCTGCAGGTACCCGCGCAGGAGGATGGAGGCGGCGACCATGTCCGCGAGGCCCTTCTCCTGGCGCCTTCGGCGCCTGGGCGCCGTCTCGAGCAGTTGACGCTCGGCCGCCACCGTGCTCAACCGCTCGTCCCACTCCACGACCGGGATCCCCGTGCCGTCGGACAGCTCGCGCCCGAACGCCCTCGCCTCGCGCGCCATCTCGCCTTCCGTGCCGTCCATACGGAGGGGGATACCCACGACGATCTCGGCCGGTTCGATCGACTGGAGCAGCTCGAGAAGGGCCGCTGGAGGCCTCGTCGGGGGATCCGCGTTGGGGACGACGCCGTGGGGCGAGGCGATCGTGCGGGTGGGATCCGAGACGGCCACGCCGATACGCCGTCGACCGTAGTCGAGCGCTACGATCCGCCCCGGGTCGCTCAGGCGACCCCCACCGCCTGGGCCACGGAGCCCCCCTCCGCCAGGCGCCGTCGCACCTCGTGCAGGCGCGCCTCCGAGCCGATCAGGAACCAGCAGGCGTGCGGCGACCGGGCGCCGCAGCCGATCTCGAGAACGTCGACCGTCCGATCGCCGGCGGCTCGACCGAGGAGTCCCGCGAGGATGCCGGTGGCCAGGGCGCAGCCGCGCGTCTCGCGCCCGCTTCCGTCCGGTGCCCCCGCCTCGGGGAAGCCGTACCACGAGATCCCTCCGAGCGCGGAGTCGAGCGCCTCGAAGCGCACCGAGCCCAGGTTGAGCTCGCGCAGCCGGTCGTCCACCCGGAGCCAGAAGGCGGCCGGGGAGAGCTCGGTGGCATCGGCTCCGAGCGAATCGAGCAGATGGGTGCCGGCCACGCGGCCGGCTTCCCGCAGCGCCTCGGTTCCCGCGGGGCCGAGAGCCGCGCAACCGTCCGCCAGGGTCGCCAGGGCGGGTCCCGGAAGGCAGGCCAGGGCTCCGACGCGTAGATTCAAGGGGCCGTCCGACGGTAGAAGGCCTCGCACATCGATGCGAACGTTTCGCGGCGGAAGAAGGTACAACGCCGCGCTCCGCCAGGCGAACGTTCCGGGGCGCGGCATCCCCTCGAATCCCCTCGAGCGGCGAGCGGCCCAGGGCCGAGCGGACCCAGGACGGAGCGGGCCCGCGGTGGAGCCCGGCGGCGTGGCGTGGCCCTTGCGCACCTGATCGGGCGGGGGCACCGTCGGGGCCCGCCGGCGTGCACAGGGGGCGTCCACCGGCGTGCACCGGGGTCCACCGGGGCGTATACGGGGCGTCGATCGGCGCGTGCCCGGGAGAAGTCGTGTCGGATACGGAGGCGACGGATGTACTACGATGATGAGAGCGGGACGCTGAACTTTCTCGTCGGCGTGGCGGTGGGCGCCGTGCTCGGTGCCGCGGTCGCGCTCGTGGTGGCTCCCGATCCCGGTCGACGGATCCGCAAGCGGGTCCGCGAGACCGCCGAGGATCTGGGCGAGTCGGCGGGCGAGCGCCTGCAGGAGGCCGCCGAGGATGTGCGAAAGCTGGCCGACGACGCCCGCAAGGCGGCGGAACGCTCGGGCGACCGGCTGCGTGGTGGCGTGAAGCCGATCCGCAAGAAGCTGCGCTTCTGAGGGGGACGGCTTCGAAGCCCGGGCTCGCCGGCCCAGCTCGGGTCCGAGCGCCCGCCCTGGCGCCCGAGCCCGCGCTTCCCGGCCGCGATCCCGCCGTAGCCCCGACCCCAGCGCCCGCCCGAGCCACGGAGGCCCGTTGCTTCCCGGCGAGCTGATCGAGCGCAAGAGGGACGGGGAGGACCTGGCGCCGGAGGCGCTCCGCGAGTTCCTCGACGCATACATGGCCGGCGACGTGGCCGACTACCAGGTGTCGGCCTTCCTGATGGCCACGTTCTTCCGTGGCCTCTCCCCGGCCGAGCTGCGGGCGTTGACCCGGGCGATGATCGATTCGGGTCGGCGGCTGTCCTTCCGGGACGGTGGCCCCCCGGCCGTCGACAAGCACTCCACGGGGGGCGTCGGCGACAAGGTCTCGCTGGTCCTCGCCCCGCTGGTGGCCGAGGCCGGCCTCCGCGTGCCGATGATGTCGGGCCGGGGCCTGGCTCACACGGGCGGCACGCTGGACAAGCTGGAGTCCATTCCCGGGTTCCGGACGGGCCTCGAGCTGGAGGAGTTCCGGGACGTCCTGGCCGACGTGGGCTGCGCCATGATCGGACAGACCGACGAGATCGCCCCGCTGGACGGCCGGCTGTACGCCCTGCGGGACGTGACCGGCACGGTGCCCTGCATACCCCTGATCGCCTCGAGCATCGTGTCCAAGAAGGTGGCCGAGGGGATCGAGACCCTGGTGCTCGACGTGAAGTGCGGGAGCGGCGCCTTCATGCAGGAGGAGGAGCGGGGCCTCGAGCTGGCGCGCGTGCTCGTGGAGCTGGCCGAGGCCGAGGGGGTCCGCGCGGCCGCCCTGCTCACCGACATGGAATCGCCGCTCGGGGTGGCCGTAGGGAACGCGCTCGAGGTCCGGGAAGCGGTGGCCTGCCTGCACGGAGGCGGCCCGCCCGACCTGCGGGACGTGACGCTCGCCCTCGCCGCCGAGCTGCTGGTCGCCGCGGGCGAGGAGCCCGACCCGGCGGACGCCCGGGGGCGGCTGGAGCGCCTTCTCGACGACGGCCGGGCCGCCCGTCGGTTCGCCCGCCTGGTCGAGCGGCAGGGAGGCGATCCGCGGATCGTGGACGAGCCGGACCGTCTCCCGTCCGCCCCGGTCCGGACCGTGCTGGAGTCGGACCGGGACGGCGCGATCGTCTCGGTGGACGCCCGCCGGGTGGGGGTGGCCTGCATGGAGCTGGGCGCGGGACGCCGGAAGATGGGCGAGCCGGTGGATCCGGCGGTGGGCTTCGAGGTGCACGCGCGGCCCGGCGAGCGGGTGGAGCGGGGCGAGGCGCTGGTCACGATCCACGCCCGGAGCCGCGAGGGCGCCGAAGGCGCGGCGCGGCGGCTGGAGGCCGCGATCCTTCTGGAGGAGGTGGAGGGACGGCGTGAGGCCGGGCCGGACGAAGCCCCCGGATGGGCGCGCCGCGTGCGCTACCGCATCGACACCGAGGGCCCCGCGCCGGTCAACCCGGGCTGAAACGCCCCGGCCGCCCACCCCTCACCGCAGGT
>CAYMQZ010000121.1:4008-8159 GCA_964392705.1 uncultured Gemmatimonadota bacterium
CCCCTCACCGCAGGTCGAACGTGTCCGGCAGGACCGCGCCGAGGCTGTCCTGGGTCTGTCGGATCCCCCACGGACCGTGCAGGTCGCAGGTCTCCTGCGGCTCCGTCCCGGGCAGGTAGACTTCCGAGTAGAGGTTGGGGGCGGGGCACCAGGGGGTGGCCAGGAGACCCGTCTCGGCGTCCACCCGTCGCTGCACGAGCCCGGCCGGTCGGGCCCACGGCTCGGGCGCCGGCCGGTCCGCGTAGTACCAGCTCAGGACGGCCCCGTTGACGGGGGCCGCGGTGATCCCCCCCTGCGCGTTCCGGTGGATCCTCTTCGGTCGGTCGAACCCGATCCAGGTGGCGGTCACGATCTCCGGCGTGAAGCCCACGAACCAGGTGTCGGTGGCGTCGTTCGTGGTCCCGGTCTTCCCCGCCACGGGAATCTCGAACGGCACGCCGCCGCTCTGGCGCACCCCGTAGTTTCCGGTGCCGCGGTCCACCACGTCCCGCAGGATGGAGAGCATGATCCAGGCGGTCCGCTCGTCGAGGACCCGCTCGCGGTCCTCCCGGGCCTCCCACAGCACCCGGCCCTCCTTGTCCTCGATGCGCAGGATGGGGCGCGGCTCGACCCGCACGCCCATGTTCGCGAACGTCGTGTAGGCCCGCGCCACCTCGATCGGGGTGACCGAGGCGGCGCCGATCGGCGTCGACGGAACGCGCGGGATCTCCGAGTCGATGCCCATCCGACTCGCCACCTGGGCCACCGACTCCACGCCCACGCGCTGGCCCAGCTTCACCGCGACCACGTTGATCGAGCGGTAGAGCGCCTGGCGCAGGGTCATGGGTCCGTGGAACCGACCGTCGAAGTTCCTGGGCGAGTAGGGGGGGCTCCCGCGCTGCTCGATCGTCACCGGGGTGTCGTAGATGACGTCGGAGGCCGGGATGCCCGCCTGGATCGCCGCGGCGTACACGAACGGCTTGAACACGGAGCCCGGCTGGCGCAGCGCCTGCATGGCCCGGTTGAACTCCGAATCCGGGAAATCCCGGCCGCCGATCATGGCGAGGATGTCGCCGGTGAGCGGGTCGATGGCCAGGAACATCCCCTGCAGGTAGGGCATCTCGCTGCCCTCCCGGCCGGTCTCGCCGAGCCGCCCCTCCTCCCACTCCCGCGTCTCGGCGTAGGTGGGCGCCCGGAAGCCCGCCTGGCGCTCCGCCCAGGCCAGCTGAGCCTTCAGGGCCGAGTCGGCGAGGGCCTGCAGCTCGGGATCGATCGTCGTGTAGATGCGGAACCCGTTCTCGTAGATGTCGGTGCCGTACCGCCGGTACATCTCGCGCCGCACCCACTCGACGAAATAGGGCGCGAACCTCCCCTCGCGGGCCCGCTCGCGCAGCCGGATCGGGAAGGCCCCGGCGGCGGCCGCCTCCTCCTCCCGGATCATGTCCTGCTCCCGCATGAGCCCCAGGATGAGGTTCCGGCGCGCCAGCGCGCGCTCGGGGTGTCGGGTCGGGTTGTAGCGGGCGGGGGAGACGGGCAGGGTGGCGAGCAGGGCGGCCTCCGGCAGGTTGAGCCGGCTCGCGTCCTTGCCGAAATAGTGGTGCGCGGCGGCCTGGATCCCGTACACGCCGTCGAAGTTGATCTGGTTCAGGTACGCCTCGAGGATCTCGCGCTTGGAGTAGGCCCGCTCGAGGTCCAGGGCCACCTTCATCTCCCGGAGCTTCCGGCGGATCGAGATCTCGCGGCGGTCCACGCTGGCCGAGAACATGTTGCCGGCCAGCTGCTGCGTGATCGTGCTCCCTCCCGCCGCCCCGTAGCCCTGGACGAGGAAGTCGAGGAACGCCCGGAAGGTGCGCAGCGGGTCGACCCCGGAGTGCGTCCAGAAGCGCCGATCCTCGATCGCGATGAAGGACTGGTAGACGTGCGGCGGGAGGGCGGACAGCTCGATCGGCGTCCGGCGCTCCTCGGCGAACTCGGCCAGGAGACGGCCGTCCGCCGTGTAGACCCGGCTCGCCTCCTTGGGCTCGAACGCGTAGATCTGGGCGATCGACGGACAGTCGTCGCACAGGTGGACCCAGCTGCCCCAGACGAGCCCCGCGCCGAGCGCCGCCACGCTCAGCGTCCCCGTCAGCGCGTACCAGCGGCCGCGCTCGTCCAGCCGCCCGATCGTCCGATCCCAGGCCGCCCGGCCCGTACGACGCAGGCGCCCGGCCAGGCCGAGCGCTCGCCCGCGCATCCCCTCCGCCTCCGCTCTCGAAGCCACGCCTTCGCCTCTCCCCTTGTCTGCCGCTCCGCGAGCCGTCACGATCGTTCGGCCCGAACGTTACAACTATACCGAGGGTGGAGAAGGAATGTTTCTCCCCGTCGACGAACAGATGCGGCGCATCCGGGAGAACGCCGTCGAGATTCTCCCGGCCGGGGCGCTGGAGGCGAAGCTGGCTCGCTCCCGCGAGGCGGGGAGCCCGCTGGTCGTGAAGCAGGGGTTCGACCCCACCCGACCGGACCTCCACCTCGGGCACGCGGTGTCGCTGAGGAAGCTCCGGACGTTCCAGGAGCTGGGCCACGACGTGGTCTTCGTGATCGGCGACTTCACGGCGCGCGTCGGCGACCCCTCGGGCCGGGACGAGACCCGGCCGACGCTGGCGGAATCGGAGATCGAGGAGAACCTGGCCACCTACCGGGAGCAGGTCTTCCGGGTGCTGGACCCCGAGAGGACGATCCTCCGGAGGAACAGCGAGTGGCTGGGGCGATTGGGACTGGAGGACGTCTTGCGGCTCGCCAGCCAGTACACCGTGGCCCGCATGCTCGAGCGCGACGACTTCGCGGCCCGCTACGCCGAGGGACGGCCGATCACGCTGGTCGAGTTCCTCTATCCGATGATGCAGGGCTACGACTCGGTGGAGCTGGAGGCCGACGTGGAGCTGGGAGGCACCGATCAGAAGTTCAACCTCCTGCTCGCCCGCACCCTTCAGGAGCGCGCGGGCCAGGAGCCGCAGGTCTGCCTCCTCATGCCGCTCCTGCGGGGCACCGACGGGGAGCGGAAGATGTCCAACTCGTACGACAACTACGTCGGCCTGGCGATGGATCCCGAGGAGATGTTCGGGCGGACGATGTCGATACCGGACACGCTGCTGGAGGAGTGGATCCGCCTGGCCTCCGGCGCCCGCGATGTGGAGCTGGAGGATCGTCTCGCGGAGGCCGAGGATGACCCGCTGGCCGCCAAGCGGTGGCTGGCGGCCGACGTCGTGGCCCAGTATCACGGGAGCGCTGCTGCCCGTCGGGCGCGCGAGGCGTTCGACCGGGTGCACCGGGAGGGTGGCGTCCCCGACGAAGTCCCTCGGCGCACGCTGCCGGCCGATCCGGAGACGGGCACGCTGTGGATCGGCTACGCGCTTCGCGACACGGGGCTCTGCGGCTCCACCTCGCAGGCGATCCGAGTGCTGGAGGCCGGGGGGGT
Organism: uncultured Gemmatimonadota bacterium; assembly: GCA_964392705.1. Lineage (GTDB taxonomy): Bacteria > Gemmatimonadota > Gemmatimonadetes > Palauibacterales > Palauibacteraceae > CAYMQZ01. The sequence goes on from CAYMQZ010000121.1 coordinate 7,442, forward strand.
GGCCGTGGACGGGGAGCCGGTCGCAGACCGGGATCGGCAGCTCGAGCCGGGCAAGTACCTGATACGCAAGGGGAAACGATCGTTCGTGGAGCTCGAGGTTGCAGTGGGGACGCCATGAGGGCATCTTCGGCTGGCGCGTCCCGCGTAGCCGGTTTCGTGGAGCCGGCGACACGGGCGCGGAGCGACGGCCGCCGGATCCGGCGAGGCGACCCGTGCGGGTCGGCTCTTCCACGCTTGACGGCGGGGTCCGGGTGGCCTACTGTACTCTTTGTCTCGATTTCTTCACGCGAGAAGAGAGGCGCATGCACGCCTACACGGCCTGGCACGATCGGCCTGTCCGGACGGGCCGCGGATGCGGTCGGTCCACCCCCCCTCTGGTCGATCTGTATTCGTTTTCCCGCGATACGAACCGACGAACCGACGGTTGATTGCTATAGATACCGGCGAATATTTGTTGCGTCTTCCTCGGCGGTGGCCCGGCTGACGGAAGACGGGGGAGGCCCGGCGGTCACCAGACGAACCGCCGATCGGCCGCGCCCCTCGCTGGAAACCCGGGTCAAGGATCCCATGCCACAGGAGGGTGATCCATGTTGCATAACTGGTTAGAGCGGTCCCGCAGGGCCGGAGGGCTCGCCGCGACCGTTCTGCTCGGAGGGCTCCTGTTCGGGGCCGGATCCGCGTTCGCCCAGCAAGGGGCGATCGGGGGTCAGGTCACGGA
>CAYMQZ010000122.1:0-8153 GCA_964392705.1 uncultured Gemmatimonadota bacterium
TGCTCCCGCCGGACGCCGAAGAAATCCTGCTCCGCCAGGTCCTTGTTGGTGAAGAAGCCGAAGGCGGTCCCCTCCCAGGTGTTCGTGCCGGACTTCGTGGTGGCGGTGATGATCGCGCTGGTAGCCTTCTGATACTCGGCCTTGTACTGCTGGGTGATGACGCGGAAGCCGGCCACGGCGTTCTGCGGGAACGGGTTCCCCTGGCTGGCGTCCTGGCCCACCACGCCGCCCTGCAGGATGTCGTTCTTGTAGCTCGCCCCGTCGATGAACACGTTGACGTTCTCGTCCCGCGCCGAGCCGCTCGTGAAGCCACCGGGTCCCTCGGAACGGACGCCCGGCACGAGCGTGGCGAAGTTCAGGAAGTTGCGGTCGCTCTGGGGCAGCTCCTCGATCTGCTGGACGGTGATGTTGGTGGCCACCTCGGGCGTGGTCGTCTCCTCCCCGATCGTCCGCTCCCCCGTCACCAGGATCTCCTCGAGCTCGACGACCTCGGAGGCGAGCTGGAAGTTCAGCGTGATGCTCTGGCCGACGCCGACATTCACCCGCTGGGTGAAGTCGTGGTAGAAGGCGTTGGTGGCCGTCACCTCGTACTCGCCCGGCCTCAGCCCCATGAGCCGGTAGAATCCCCGCTCCGTCGCGTTCGTGCTCTTCTCGAAGTTGGTCGCCAGGTGGCGGGCGACGATCAGCGATGCGCCCAGCGGCTGCCCGACGGAGTCCCGCACGACGCCCTGGATGTTCCCCGTCGTCGCCTGCGCGAGCGCGGCGGCCGGTAGCCCCAGGGCGAGCGCGATCGCCCCGGCCAGGATCCGCGGCGCGGTCCGATTCGCACGACCGCCGGCGGGCGGACGTCGCGAGCGGGAGACGGGGGTTCGGGGTCCGGCGGATACGCGGGTTCGTACGTGCACGTTCATGACAGACCTCTCGTGCCTGAGGGGAACGTCTCGCTCATGAGTCGTTCGCGTCTTCTCTTCGTCCCCGCCCGGGGTCATCGTGGTCCGCAAGGACGGGACCGGTCGATGCACGGAGCACGATCTCCGTCGGCAGGGTCTCGTGGTGGTCCCGGGACGGCTCGTCCTCCTCCAGCGCCCCGACGACGCGCCGAACGGCCGCCGCGCCCAGAGACCGGATCGGCACGTGGACGGACGAGAGCGGCGGGGACACGTAGCGCGCGATCGGGATGTCGTCGAATCCGGCGAGGGCCACGTCGTCGGGCACCCGGAGGCCGGCCTCGCGGAAAGCGCTGAGCGCTCCGATCGCCATCGAGTCGTTCGCCGCGAAGACCGCCGTCGGCCGCGGCCGGATCTCCAGCAGGCGGCTCGCGGCGAGGTGGCCGCCCGACTCCGTGAAGTCGCCCGGCGCCTCCCAGGCGGGGCGGGGCTCGAGGCCGCGCTCCTCCAGAGCCGCGCGGTAGCCACGCAGCCGCTCGTCGCCGTCCGCGTTGCCGTCCGGGCCCCGGATGAACGCGACCGCTCGATGGCCGTCGGCCAGCAGGCGACGCGTCATCGCGAGCGCGCCCCCGAAGTTGTCGACGGTGATGCGGTCGCAAGCCGCGGAGTCGGCCCGCGAGTTGAGGAGCACGACGGGCAGGGAGCGCGGCAGGTCGGAGAGCACGGCGCCGGGGTCGGCGCCCGGCGACATGAGGAGACAGCCGTCCACGCGACCGTGCATGGCGCGCAGCGCGGCCCGGAGCTCGCGTCGATGATTGTGGGAGATCGAGACCAGCAGGTGGTAGCCGCCTTCCTGAGCGGCCTCGTCGATCCCCCGGATCAGCTCCGAGAAGAACTCCCCGTAGAGGTCGGGGAGCAGGACTCCCAGGACGCGGGTCCGGCGCGTGACCAGGCTGCGGGCGGTGCCGTTGGGCGCGTAGTGGAGCTTCTCGGCCGCGGCGACGACCCGGGATCGGGTCTCCTCGCGGGCGGGGGCGCTCCGGTTGAGCACGCGCGACACCGTCGCCACGGATACCCCAGCTTCCTGAGCTACGTCCCTGATCGTAGCCCTCATCGCCTCGTCGCTCCGACAGACACCTGACGTCGGCCGCCAGACGGCTCGTGTAAACGTTTACATCGGCTGAGCCTAGATCCCCCTCGCGGGGCTGTCAAGACCCGTCCCGGCGCTCTTGTGCCCTGGAGGTCCGGCCGCCAGACTCCCATTCCGTTCCGGGCCACCGAACAGGAAGCGGAGAGGTTCTCGATGCGCACGAAGCTTCGTCCGATCGTCGTCTCCGTCACCCTGCTCGCCCTTCCGCCGTCCGTCGCGGCCCAGGCCCCGGGATCGGCGTGGTCCGGGACGCCGACGGCGTCTCCGGAGGCGGCCGTCGCGCGCACCGCCGACGTGGGCACGCTCGTACCGACGCGGCCCGCCCCCACCTCGCTTCTCGGGTTCGGCGCCGCGGTCGCGATCGCGGGGGACGAGCTGCTCGTCGGACGGCCCGGCGAGATCGGATTCTTTCCGATGCCGCCGGCCCAGGCGGGCGCGGTCCACGTCTTCCGGCGGGGGGACGGCGGGGCGTGGGAGGAGTCGAGGGCCGTGAGCGGCTCGGGGGTATCGCCCGGGGACGGCTTCGGCTTCGCGCTGGCCACGAACGGCGAGGACCTCCTGGTCGTCGGAGCTCCGAAGCGGGCCGAGGAGCGGGGCGTGGTCTACCTGTTCCGGCGGGACGCCGAGGATGGCTGGAAGGAGGTGGCCCGCCTCGAGGCGCCGGGGGGCGAGCCGGGCGACCGGCTCGGTAGCGCCGTGGCCCTCGCCGGGGAGCTGCTCGTGGCGGGCGCGCCGGGTCGGGACGACGGGAAGGGTGGCGCCCACGTCTTCCGGCGCGACCCGGCCACCGGGTCGTGGGCCCACGCGGCAGCGCTCGCCCCCGAGGAGGACGAGGGAGCGGCGGCGGAGGCCCGCTTCGGCGCGGCGGTGGCGGTCTCCCGGGGGCGGGTGTTCGTCGGGGTGCCGGGCCCGGCCAGCCCTCCCGGCTTCCTGGACCAGCCGCCCCCCCAGCGACCGGGGGAGGTCCTCGTTTACGCGATCGAGGCCGGGACGCCACGCCTGGAGGCCCGGCTCTCGGGTCCGGAGGGCGAGGCGTCGGGGCTGGGCTACGCCCTCGCGCCCGCCGGGGACGATCTGTTCGCGGGGGCGCCGACCTCGGCGGGATTCGAAGGTCGCGTCTACCGTTTCTCGGGCGGCGAAGGCGGCTGGCGTCGGGTCGGGGCGTTCGGGCCGGGGGACGGCGGCGGCCCCGCCTTCTTCGGGGCGGGGCTGGCGGTCGCGGGCTCCGATCTGCTCGTCGGGGCTCCCTTCGCCGCGCAGGGCACCGGCCGCGTGTACGCCTTCCCGCGGGCGCTCGACGCCGCTCCCGGCGCGCGGCGGGTCTTCGATGTCCGCGGCAAGGGCCTGATGAGCGCCTTCGGGGCCGCCCTGGCGGCGGCCGGCGACCTGGCCGTGGCGGGCGCGCCCGCCGCCGACTTCTTCGAGGGGCGCGTCTACCTGTACGCCCGGGACCCCGCGAGCGGGGAGTGGTCGCGGGCGGGCGACGTGGTCGAGGAGGCCGCCGGGCTGGACGCCGTGACCGGAGGCGAGGTGGAGTGCGCCGACGGCAGCGCGGGCGACTTCCCCTGCGACCGGGTGGATCTCGTCGCCTTCCTGCCCGTGGAGGCGATCGGCGGCCGCCGCGGCGTGATGCTCAACGACCTGTGGGGCTGGACCGATCCCGAGACGGGCCGCGAGTACGCGATCGTCGGGCGCTTCGACGGGACCTCCTTCGTGGACGTCAGCGATCCCGCGAGCCCGGTCTACCTGGGGAACCTGCCGCTCCACGAGGGCGCGCAGCCGAACCTGTGGCGGGACATGAAGGTGTACGCCGGCCACGCTTTCATTGTGGCCGACGGGGCGGGCCCGCACGGGATGCAGGTGTTCGACCTCACCCGCCTGCGCGACGTCGAGGACCCTCCCGTCACCTTCACGGAGGACGCGCACTACGACCGGGTCCACTCGGTCCACAACCTCGCCATCGACCCGGAGACCGGCTTCGCCTACGCGGTTTCGGCCAGCATGGGCGGCGAGACGTGCGGCGGGGCCCTCCACATGATCGACATCCGCGACCCGCGCGAGCCGAGCTTCGCGGGCTGCTTCGCCGACCCGCGGACCGGGAGCGCCGGAACCGGGGGAACCCACGACACCCAATGCGTCGTCTACCGGGGGCCCGATGAGGAGCACCGGGGACGGGAGATCTGCTTCAGCTCGAGCGAGACCGCGCTGGGGATCGCCGACGTGACGGACAAGGAGAATCCGAGGCCCCTCGCCGCGGCCGGCTACCCGAACGTGGCCTACGCCCACCAGGGATGGCTGAGCGAGGACCACCGCTACTTCTTCCTGAACGACGAGCTGGACGAGATATCCGGCACGGTCCCGCGCACCCGGACGCTGGTGTGGGACGTGACCGACCTGGACGACCCGGTGCTGGCGGCCGAGCACCTGGGGACGACGGGGGCAACGGACCACAACCTGTACGTGAGCGGCCGGTACATGTACCAGTCCAACTACGTGGCCGGCCTGCGGATCTTCGACGTATCCGACCCGGAGGACCCCGTGGAGGTCGGGTGGTTCGACACGGTGCCGTTCGGCCCGGACTCCCCGGGCTTCGCCGGCTCCTGGAGCAACTACCCGTTCTTCGAGAGCGGGGTCATCGTCGTGACCAGCATGCGGGAGGGGCTGTTCATCCTCCGGAAGGTCGAGCCTCGCGTCGTCTCGTAGCGGGTCGCCGGCGTGCTCCGCCGGTTCGCGCGCCGGTGCGGTCGAGGACGGACGAGTAGACGAGCCAAGGGAGGAAGCCGATGGTCCAGCCGTTCGCCGCCGAGTCGTCCGCCGGGGGAGGCTTCCTGGGCCGTCTGAGGGGACGCCGGGCCCAGGCCGCCATCGACGAGCTGAGGGAGAAGCTGGCCGGGGCGAGCCGGATCCGTGACATCTCCCCGGACGTGGTGGACGAGATCGCCGCCCGCCACGGCGCCGACGTGACCCGCGAGCTGACCCCGCTGCGCCAGGAGCTCTACCGCGGCTTCCTGGAGCATTGCCTGCGCGACTGCGCCCTCTCCGCCGAGGAGCGCGCCGAGCTGGCCCACCTCCGGGGACTCCTCTGCCTGAACGAGGGGAATGCCTCCGAGGTGCACGACGGCGTGGCCCGCGCCGTCTACGGGGAAGCCCTGGAGCGGGTCCTCGAGGATCACCGCCTCGATGCCGAAGAGGAGACGTTCCTCCGCCGCTTGCAGGAGGACCTTCGCCTTCCCGACGAGCTCGCGGCCGATCTCCGCAAGCGCGCGGAGCGCCGCTCGCGCCACCGCTTCGTGCAGGGTGCCGCCGTGCACGACCACATGTACGTGACGGCGCGGGAGGCGGTGATCGAGCTCGAGGGTGCCTCGGACGAGTCGCTGGAGGCGGCGATCCGCGACGCGCTGGAGGACGCCTGCCGGACCGTGCCCAACCTGGAGGAGGCGGAGGTGAGCGACCTGCGCGTCGGCCTGCGGGACGGCGAGGTCGCGGAGTGGCGTGTGCGCCTGCGGGCCCGCATCTCGCGGGATGGCTGAGACCGCCTCCGCGGCGGAGGGCGGCCTCGCCCGAACGAACCCGGGAGCCGGATATCCGTACTCGCCGCGGCCGTGGCACGGATCGTGGATCGTCTGTCGGGCGTGTAGTCGAGGGCCCGGAGATGAGGACGGCGTGCGGGGGGCTCCGGGCGACGGGAAACCTTCTTCTAGCGACGTCCGTCCAAGAGAACGATGGAGCGAGCCCGAGAGGAGCCAGCCGAAGACAGTCGGAGCGGGGGTCTGCCGCCAGGACGGCTCTCCGCGCACGACCGCATCGACGCGATCCGGAGGGCGGCGAGGGACGCCGGGCGCGCGCTCCGCATCGACGCGATCCGGGGAGCGGCACGGGATGCCTGGCGCGCGCTCCGTCGGCGTCGACCTCCGGCGACCGACCTGGCGCGGCGGGTCGCCATCCCGGTCCTCGTTCTGCTGGCCCTCGCCCTCTTCTCGTGGCCCTGGTTCGAGCTGTGGGTGGCCGCCGCGTTCGAACGGGCCGAGGGGCAGGCGGCCACGCGCGTCTACGCCCGGCCGGTCACCCTGCGGGCCGGCGAGCGGATCGACCCGTCGGAGCTCGCGGCGTACCTGACGGCCGCGGGCTACCGGGAGGCATCCGGGGCGGAGAGCGCGGAGCGCCTCGCGCCGGGGGAGTATCGGGAGGCTCGCGGCGAATGGTGGATCCATCGCCGACCCGCGCGGATTCCCGGCTCCGTGCATTCCGGCGGGCTCCTGCGCGCCCGACTCGACCGCCGGGGAGCCGTGCTCGGCCTCGTGGACGAGCAAGGCGAGCCGCTCGACGGGGTGCTCCTCGAGCCGCCCCTCCTGGCCACGCTGGCCGGTTCCGAGGGTCGCGACCGCGTGCCCGTGCGGCTCGACGACCTGCCCCCTCACCTCGTCGACGCCGTACTGGCGATCGAGGACCAGCGTTTCCACCGGCACGGCGGGCTGGACCTCTGGCGGATCGGCGGGGCGTTCGTGGCGAACCTGCGGGCGGGTCGGATCACGCAGGGCGGGAGTACGCTGACACAGCAGCTCGCCCGCACGCTCTTCCTGTCACGGGAGCGGTCGCTCGTCCGCAAGCTGAAGGAGGTTGCCGCGGCCGTCGCGCTGGAACGACGGCTCTCGAAGCGGGAGATTCTCGAGGCGTACCTGAACCACATCTACCTGGGCCACGCCGACGGCGTCGCCATGCACGGGGTCGGGCGGGCCGCGCTCCACTATTTCGGTAAGGACGCCAGCCAGCTGCAGCCGGCCGAGTCGGCGCTCCTCGCGGGCCTGATCCGGGCGCCCAACGTCTACGCGCCGGAGCGGGACACGGCCGCGGCCCGGCGTCGCCGCGACCTGGTGCTGGCCGAGATGGCCCGGAACGGGGCGCTGGACGAAGAGCGGCTGGCGCGCGCGCTGGAGCGACCCGTTGCCGCGCGACCGCACGCGCCCCCGGGCCGGATCGCCCCCTACTTCGTCGATCACCTGCGCGCCGAGCTGGACGACCGCCTGCCGCCGGACGTGGAGCTGGAGACCGCCGGCCTGACCGTGGTCAGCTCGCTGCGGCCTTCCCTCCAGGTCGCTGCCGAAGCCGCGGTCCGAGAGGGGCTGGAGAGCCTGGAGCGGCGATATCCCGCGCTCCGTCGTCGCCCGGAGCTTCAGGCGGCGCTCGTGGCTCTCGATCCCCGGAGCGGCGAGATCCTGGCCATGGTCGGGGGACGCGACTACGCGGCCTCGCAGTTCAACCGGGCGGTGGACGCGCGGCGGCAGCCGGGCAGCGCGTTCAAACCGGTCGTGGTCCTGACCGCCCTGGCGCGGGAGCAGGCGCCCTACACCCTCGCCTCGCTCCTGGAGGACGAGCCGCTGTCGGTGCGCACCCCGACGGGGCCGTGGCGGCCCGCCAACTACGACGGCTGGTTCGAAGGCGAGCTGACGCTGCGACGGGCCCTGGAGGAGTCGCGCAACGTGCCGTTCGCCCGGCTGGGCCTCGAGCTGGGCCCGGACCGCATCGTGGAGACGGCCCGCGCCCTGGGCATCCGGAGCGGGCTGCGTCCGGTGCCGAGCCTGGCTCTCGGCTCCTCCGAGGTGACCGTCCTCGAGCTGGCCGCCGCGTACGGGGTGCTGGGCGCCGAGGGTCTGCGGGCCCCGCCCCGCGCCACGCGGAGCGTGCTGGATCCCGACGGGCGTGCCGTGGAGGTGGGACCCGAAGCTCCCGCCCGGCCGTTCACGGCCGCCGAGGCCTACCTGGTGACCGCGGCGCTCCGCGGGGTCGTCGAGCGCGGAACCGGGCGCGGTGTGCGGGGACACGGCTACTACGGCCCCGTGGCGGCCAAGTCGGGGACGACGAACGACTACCGGGACGCGTGGTTCGTGGGCTACACGCCCGAGATCGCGGTGGCCGTGTGGGTGGGCTTCGACGACGGGACCTCGGTGGGACGTCCCGGCGCCGCGGCCGCGCTTCCGATCTTCACGGACTTCCTGCGCGCCGCCCTCGGACCCTCCGGCGGTTCGGACTTCCGGCTCCCCGATGGCATCGAGGTCGCCTGGGTGGACCCCTGGGGCGGTCGGCACGGGTGGGGCTGCTACCCCGAGCGGGAGGTGTTC
>CAYMQZ010000123.1:0-4484 GCA_964392705.1 uncultured Gemmatimonadota bacterium
GGCGACTCCGCCGCAGGCGGACGGGATAGCCGAAGCCCGACCGTGGCGTGGGGGCGAGAGCGCCCCCACGCCCCCCCGGGCGAATAGCGCCCACGCGCGCGTTGAGCCGTGGGCGACCGTTCGCCACCTTGTAGCGAGATGAGCGACGAGCGTAGGATCATCCGGTGCGTCCGCTGCGAGCGGGAGGACATCCAGCCCATGGGAAGCCCGCCCTTCCCGAACGAGCTGGGCGAGCGGGTGGCGGAGGAGATCTGCGGCGACTGCTGGGAGGAGTGGAAGCGGCGCCAGATGCTGCTGATCAACCACTACGGCCTGAACCTCCGGGACGCCAACGCCCGGAAGTTCCTGATGCAGAACATGCGCTCGTTCCTGTTCGCCGAGGGGCCGGCGGAGGCCGAGATCGACACGTCGAAGGAGGGCACGGTCGAGTGGTGACATGAAGCGGGCGAGCCTCGTGTGGGTCGCCACGGGGCCCCGCCTCGCCACGCTCGTGGCGCTTCTTCTCCCATCGCTGCCGGAGCCGGCGGGCGCGCAGGGGCGCGACTGGATGCTCGGTCCGTTCGTCAAGCCGGCGGGCGTGAATCCCGTCATCGCGCCGAACGACGCTTCCACGTTCTCCTGCCCCATGACCGACAGCACCGTGCGCTGGGAGGCGTACGCGACGTTCAATCCCGCCGCGGTGGTCAAGGATGGCCAGGTCTACCTGCTCTATCGCGCCGAAGACGCGTCGGGGGAGATGAAGATCGGGGGTCACACGTCACGCATCGGACTGGCGCGGAGCACCGATGGGCTGCGCTTCTCCCGCCGAGCGACGCCGGTGCTGTATCCGGCCGAGGACGCGCAGGCCACGTATGAGTGGAGCGGAGGCGTCGAGGACCCTCGCGTCGTGGAGACCGAGGATGGAACGTACGTGCTCACGTACACGCAGTGGAACCGCGATCTCCCGCGTCTGGCGATCGCGACGTCGAGCGACTTGACGACGTGGACGAAGCACGGGCCCGCGTTCGCGGCGGCCCACGAGGGCAGGTACCTGGACGCCGAGTCCAAGTCGGGCGCGATCCTGGCCCGCGTCGAGGGCGGTCGCCTCGTCGCAGCCAGGGTGAACGGGAAGTTCTGGATGTACTACGGCGTTCCGGAAGTCCACATCGCCACGTCGAAGAACCTCACGGACTGGACGCCCCTCGAGAACGAGCGGGGAGAGCCGCTCGCGGTCCTCGCTCCCCGCCCCGGCTACTTCGACTCCTGGCTCGTCGAGCCGGGCCCGCCAGCGATCCTCACCGACCGCGGCATCGTCCTCTTGTACAACGCCGGTAACAGCGGGGCGCACGGCGACCCCACGCTTCCGGCTCGCATCTACACGGGCGGGCAGGCGCTCTTCGACGAACGGAATCCGATCCGGCTGATCGACCGCACGGGCGAGCCGTTCATCCGGCCCACCGAGGAGTACGAGCGCACGGGCCAGTACGCCGAGGGCACCACGTTCGTAGAGGGGCTCGTGCCGTTCGCCGGACGCTGGTATCTCTACTACGGAACGGCCGACTCGCGGGTCGCCGTGGCCGTGTGGGACCCACCCGACGGCGAGCTCGCCCCGCAGCCGGACGTGCATCGATGACGGACTAACCGGTCCCCGGGTTGCTGAACCGGAGCCTGTTGCCGTCGGGGTCCACCACGGTCATCTCGCGCGTGTGCCACGGGGTGTCGGCCGGCGGCTCGAGCGGCCTGATGCCGCGCCCGCGAATCTCGCGAAACAGCGCATCCACGTCGTCGACCACGAAGTAGGCGGCGCCACCCACCTGGCAGTCGCCGGCATGCTCGGTGAGGAAGAGCGAGAGCCCGTCCCGGGTCAGCTGCGCGAACACGGGGAAGCCGGGCTCGAACCGGTGTTCCCAATCCACGTCGAAGCCCAGGCCGTCCGCGTAGAATTCGCGCGTTCGCTCCCAGTCGGTCATGCGGAGCTGAGGGAAGACCCGTTGATTCATGGCACCTACCCCACGACCAGGTTGATCAGCCGGTCGGGCACGTGGACCACCTTGCGCACCTCGGCCCCTCCGAGGTGACGCCTCACGTTCTCCTCCTCCAGCGCCGCTTCGCGGACCGCCTCCTCCGAGGCGCCACGCTCGACCCGGATCGTCGCCCGCAGCTTTCCGTTCACCTGCACGGGCATCTCGACCTCGTCGGCCACGGTCTTCGCCTCGTCCCAGGATGGCCACTCGGCGCCCTCGAACAGGCTGGTGGCGCCGCCCAGCCGCTCCCAGAGCTCTTCGGCGATGTGCGGGGCGATCGGGGCCAGCATGAGGACGAGGGGACGCGCCTCGTCGACGGAGGGCACCCGACCGCCGGTCCGTAGCTCGTTCAGGTAGTCCATGAGCGCGGCGATCGCCGTGTTGTAGGAGAGGCCCTCGATGTCCCGCGTCACCTTCCGGATCGTCCGGTGCAGCGAGCGCTCGATCGCCTCGTCGTCGAAGCCCGGCCGACCCTCTTCGGCGGCCGCCGTCACGCTGTCCCACACCCGCTTCAGGAACCGCTCGGGGCCGGCCAGCGCCACGTCGCGGAAGTCGCCCCCCTCCTGGTAGGGACCCAGGAACATCAGGTACGTCCGGAACGTGTCCGCGCCGTAGCGCTCGATGTACTCGTCGGGGATCACCACGTTGTCCCGCGACTTCGAGATCTTCGCCCCCTCCTTGATCAACAGGCCGTGCTTTCGGAAGCGGTCGTACGGCTCCTCGAAGGGGAGATGCCCCAGATCGTGCAGCACCATGGTGATGAAGCGGGAGTAGAGGAGGTGGAGCACGGCGTGCTCCTCGCCCCCGATGTAGCTGTCCACCGGAAGCCACTTCCGGGTGCGCTGCGGGTCGAAGGGACGGTCGTCGAAGTCGGTGCTGGGGTAGCGCAGGAAGTACCACGCGCTGTCCAGGAACGTGTCGGAGACGTCGGTCTCGCGTCGGGCCTCGCCCCCGCAGACCGGGCACTCCGTCCGGAAGAAGCCCTCATCGCGCGCCAGCGGCGCGATGCCGCTCTCGTCCGGCTTGAAGCTCTCCACGTAGGGCAGCTCCACCGGCAGCTCCTCCTCGGGCACGGGCACGATCCCGCAGGCGTCGCAGACCACGACCGGGATCGGGGGGCCCCAGTAGCGCTGTCGCGAGATGCACCAGTCGTGGAGCCGGTAGTTCGTGGCCGGCTCCGCCAGTCCCTGATTTCCGAGCCACTCGACGATCGCCCGTCCGCCCTCCTCCGCCTGCATGCCCGAGAAGCGCCCGGAGTTGACCAGGATCTCGTCCTCCGTGTGCTCGAGGAACGCCTCCTCCAACCGGTCGCTCGCCCGGTCGCCGGCGGCCTCCGCCGCCTCGGCCTCGGGACGGGGGGCCACGACCTGGCGGATCGGCAACTCGAAGGCGTGGGCGAACTCGAAGTCCCGCTGATCGTGGGCCGGCACCGCCATGATCGCTCCGGTCCCGTACTCCATCAGCACGTAATCGGCGATCCAGATCGGGACGTCCTCGCCGGTGGCGGGGTTGATGGCGTGGGAGCCCGTGAACGTCCCGGTCTTCTCCAACTCTTCGACCTTCCGACGCTCCACGAGGTCCACCGCGGCCGCCCGTCGCCGGTACGCCTCCACCTCCTCGCGACGCGGCTCCGCCGTGACCCGGTCCACCAGCGGGTGCTCGGGGGCCAGCACCACGTAGGTCGCCCCGAAGATCGTGTCCGGCCGCGTCGTGAAGACCTCGATCGCGTCCCCTCGCGGGTCGCCCCCGTCGCCCGCCTCGCCGTCGGCCCCGGACAACGGGAACCAGAGGCGCGCGCCCTCGGAGCGACCGATCCAGTTGCGCTGGGCCGTCTTGGTGCTCTCCGACCAGTCGATCCACTCCAGGTTCTCGAGCAGCCGGTCGGCGTACTCGGTGATCCGGAAGAACCACTGGCTGAGCATCTTCTGCTCGACGGGAGTGTCGCAGCGCTCGCAGAGCCCCGCGATCACCTGCTCGTTGGCCAGCACCGTCTGGCAGGAGGGGCACCAGTTGACCGGGGCTTCCTTCTTCTCGGCCAGCCCGGCCTCGTAGAGCCGCAGGAAGATCCACTGCGTCCAGCGGTAGTAGGCGGGATCCGTCGTGTCGACCGTGTGGGACCAGTCGCACATGATCCCGGCCCGACGGAGCTGCCGCTCGAAGTTCGCGATGTTGCGGGGGATCAGATCCATCGGGTGCGCCCCGACCTTCAGCGCGTAGTTCTCCGAGTGGATGCCGAAGGCGTCGAACCCGATCGGCTCGAAGACGTCGTCACCCCGCAGCCGCCGGAACCGTCCGTAGATGTCGGCCCCCGTGAAGGCGTAGAGGTTGCCGACATGGAGCCCCTCGCCCGAGGGGTAGGGGAACATCATCAGGTTGTAGAACGGGCGCTCGGCCCCGTCGAGGTCGGGCTCGTTCATACGTCGCTCGGCCCAGAGCGCCTGCCACTTCTTCTCTATCGCCCGCGGATCGTACATGGCTCGT
>CAYMQZ010000123.1:4584-5834 GCA_964392705.1 uncultured Gemmatimonadota bacterium
TCCGGGTCCTCGAGCCCCACCGAGACCCGCACGAGGCCGGGCCCTATGCCCAGCGCCCGGCGGCGGCCTTCCGGCAGCAGTCCGTGGCTCATCGAGTAGGGGTGCTGGACCACGGTGTCCAGCACCCCCAGCGAGGGAACGAGCGAGGCCAGCTCGAGGCGGTCGATCACGTCCAGCGCTTCGGCGCGGCCGCCGGCCACCTCGAAGGAGACCATCGGACCGCCGGCCGCCAATTGTCCGCGCGGCAGGGCCGTGGGAGCGGGGTGGTGGACGCGCTCGACCCGCGGGTGGTCGCGCAGCATGGCCGCCAGGGCGGCGGCGTTCGAGGCGTGGCGCTCCATCCGGACCTCCAGCGTCCGCAGGCCGTTCAGGGTGAGCCACGCGGCGAACGGGTCGGGGGCGGCCCCGAAGAACTTCCGCATCGGCCGGATCAGCTCCTTCACCCGCTCGGTCGCGCCCGTCACGATCCCGCCGAGCGCCACCCCGTGTCCCGCCATGAACTTCGTGGTGCTGTGGACCACCAGGTCGGCTCCCCAGGCCAGCGGCCGCTGGAGCGCCGGGGTCGCGAACGTGCCGTCCACGGCCAGCAGGGCGCCCGCCTCGTTGGCGGCCGCGGCCGCGGCGGCGATGTCCGTGACCTGGAGGAGGGGGTTGGCCGGCGTCTCCACGTACAGCAGGGCGGGCGGCCCGCCGGTCGCGGCGGCCGAGCGCAGCGCATCGGAATCGCCGGCCGGGACGAAGTCCACCTCGATCCCGTAGCGCGGGAGACCCTGCATGTGAGCGACCGTGGTGCCGTAGATGCCGTCCTGGCAGATCACCCGGCCCTCGGCCGCGACCCCCAGCACCACGGCGCTGATCGCCCCCATCCCGGACGCGAAGAAACAGGCGTCCAGACCGTCGGCCTCGGGCTCGCGCGGCGCCCCCTCGACCGGATGGGCTTCCAGCCGGACGACGTGGCGCTCCAGGGCGCGGACCGTGGGATTGCCCAGCCGGGAGTAGATGTACGCCCCGCCCTCGTCGAAGGCCGCGAGCGCGGCGTCGCTGTCGGGAAAGGTGAAGGCCGACGTCTGATGGATCGGCTCGGCGTGCGGCCGGGAGCCGGACCCCGCGCTCCCCCGGTCGTCGCCGTCGCCCGGCCCGTGAACCGAAGCGGTGCCGAAGCCCCGCCGGCGGGCGGCCGTCACGTCGGGCGCCTCCGACCGGGAGCCATGCTCGGCCCGGGGACTACGCTCGGCCCGGGAGCCGGGCTC
>CAYMQZ010000123.1:5934-8075 GCA_964392705.1 uncultured Gemmatimonadota bacterium
TCCAGCCCGCGGCGGCCCCGACCAGCGTGCCCGCCAGGTTCACCGCGTCGTTCGTCACCCACGTCAGCTTCCCCTCGATCGTGGCCCCCAGGACCGAATCCGACAGCATCCCCACGACGCCTCCCCCGAGCCCCGCGAGAATCAGCTCCGTGGCGGGGCCCTCGAACAGCAGGGCCGCGCAGGCCGCGCACAGCGAGGCACCGGCGAGCCCGGCCAGGCTCCCCGGAGCCGAGACCCCGCCCGACGTGCCCGGAGGGACCGGACTCCAGCCGACGATCCGACGCGTCGGCCAGCCGCCGGAGGTGCCGATCTCGGTGGCCCAGGTGTCGGCGGTGGCCGCCGCCAGGGCACCCACCAGCGCAAGCTGAGCCTGGCCGAGCCAGCCCGCCAGGCCGAGCAGGGCGGCCAGGGCCGCGACCCCCCCGTTGGCGAGCACCTGGCCCGCCGAGCGTCCGGCCCGATCGTCGCGCGACCCGACGGCGGCCTTCGCCGAGGCCCGGTAACCGGTGAGGAGCGACGAGCTGACGAAGAAGAAGAGCAGCAGGCCGACCCCCGCTCCGCCCGCCCCGAGCAGGATCCCGGCACCCACCAGGATCGACGC
Source organism: uncultured Gemmatimonadota bacterium (assembly GCA_964392705.1). Classification (GTDB taxonomy): domain Bacteria; phylum Gemmatimonadota; class Gemmatimonadetes; order Palauibacterales; family Palauibacteraceae; genus CAYMQZ01. The sequence goes on from CAYMQZ010000123.1 coordinate 6,536, forward strand.
CGATCCGCCACCCGGCGTGAGCCAGCCGAACTTCCACACGCCCAGCCCGGCCAGGATGCCCAGACCGGCCAGCACGACGGCCACGATCAACGTTGCCCCCCGCGTCGCGCCGACGTACCGTTCGCCGACGTATGCCCGAGTCGACCTGGATCCCGGCCCCTGGACGCATCCCGCCGACCGTCGCCGCGGTCCTGCTCGAGTCGCTTCGGGCGCTCGACACGCCCCCCGAGGAGCCCGTGGAGCACGAGGACCTGCCCGACATCGCCTCGGCCCTGCCTCACCGCCTGGGCCTCTCGCCGGCCGTCGAGGACCAGATCCACCGCTACACGCGCCGGAAGTCCGACCTGCCCGCCCGTGAGGTGGCCAGCCTGATCCGCCTGATCGGCCGGCGGCCGGACGCGCGGAGCGTGTTCGAGGAGGCGGGTCGCCGTCTGGCGCGCCGCGACATGAACGGACGTCGCATCGGCGCCCGGCTGCGGCGACGGACGCTGCCGACGGGAGTCCGCCACCGCCTGGCGCTTCGTCGGCTGCGCCACCTCGCCCGGCGGCTGAACCCCGGCGCCGAGGTCCGCACGGAGCGGAAGCCGCCGGCCCTGATCGTCGAGCGTTGCCTCCCGGCCCACGCGGCGGAGAGCGATGCCGGCTGCGCGCTCCTGGCGGGGGCCATGGAGTGCGTGCTGGAGGCGTACGGGGCGGAGGCCGAGGTGCGTCACCCTTCCTGCGAGGGGCGCCGCGACGGCTCGTGCGTTTGGAAGCTGGAGGACCGAGCCGGCTGAGCCGGATCCCGGAGCGGGTCGGCCGGCTCCACGTGCACGACGACGACGGAGAAGCCCGCCTCCCGTTCCAGCCGCTTCTCCACCCTGTCGGCGATCTCGTGCGCCGACTCCACGTCCCTGCCCGGATCGACCCGGATCGTGAGCTCGGCGAAGGCCTCGCCGGGACGGCCGCGCGAGCGGATCTCGGCGGCCTCGAGCACCCCGGGGGTCGTCTCCGCCAGGGCGCGGATCTCGGCCGCCTTCAGGGCCCGGCGGTCGACCAGGACGGGCACCGTGCTCCGGATGATCTGATAGCCGCTGTAGGCGATCACGCCCGCCACCAGGATGGCCAGCCAGGCGTCGGCGGCCGCCCAGCCGGCCTTCACGAGCCCCAGGCCGAGCAGGACGCTTCCCGTCACCAGCACGTCGGCCGCGGTGTGCCGGGCGTCGGCCTTCAGCATCACGCTCGAGAGCTTTCCGCCGAACCGGTACTCCGACCAGGCCACGCCCAGGTTCACGCCCATCGCCCCGAGGAGCACGTAGAAGGTGACCGGCTCGACCCGCGGCGGCGGGGCCCCGGCGGCGATCCGGCGCACGGCGGTCTCGAGCAGCTCGAAGCAGGTGATGGAGAGGAAGCTCGCGACCGCGAGCGCGCCCAGCGTCTCGAACTTGCCGTGGCCGTAGGGATGGTCCTCGTCCGGCGGCACCGCCGCCATGCCGACGGCCACCAGCCCGACGACGTTGTTGATCGCGTCCACCCCCGAGTGGGCGGCGTCGCCGAGCAC
>CAYMQZ010000124.1:0-7977 GCA_964392705.1 uncultured Gemmatimonadota bacterium
CGGCGCCTGAGGGGGCCCGGGCTCACCAGCTCCCCCACTCGCCCCGGCGCTGGATCACCTCGCCCAGGCGCCTGGCCCCGTTCCTCCAGGTCACCTTGACCGCCTCCTCGGCGGCCGCGGGATCCCCTCGACGGATGCACTCGACGACCTCCACGTGCTCCTGGATGGAGGTCTCGATCTCGTCGACCAGGCCGCTGAGGTAGAAGCGGAGGTACCGCTCCTTCTGGGGACACACCCGCTCGTGCAGGGTGCGCAGCCGGGAGCCCGCTCCGGCCCTCACGAACGTCGTGTGGAACTCGTCGTCCAGCCGCAGGATCGCGCTCCGGTCGATCGGCTCCGAGCGGGCGGCCGCGATGAGCTGCTCGTTCACCTGCTCCAGGCGGTCGGCCAGGCGGGCCCGGGTCTCGGGGTCCGCCTCGGCGCAGTGGCGGGCCGCCAGCGCCTCCAGCATTCCCAGGATGTAGAGCAGCTCCTCGGCGTCCTCGCGTGTGAGGGGCGCCACGGCGCTCCCCGAGCGCTTCCCCTCGCCCAGCGGCAGCACGTAGCCCTCGCCCCGGAGCCGCTGGAGCGCCGCCCGCACCGGGGTGCGGCTCACGCCCAGGCGCTCGGCCACCTCCGTCTCGACGATCCGGCTTCCCGGGGCGAGTCGTCCCCGCACGATCAGGTCCCGCAGCTTGCGATACGCCTCGAGCGACCGGGCCTCCTCGGCCGGAGCGTCCCCCCGGGCGTCCAGATCGGCGGCAGTCTCGGAGGGCTGACCGTGGGAGCTCATGGCGTCCTCCGGCTCGGGTCATCCCGGGGCGGCGGGTCGGTGCGCGGCACGGCACCCGCACCGGAACTGGCGCCCGGTGCCGCGAGGACGGGCCCGCCGCCCAGCCGCAGCGGAGCCAGCAGCCAGTAGCAGAGGGCGGTGACGAGCACGACCTGCAGGGGCGGGACGCCCACGCTGTAGACGTACTGGGTCAGCCAGCCCGTCCCGACGCCCACGACCAGCGCGATCGTGGCCCCCGGGTCCCAGACGATCCGCCCCGCGGCGCTCGTGCCGAACCGCCGCAGGAAGAAGTCGGCGAACATCACGCCGGCGATGGCGGGATAGACGATCGCCGCCACCATCAGGAAGCCGACGAAGTGGTCGACGATCCCCGCCAGCGCCACGCCCAGGGCGGCCGCCGTCCCGAGGATGGTGAGCACCATGCGGCCCCGGTTCGTCGTCGTTCCCCAGGTGTTGGCCAGCGCCAGGCCCATCGTGTAGTTGTTGACGAGCTGGCTGGTCCACGTCGCGAACCACAGGATCAGGAAGCCCCACACGGGCACGCCCAGCTCCCGCATCACCAGCACGATGTCGGCGTCCCCGATCCCCACCGCCATCACGGCGCCGGCGAAGAACAGGGGGAGCCCCACGCCCACGATGCCGACGGGGATCTTGAGCTGGTCCTTCACCGTGGGCCGGGAGTAGCGGGTGTAGTCGGACGCGATCACCCACTGCGCCGCGTTCACGCCGATGATGATGCTCACCCCCTCCAGGAAGCCGAGCGATCCCTCGGGGTTCCAGCTCGCCAGCCCTTCGACGCCCCCGCGCTGGAGGGCGAAGTAGATGCCCGTCACGATGAGCAGGAGGCCCGCCGGGACGGCGACGTAGTCGGTCCACTTCATGCTCTTGTACCCGAGCACGGCCGGAATCGCGAACAGGACGCCGGCCGCGACGGTAACGCCCGCCCAGGCCAGACGCTGGGTCTGGTAGTCGATCCCGAGCATGGCCGAGATCGCGTTCCCCGCCACCGCCGTCTGAACGCCCCACCATCCCATAGAGAACAGCGCCAGCAGCGGCCCGACCACGAACCGGGCCTGGCCCACCCCGAACGACTCGCGCGCCAGGAAGGTGGACGACAGCCCGGAGGCTGCCCCCATGTAGCCCTGGAGCGCGTTTCCCGCCCACTGGACGGCGAGCGCGGCCGACAGGATCCCCAGGATGGCGGCGAGCCCGAAGTCGTCGGCCAGGGCCGCCCCGGCCATCAGGACCGGGATCGTGAACTCCAGACCCCCGAAGATGACGGCGGGGACCCGCCAGTGCTCCCGCTGGTCGGGCGGGACCGGGGTCAACGCGTCGCGGTCCAGCACTCCCTTCGGCTTGGGCGTTCTTGCCGGGCGGGGCACTCGGCGCGCCACGCGCCGTCCTCAGCCCCGGCGCAGCTCGCGGGTCGCCTGCTCGTCCACCGGGTGCTCGCCGTCCTCGTCGTCCAGGACAACGCCGTAGTCCCGTCGGGCGCCCTCGACGCTCACGTAGCCGTCCAGGACGTCCTGCCGCACCGCCTCGGCGTCGCGCCGGAAGGCGTCCCCCCAGCCGCCGCCGCCGCCCGTCCGGTTGGAGATCCCCTCGCCGGCCTCGAACCGGTCCCGCATCATCCCGGTCCACGTCTCGCGGTCGGTGCCGGCGTGGAGCACCACGGCGTTCTTCGCGCCGGGCCGTCCGCCCTCCAGCCCCCAGCCCTCGGTCTTCGTCTTCTGGATGATGGAGAGGGCCCCGCACGCGTCGGTGAAGCGGAAGTCGCGCTGCAGCCCGAGCCCGCCCCGGCGCTCGCCGGGCCCGCCCGAGTCCTGCCGCAGCTCCAGCCGGTCGAACGTGATCGGGGCCTTCGTCTCGAACACCTCGATCGGGATGTTCTTGACCATGGTCTCGCTGATGTGCATCAGGGCGTTGGGGCCGTCGCGCTCCCGGCTCGCGCCCCAGCCCACGGCGTCGTTGTTCGCCTCCACGAACATCTGCCCGGTCTCCGGGTGTCGGCCGAACAGCATGATGTCGCAGAGGTCGCCCCCGGAGCTGGCCGGGATGCGCTCGGGCAGGGCCTCGGCCAGCGCCTTGTAGACCACCTCGATCGCCAGGATCGCGGGCCACAGGGTGAAGGTCGGGGCCGGATACACGGCGTTGTAGAGGCTCCCCTCGGGCGCCACCACGCGGAGCGGCCGGTACTGACCCGCGTTCGAGTCCTCCTCCGGGGTGGTGAGGGTCTTGAAGCAGAGCTTCGCCACCGTCTCCGTCATCCCGATCGTCACGTTCAGCGGCTGACTCACCTGGTCCTCGGACCCCGTGAAGTCCACGGTGAACTCGTCCCCCTCGATGGTGACCGTCGCCTGCATGCGAATCAGGTCGTCGTCGGGGCGGTCGAATCCGTCGGCGTAGTCCACCGCCGTCCAGCTCCCGTCGGGCAGGGCCTCCACGGCCCTGCGGGCGGCCTCCTCGCCGTGGTCCAGGATTCGCCGGATGCAGGCCTCCACGACCTCCTCGCCGTACTTGCGGTAGAGCTGGCCGAGGCGGCGCTTGCCGGTGGCGAGGGCCGCGACCTGGGCGTGGAGGTCGCCGATCACCTTGTTGGGCAGCCGGGAGTTGAAGCGAATCAGCTCCAGGATCTCGCGGTCCGGCTCGCCCCGCTTGAACACCTTGGTGCCGGGGAAGATGAGCCCCTCTTGGTGCACGTCGGTCGAGTCCAGAACGTAGCCGGGGTCCTTGGCCCCCAGGTCCAGCCAGTGGCAGCGGCAGGTGGCGTAGCCGATGATGTGGTCGTCCAGGAAGACGGGCGTGAACACCAGGACGTCGAGCGTGTGCGTCCCGCTCCAGTAGGGGTAGTTCATCAGCACGACGTCGCCCGGCTCCAGGTTCTCCTCGCCCACGTATTCGACGCCCTTCCGGATCGCGAAGTCGTTGGCGCCCAAGAAGAGGGCCAGGCCCGGCGAGTCGGCGATCAGCTCCAGGCGCCGGTCGTAGAGCGAGATCCCGAAGTCCAGGATCTCGTAGATGATCGTGTTGTAGGCCGTGCGGATCAGGGTGCGCTGCATCTCGGCGGCGGCCGAGTTCAGGTAGTTCCGCACCACCTCCACCGTGGAGGCGTCCACCCGGACTTCGGCGTCCGCGCTCTCCCTCGCCACGCCGTCCGTCCCGGAACCGGCCGGATCTCCGCTCATCCCTCTCTCCTCTCCGTCGTGATCACGATCTGGCCGTACTCGTCCACCGCGGCCCGCTGGTCGGACAGGAGGATGATCGTCGTGGTGGGCTCCCGGACGATGGCGGGCCCCCGGACCTCGTCGCCGGGCCCGAGCGCCCCGCGCGCGTGGACGCCGAACTCGACCGTCTCGCCCCGGGCGAAGCAGTAGGCCTCGCGCGCCCCGAGGCGGGCGCCGTCGCCGCCGGCCTCTCCCGCCGCCTCGCCGCCGGCCTCTCCAGCCGCCCGCTCGAGCGGCGGCTTCTCCAGCAGACCCACGGCCCGCACGCGCAGATGGACCACCTGGGGCGGGTCTCCCATCACGTGGCCGTAGCGGCTCCGGTGGCGCTGCTCGAAGCGGGCCGCCAGCTCCCCGGTCGAGGAGAGATCGTCCGCCGGCACCTCCACGGTGTGCTCCTGGCCGTGGTAGCGCATGTCCACGCTCCGCTCCAGGCGGCCCCTGGCGCCGCCGAAGCCTTCCTCCTCCAGCGCCTGGCGAGCCTCCTCCTCGAGCGGCCCGAACAGCTCCTCCAGGTGGTCCAGCTCCAGCTCGGAGAGGAGCACGACCTCCGTGCGGCTGAAGTCGTGCATCACGTCGGCGTTCAGCATCCCCCACGCCGAGAAGGCGGAGGGGGCCTGGGGCACCACCACGCTGTGGATCTCCATCTCCCGGGCCAGCAGGGGCACCACCATCGGTCCCGCCCCCCCGTAGGCCAGCGCCGAGAAGTCCCGCGGGTCCAGCCCTCGCTCCACGGTGATCTCGCGGATCGCGCCGACCATCTTGGCCACCGTGACGTCGTAGATGCCCCGTGCCGCCTGGAGCGTGCTCATCCCGAGCGGACCGGCCACCTCCTCGACCCCTCGATGCGCGCCCTCGGCCTCGAGCCTCATCTCCCCGCCCAGGAAGGCGTCCGGGTCCAGGTAGCCCAGCACCAGGGCGGCGTCCGTCACCGTGGGCTCCTCGCCGCCGCGGCCGTAGCAGATCGGGCCCGGGTCGGCCCCGGCGCTCTGCGGCCCCACCTTCAGCAGCTCGCCGTCGAGCCACGCGATGCTGCCGCCGCCGGCCCCGATGGTGCGGATGTCGTAGACGGGGATCATGATCGGCAGGTGCTCCAGGTCGGCCTCGTACTCCACCGCGGCGGCGCCGTCCTCCACCACGCACGCGTCGAGGCTCGTGCCCCCCAGGTCCACCGAGATCAGGTTCGGGTGCCCGGTGGCCGAGGCCACATGAGTGGCCCCGATCAGCCCGCCCGCCGGCCCCGAGAGGATCGTGTGGACGGGCGCCCGCTTGGCGCTGGCCGCGGTGAGCGTGCCGCCCCCCGAGCGGGCCAGGAAGAAGCTCCCGCGGAAGCCCTCCGCCTCCAGGGCCTCCTGGAGCCGGTCCACGTAGGAGGCGAAGATCGGCTTGATGTAGGCGTCCACCACGGCCGTGCTCGTGCGCTCGTACTCCCGGTATTCCCGGGAGATGTCGGAGGAGAGGGAGAGGCTCACCCTGGGATGGCGCCCGGCCACGATCTCGCCCGCCCGGCGCTCGTGCTCGGGGTTCCGATAGGAGTGCAGGAAGCAGATGGCCAGCGACTCGACCCCCTCCTCGTTCACCAGGCGGTCGGCGGCCGTGGCCACCGCCTCCTCGTCCAGCGGCTCCAGCTCCCGGCCGTCGGCGGCCATCCGGCCCGGCACGCCGAGCCGCCGGCGCCGGGGCACCAGGGGGGGCGGCGCGTCGTACAGGAGGTCGTACATGTGACGCTTGGGCAGGTTCGTGCGCCCGATCTCGTAGATATCGCGGAAGCCCTCGTTCGTGAGGATGCCGGTCCGGGCGCCCTTCCGCTCCAGGTAGGCGTTGATCCCCAGGGTCGTTCCGTGCAGGAAGGTCTCGACCCGGGAGAGCTCGACGCCCAGCTTCCCCACCGCCTCCATCACGCCACGGGTGGGGTCGTCCGGCGTGGTGGAGGCCTTCTCGACGCGCAGCTTCCGGGCCGCGGCGTCGAACGCCACGGCGTCCACGAAGGTGCCCCCGATGTCGACGGCGATTCGAACGGAGGAGCGGCTCACGTCGCCGGCCACCTCAGTTGCCCGGGAAGGCCCGCTCCAGCGTGACCCGCCAGCGCCGCGGGGGCGCCGGCCACGCGAACCCGCCCGCCACGAACTCGCCGTTGAACTCCTCGTCCGTGAGGTTCGAGATCTCGAAGCGCGCCATCCAACCGCTGACTTCGAGGCCGCCCTTCAGGCCCAGCAGGTTCACCGGATCCCGCGGGGTCGTGTTGGCGGCCGTCCAGGCCATCTCGCCCAGCCGCTCGAAGTCGAGACGGGTGATGAGCGCCACGTCGTCGGCCAGCTCGGCGCGGTACTGGGCTCCCAGGTTCAGCGTGTGGGTCGGCACCAGGGGGATGTGCCCCCCCACCGCGTCCGGGTCCACGGGGAACGCCTGGATCTCGGTGTCCGTGATCGCGCCGGCCGCGTACAGGTCCAGGCCCGCGGCCACCTTGGCGCGGAGGGTGGACTCGAAGCCCGTGATGTCGGCCTCGGGGATCCCGACCAGGACCTGTGCGCCCACCTGTCCGATGAACAGGAAGAAGGGCTGCCCCTCGTCGTCGGTCTTGTAGAACGCCGACTCCCAGCTCACCCGGTCGTCGAGCCAGCGGCTCTTGAAGCCCGCCTCGAAGCTGCTGGCCTCCTCCTGGGGAATCACGTCCTCCACGCCCTCGAGCCCGGCCGCCGCCGCGGCTTCCGCGACGCCGTTCTGGTTGAACTGTCCGCTCCGGAAGCCGATCCCCCACGAGCCGTACAGGTTGACGAAGTTGAGCACGTCGCTCGCGAGCTCGCGAGCGTAGCGGAGCCGGACCTTGGGCTGTGCCTTGTCGAAGGTGGCCTCGTTCAGGGCGCCTGGCGCGCCGGCGGTGTTGTCCGGGTGCACGAACTGGTCCCGGAGCTCGCGGTCGTACCGCAGGGCGCCCATCACGGTCAGGTGCGGGGCGAGGTCGAACTCCAGGTTGCCGAACAGGGCCCACGCCAGGTTGTCGTTGTCGTCCGCCAGCCACGACAGGGTCGGGTTGGTGGTGCTCTCGAACGCCGGCTCCCGCCTGAGGACGAGGATCCCGTTCCCGCGGTCCTCGCCCACCGTGGCGCTGATGAACCGGTCCCAGCTCAGGTAGTCTCCGCCGAACTGCCAGCGCACCCGCTGGTCCTCGGGCGAGCGGACCCGCAGCTCGGTCCTCCAGCCCTCCACATCCTTCCACTGGGTCTGGGTCCCGTCGATCGTCCCGAAGCCCTCGATGGTGCGGCTGGTGATGGCCGTGTAGGGGAATTGGTCCCCGATTCGCAGGTTCCCGATGTTCGTGTAGGAGGTGATCAGTTCCACGTCCCCGAAACCGCCCCCGTACCTGAGGCGGCCCGACAGCTCGTCGATCCTCCGCTCGTCGATCCCCAGGTTGTTGGCCGTCGAGAACCGCCGGACGTCGTTCGAGTCGATCCGCTCGAAGTCGAAGGGGAACTCCGCGTCGCTCAGCGAGCGGCCGTCCGGGCCGAGGATGGCCGGCTGGTAGTGGAAGAGGGCCAGGGAGTTCGACTCGGTCCGGTCGATCTGCCCCTTCAGATCCACCTGAAGACGGTCACTGGCGTTCCACCGGAGCTTCACCCGGGCGTTGGCGGCCTTCAGGCCGTCCGCCTTCCGGTCGAGCGTGATGTTGTCGTAGAAGCCCCGCTGGTTCCGGAAGTGGCCGGCCACCCGGAAGAGCAGCTCGTCCCCGACGATCGGTCCTCCGTAGGCGCCCGTCACCTCGACCCGCTCGCCCTGTCCGGCGCCGACCCGCAGGAAGCCCTCGGGCTCCGGCGTGGGCTCGCGGGTCTGGATCAGGATGGCGCCGGCGATGGCGTTCCGGCCGTACAGGGCGCCCTCGGGGCCCTTCACGACCTCGATCCGCTCGACGTCGTACAGGGGCTGGTCGAACTGGAGCGGGCTGAACTGCTGCACGCGGTCCACGACGGTGGCCACGGGCGTCTCCGT
>CAYMQZ010000125.1:0-7842 GCA_964392705.1 uncultured Gemmatimonadota bacterium
CTGAACATCGGCGGCTTCACGGTGCCGGCGCTCACGTCCCGCAAGGCGTCGACCACGATCGAGCTCCAGGACGGCCAGACCTTCGCCATCGCCGGGCTGATCGACAACTCGATCTCGGAGAACGTCAGCAAGGTGCCGGTGCTGGGCGACATCCCGATCCTCGGAAACCTGTTCCGTTCCAAGGACTTCCGGCAGAACCGCACCGAGCTCCTGGTGCTGGTCACGCCCCAGATCGTGCGGCCGCTGGACGTGCCGCCCCCGGTCCCATCGGGCGAGCCCGACACCTGGAAGTGGGACAAGCAGATGCGCGATTTCCCGCCCGGCTCCGGAGAAGGGTCCGGGACGGGCGGATCGAATTGATGTTCGGACGGATCGAATCGATGTTAGCTTATAGGATTGGGTTGCCGCCGCAGAAGAGCGGTCGCGGCGTGACGGGAGGGGCGGATCGTGCACGGGCTGCGGACGTCGCCTGCAGGAGACTCTCGCCGCAGGAGACACCACATGCGTGACATGCGTGAAATGATCGAGAAGCTGCTTCCGACCGCCGTCGGGAACGACCGCGGGGTGGCCCTGATCGTCGTGGCCCTGGGGCTGACGGCCTTCCTGGGCGTGGCCGCCCTGGCGCTCGACCTCGGCATGCTGTACACGGCGCGCACCGAGTCGCAGCGCGTGGCCGACGGCGCGGCCCTGGCCGGCGCCGCCATCCTGTTCAACCAGCCCACCAACGAGGCGGGGGCTCGCCAGGAGGCCAAGACCTACGCGGCCATGAACAACGTCCGCGGCGAGCCGGTGACGCTCCAGGATTCGGACATCGAGGTCTTCCTGAACATCCGGAAGGTGCGGGTCACCGTCCGACACATCGATGGCGGCCTGAACGGACCCATCCCCACCTATTTCGCCCGCATCCTGGGATTCGATCAGGCGGAGGTGGTCACGGTGGCCGCGGCCCAGGTGTATCCGTCCCTGGGCCTCGAATGCATCCTTCCCCTGGCGCTCCCGGACAAGTGGTGCGAGGAGGGCTCGCCCTGCTCCCTCTGGCCCGATCCCATGGAGCCGGACACCTACGATCCAGCGAACGACCCGGCTGACTGGTACCAGGCCTGGGACCCGGACCCCATGGCCACGAACCAGAACTTCACCGGCTACAGCGACAGCAGCGTGGGCGACGAGATCCTGATCAAGCCGGGAAGCCCGGGCCAGGCCCCGCAGCCGGGCTGGTTCCAGCCGTTCCGGATTCCCGGCACGGCCGGAGCCAATGTCTACAAGGAGGCCATCTGCGACTGCATGGGCGAGGGCGTGGACTGGGGGGACGAGCTGGAACCCGACAATCAGCCCGGTAACATGGTCGGGCCCACGAACCAGGGGTTCCAATGTCTCTACGACAAGGACCCCGATGCGTACTGGGATGAGAGCCTGAACGACGGAAAGGGATGCGTGACGCACCCCGGCGCCTCGGGCTGTGAGTGGAGCGACCGGATTCGCCCCATGGTGATGTACGATCCGGGGAATTGGCCTGGCCAGGGGCTGAACTCGTTCCCGGTGGCGAACTACGTCGGCGTGTTTCTCGAGACGAGACCGAGCGGGTCGGGCCAGAACGACATCTGGGTGCGGTTCGTAGAATACATGGGCGTGGACCCGTCGGACCAGGACGTCACGGTGCCGGGTCCCAACGTGATGACCATTCGTCTGGTGGAGTAACCGACGGGGCGGGACGCGCGATCTCCTGCCCCGATCACTGCGGAAATCGGAAACAGGCGTGAACACCGCCATACAGGGGACAGCGTGAACATGACCCGCGACAGCAAGAACGCGACGTCACCCCCCCGGACCCGGGTCCCGGGGGCCGTGATCTCCACGGATCCCGACTTCCTCCAGTCGCTGAGGAAGATCCTCGGCGCTTCCGGAACGGGCGTCAGCCTCGGCTTCGAGATCGAGGCCCCGTTCACGGAGATCGTCGACAAGCACCTCCAGGCGCTTCAGCGGCAGAAGCCGGGCATCGTGTTCCTGGATCTCGAGTCCGAGCCGCACGTGGGCCTCAAGTTCGCCCAGTTCCTCCTCGACTCCGAGATGGCGGGTGCGATGATCGGGGTGGGGCGCGACCTCTCGCCGGACCTGCTCCTCTCGGCAATGCAGGCCGGGATCTCGGAGTACCTGCCCAAGCCGATCACGCCCGAAGCCGTCGAGGCGGCCCTGGAGCGGACCTGGCGGAAGACGGGCAGGAAGATCGAGGGTCCGGAGCGCGATCCCGGCGAGCTGGTGGTGGTGTTCGGCGCCAAGGGAGGCTCCGGCTGCACGGCGCTCGCCACGAATCTGGGGATCGAGCTCCACCGCCTCTCCCGGAAGAAGACGCTGATCGTGGACCTGGACCTGGAGCTGGGCGAGACGGCCCTGCTCCTGGGCATGGAGCCCAAGTTCAGCGTCGCCGACCTGATCCGGAACTTCCACCGGGTCGACGCCAACCTGCTGGCCTCCTACATCGAGCGCCACGAGACGGGCGTCGAGCTGTTGTCCGCGCCGTTCCAGCCCGCGGACTTCGAGACCGTGAGCGGCGACCGGGTGGGCCAGGTGCTGGACTTCCTGCGGCGCCATTACGACTACGTCGTCGTGGACGCGCCCAAGACGTTCACGCCGGCCACCACGGCGGCCTTCGAGACGGCGGACCGCGCCCTGCTGGTGACGACGGCCGACCTGTCCTCGCTGCGCAACCTGAACCGCAGCCTGCCGCTCCTCAAGAGCCTCCAGGCCGAGCGCCCCCCGGCGCAGTGGCTCAACCTGGTGGTGAACCGTTACGAGCAGAATCAGCTCATCACGCTGCAGGAGATCGAGAAGACGCTGAGGATGCAGGTGTTCTGGACCCTGCGGAACGACTTCGCGGCCGTGATGGGCTCGATCAACGCCGGCGAGCCGGTCGCGACGAACTCGAATTCGAGCTACGCGAAGGACGTGCGGGAGCTGGCCTCCGAGATCACCGGCGTGCCCGTGACCAGCAAGCGCTCCGGCATCCTGGGGACCCTGCTGTCGTCGTTCGGAAAGAACGGAAAGCACGAGGGGCGCGTCCCCTCGTCGCGAGGGAGGAAGAAGATGAGCGAGGTGAAGGCCGATGAGCACTGAAGAGCGTTATCACTGGGACGGCGGCGCCGCGGGGGACGGAGCGAGCCCTCCGGGGACGGATGCGCCGGGCGAGCTCCCCTGGGAGCGGCTGGCGCGGGAGCGCCTCGAGGAGCTGGAGGAGACCTCGGGCGGACAGGCGGGCGTCGAAGAGGACGTGTCCGCCTTCCAGGAGATCAAGTCCCGGGTCCACCGGCGGCTGCTCGAGCGGCTGAACCTCAGCTCGCTCACCGCCGAGGACCAGGAGGAGGTGGTCGAGGAGGTCCGGAAGATCGTCTGGAGCCTGCTGGCGCTCGAGGACGTCCCGCTCAACATGGAGGAGCGGGAGGCCATGGTCGACCAGGTGGTGAACGAGGTGTTCGGCCTCGGCCCCCTCGAGCCGCTGGTCCGCGACCCCGAGATCTCCGACATCCTGGTCAACACCTACAAGCAGGTGTACGTGGAACGGAACGGCCGCCTGGAGGCGACCGACGTGCGCTTCAAGGACGACCGGCACCTGCTCCAGGTGATCGACCGGATCGTCTCCGCCGTGGGCCGGCGGATCGACGACTCCTCGCCCATGGTCGACGCCCGGCTCCCGGACGGGTCCCGGGTGAACGCGATCATCCCGCCGCTGGCGCTCGACGGCCCTCACATGTCGATCCGGAAGTTCCGCCGCGACGTGCTCTCGGCGGACGACCTGATCCGGAACGGCACGGTCACCGACCCGATGCTCAAGCTCCTGCAGGCGGTCGTGAAGGCCCGGCTCAACGTGCTGATCTCGGGCGGAACCGGCTCCGGTAAGACGACGCTGCTGAACGTGCTCTCCGAGTCGATCCCGGCGACGGAGCGCATCGTCACGATCGAGGACTCGGCCGAGCTGCAGCTCCGGCAGCCTCACTGCTGTCGGCTGGAGACGCGCCCGCCGAACATCGAGGGGGCGGGCGAGGTCACCCAGCGCCAGCTCGTGATCAACGCGCTGCGCATGCGGCCCGACCGGATCATCGTGGGCGAGGTCCGGGGCGCCGAGGCGGTGGACATGCTCCAGGCCATGAACACGGGGCACGACGGCTCGCTCACCACGCTCCACGCCAACACGCCCCGGGACGCCATGGCGCGGCTCGAGACGATGATCTCGATGGCCGGCCTGCGGCTGCCCGAGAAGGGGATGCGCTCCCAGATCGCCAGCGCCATCGACGTCATCGTCCACGTGAGCCGGCTCTCCGACGGGAAGCGGAAGATCATCACGATCGCCGAGATCGTCGGCATGGAGGGCGAGATCATCACGATGCAGGACCTGTTCACGTTCGAGCGGCTGGGCGTGGACGAGGACGGCGAGGTGAAGGGCCGCTTCCGGGCCACCGGCATCCGGCCCAAGTGCACGGAACGGCTGGAGGCGTGGGGGATCGACCTGCAGGAGACACTGTTCGCGAATGCGGACCGCATGGCGCAGGAGGGCTGGCGATGACCCAGTTCCAGGGAGCGCCCTGGGTCCTGGCGATCATCGCCTTCGCGGTCGTCGCGCTGGGCGTCGTCGCCCTCGTCCTCGTCTACGAGGCGGTGCGCGAGTGGCGCCGGCGTCGTGCCGTGGCGGGCGAGCTCCGGCGGATCTCCGAGGAGGGCTCCTCTCGGGCGCTCGAGAGCAGCCTGCTGCGCGAGGAGGGCGAGTCGCACCTGCCGCCCTGGCTGGACCAGGTGCTGATCCGTCTGCCCCAGCTCCGCGACCTCCAGCATTTCCTGGAGCAGGCGGAGTCGTCCATGAGCCCGTTCACCTTCGTCGTCCTGACCCTGGGTCTGGGCGCCGCCGGGGGCATCAGCCTCCTGGTCGTCACCGGGAATCCGCTGCTGCCGCTGGTCGGTGCCGTGACCGGGGCGCTTCTCCCCTACATCGTCCTGGCGCGCAAGCGGCACAAGCGGATCGCCGCCTTCGAGGAAGGGTTCCCCGAGGCGATCGACCTGCTGGGACGCGCCATCCGGGCCGGCCACGCCTTCTCCACCGGCCTCAAGGTGGTGGGCGACGAGGCCGACGAGCCCGTGGCCGGCGAGTTCCGGCAGGTGTTCGAGGAGCAGAAGTTCGGGCTGCCGCTCCGCGACTCGCTCATGGCGCTGGCCGACCGGCTCGACAGCATCGACGTCCGGATCTTCGTCACCGCGGTGATGATCCAGCGGGAGTCGGGCGGCAACCTGGCCGAGATCCTGGACAACCTCTCCTACATCATCCGGGAGCGGTTCAAGTTCCGGAGACAGCTCCGCGCCCAGACGGCGCAGGGCCGGCTCACGGGCAACGTCCTGATGGTGATGCCGATCATCGCGGGGATCGCGATGGGCATCGTGATCCCGGACTACATGGAGGTGATGTTCGAGGATCCGCGCGGCCGGCTGTTCCTCATGACGGCCATCGTGCTCCAGATCATGGGCTATTTCGCCATCCGGCGGATCGTCGACATCGACTTCTGAGGAGACCGACCGTGCCGCGTACCCGTAAGAGCCGTAACGAACGAGCCGTGAGGAGGTCGCGATGATCTTCGTCGTCGTGGCGCTGACCGCGCTGTCGGTGGGCCTCCTGATCTTCGCCATCGCGGGGATGGCCCCCGGCCAGTCCCGCGTCGTGAAGCAGCGCCTGGCCGCGATCCAGACGGGCGCGCTGGGCTACCGGGAGCTCAAGGAGCGTCGCCAGCGCCAGAAGAAGCGGGAGCGCTTCCAGACCCTGCTCGAGAGCGTCGGCGAGGCCGTGAAGGCCGACCAGCAGGCCTCCTCGGGCGACCGGGCGTTCCTGATCCAGGCGGGCTACCGCAACGCCGGCGCCGTCACGGTCTACGTGGCCTCCCGGCTCGTCGCCGGCGCGGGGCTGGCCTTCGGAGCCTTCGCGGCCACCACGGGGCTGGCCCAGCCGGCCACCAACGTGCTGATGTGGACCGTGGCCGCGGGCCTCATGGGCTGGATGCTCCCGTTCATGATCGTGAAGCGGAAGAAGAAGAAGAGACAGCTCGCGATCGAGAAGCACATGCCGGATGCCCTCGACCTGCTGGTCGTGTGCGTCGAGTCCGGCCTGGGGCTGAACCAGGCGCTCAACCGGGTCGCCGAGGAGATCGACCGGATCTGTCCTCCGCTCAGCGAGGAGCTCACGGTCGTGAACCTGGAGATCCGGGCGGGCACGCCGCGCGACGAGGCCCTCCGGAAGCTGGGCGAGCGAACGGGCGTGTCCGACGTCCGGGCCCTCGTCACGATGCTGATCCAGACCGACCGCTTCGGGACCTCGGTGGCGAACGCGCTCCGCGTCCACGCCGACTCCCTGCGCACCAAGCGGCGCCAGCGGGCCGAGGAGAAGGCGGCGAAGACGAGCGTCAAGATGATCTTCCCGCTCGTGCTCTTCATCTTCCCCGCCACCACGGTGGTGATCCTGGGACCGGGGCTGATCCAGCTCTTCGACATGTTCCAGCTCATCCAGTAGGGGCATCGAAGGACGGACCGGGAGCGCGGGGCGTGAAGAAGGTGAAGGTCGAGAACGGGCAGAGCGGGGCCGAGCTCGGAGACCGGGTCGCCGTGGCCGACGGCTGGTGGTCGCGCCTGCGCGGCCTGCTCGGGCGGCCGCCCCTGGAGGAGGGCGAGGGACTGCTGATCGTGCCCAGCAAGGGCGTGCACATGTACGGAATGAAGTACGCGATCGACGTGCTGATGCTGGACGGCGAGCGGCGCGTCGTGGCGGCCTTTCCCGGGCTCCGGCCGGGGGCGCGGACGCCGATGTTCCGGCGGGCGCGCTACGCCCTGGAGCTACCGGCCGGGACGATCGAGGGAAGCGGAACGCGGGAAGGGGACGTGCTGACATGGTGACGTCGGGAACGGCAGCGGCGCAGCGGGCGGAAGCGGGGACCCATCCGAAGTCCCCGCCGATTCCCGAGAGCCTGAAGGAGACGGGTCTCTCGGACGCGTTCGTGTCGGACCTGCTTCTCAAGACCCTGTACGCCCAGGGGGCGCGGACCGGCGACCAGATCTCGGACTCCATCAAGCTCCCGTTCGCCATCCTGGACGACGTCACCCTCACGCTCCAGCAACGCCGGCTGATCGAGGTCCGGGGAACGGAGGGGGTGGGGCGGCGCGGGTACACCTTCGACCTCACGGGCGAGGGCCGGGCCCGGGCCCGGGAGGTGGTGACCGCGAACCGCTACGTGGGTCCCGCCCCGGTCGGGCTCTCGCAGTACTGGAAGTGGGCCACGGCCCAGAGCGTCCGCCAGCACCCGATCGGCCGCGAGCAGATCCTCCACGGGTTCCGACACCTCGTCCTGCCGGAGGGCCTGATCGAGCAGCTCGGACCGGCCATCAACTCGGGGAAGTCCATGTTCCTCTACGGGCACGCCGGGAACGGGAAGACGGCGCTGGCCGAGGCGATCGCGGGCATGCTGGGCGGGGCCATCTACATCCCGTACGCCCTGGAGGTCGAGGGGCAGGTCATCCAGCTCTACGACCCGGTGTCCCACGTGGAGCAGAAGAAGAAGGAGAAGAAGCCCGCGAACGGCTTCTTCCGGGCCGCCCCCGACCACGACCCGCGCTGGGTCAAGATCGGGCGACCCGTGGTGATGGTCGGCGGCGAGCTGGCGCTCGAGGACCTCGAGCTGCAGTACGACTCGCAGACGGGGGCGTTCAAGGCGCCGCCGCAGGTGAAGGCCAACGGCGGCGTGTTCATCATCGACGACTTCGGCCGCCAGCGGGCCCGCCCCCGGGACCTACTCAACCGCTGGATGGTGCCCCTGGACCGGG
>CAYMQZ010000126.1:0-4070 GCA_964392705.1 uncultured Gemmatimonadota bacterium
AGAGGAGCGGGTTCCAGGGCGCCAGCAGGACGGCCGCCGCGCCGACGGCGTGCAGCCGGTGGTCGCGGGCCCGCAGGTGCTCCCGCTCGTGCAGGAGGACCGCGCGGCGGACCTCGGCCTCGAGGTCGGCGATCCAGCGCGGGAGGACGACCGCCCCGGACAGGAAGCCCACGACGGCCGGCCCGCGGTCCTCGGAGAGCCACACGGGCTGCCCGTCGAGCGTGGCCCGTGACCAGGCTCGGCGCTCGCGGCGCAGGTGAAGCGCGGACCGGACGACGAAGGCCAGGGCGGCCGCGCTCGTCGCTCCCCAGACGCCCAGCGCCAGCGCGTCCAGGCGAGGCATCCAGATGGGGACGGCCGCTACCGAGGCGATCGCCTCGAGCGTCCCGCTGCCCCCCACGAACAGCGTCGGCAGGGAAAGCCCGGCGGCGCCGGCGGAGGCATCTCCGACCGGGGGGCGCGACCACAGCCACGCCAGCGCGGGGAGACCGACCGACAGGCCCAGGGTTCCCATCCAGACCCAGCGGCCGGGCCGACCGTACATCCGGAGCGCCCGCTCGGCCGCCAGCCCGGCCGCGGCCGCGAGCGCCGAGACGATCGTCAGGTACGCCATCCACGCCAGGGTCATCGGATCCTCCTACGCGTCCGAACCGCCCAGCCGCTTCTCCAGGAGCGCCCGGATCCGCCGGAGCTCGGCCTCCGACAGGTCGTGCTCGGAGACCAGTTGCGTGAGCAGAGGCTCGGGAGAGCCGCGGAACATCTTCCGCACCAGTCGTCGGACCGCGTTCTGGCCCGCCCGCGCCCGTTCGACCAGGGGGAAGTAGCGATAGGCCTTCCCCTCCTGCTCGTGCCCCACGTGCCCCTTCTCCTCCAGCGTCCGGAGGATCGTGAGCACCGTGGTGTACGCCAGCTCGTCGGCCAGGGCTTCCTGCACCTCGGCCACGGTCGAGGGGCCGCGATCCCACAGCAGGCCCATCACGTCCAGCTCCCGGTCCGTGAACCGGATCTCCTCGTCGGCCATGCCACCTCCCCGTCCCCGCTCTCGCTCCCGGTGTTATTAGTTTCCTAGTAGAAGCTAGGGCGCACGGCGCCCCCTGTCAACTATTTGCTTAGTAGAGACTGCCGCCGGCGGGGGGAGGAGAAGGGACGCTGCCCGGGACTACCGTGCCGAAGCGGCCACGGATTGTCGCGCCGGAGCCCGGCACTCGAGGCGTCTCTCCCGGACGAAGAGGCGCCGTCCGGATTCGAACCGGAGTAGGGGGCTTTGCAGGCCCCTGCCTAACCGCTCGGCCACGGCGCCGCGAAAGGTTACCTGTGCCAGGATATCTACGCGCGACAGGCTATCGAGTTGCGTCCCGCGGGGAAAGGGCCGCGGCTTCTGCCTCGGCGCGGCGGGCGGCTTGTACGGCCGCGTGGGCGCCTCTATACTGCCGCGTGCCCCGATTCCTCTCGGCCCTCGTGGGCCTGGCGATGCTCCCGGCGGGCCTCGCGGCCCAGGAGCCCCACATCCTGCAGGACGCGCGACTGCCGCAGGCCGGCGAGGTGTGGATCGAGCTCTTCCCCGCCCTGCTCGACTGGCACGAGCGGTTCGACGTCGGGGGAGACCGCCTGCTCGTGCGGTCCCGGTTCGAGGGCTCGATCCTCTCCCGATTCTTCCCCCCGATCACCGATCAGATCCTCGCGGAGCTGAACGACGGCTCGACGGCGCTGGGTTACGAACCGCTCGCGAGCGAGGAGGTGTCGGTCGGCGGGCTGGACTTCGGAACCGTGCACGCCCAGGTGCTCCGGGCGCTGGCCTCGGTGCGCGTGGGGGTCCTGGACCGCGTGGGGTTCGTCGACCGGGTGGCCGTCGAGGTGGGGCTCCCCATCGTCTCCACGCGGGTCGAGCCGCTGTTCGCCTGGGACACCGCCGCGGCCACGGTGGCCCGGGCGAGCGTCGCCCTTCCCGACGCCGGGAGCTTCCTGTCGGACCTGGGCGATGCGCGGTCCGGCCTCCAGGCGCGCGTGGACGCAGGGGAGCTCACGGCGGAGGAGGAGGCCCAGGCCCTCGCCCTGCTCGAGGATTCCGGTGCCTTCCTCGACGCGCTCCAGGCCCGCGTGGAGGAGGACCGCTTCCTTCCGCTGGCGAGCACGGGGGCGGGCGGCCAGTTGCTCACGCGGCTCGACGCCCTCGCCCAGGGGTTCTCGGCCTTCGAGGTCGCGTTCCCCTCCCTGGCCCTCCGGGACAGCCCCGGCGTCGCCGAGCTGCAGGCGTTCTTCACGGGCGAGCCGCTGAGCGGGCGGCTTCCGGGCGCCTCCGACCAGGGGTTCGAGGCGGGCGAGGTCGAGGCGGGACTGCTGGTCGGGCTCCTCGACACCTCGGCCGACCGGGAGGCCGGGCTGCGGCTCCGGACCTCCGTGGGGGCCAAGCTCCGGATCCCCACCCGCGACGCCGACGCCCCGCCCTTCGCCGACCGGACCGATCCGTTCCGGGTCCCGATCGGCGACGGCCAGCGGGACGTGGAGATCGCCGTCTACCAGGACGTCTGGCTCGGCTCGCGCTTCCGGCTCGGCGCCGCGGGCCGGGGCGGCATCCAGTCGCCCGACCGGCTCCTGGTGCGCGTGCATCCCCCCGACCGCCCCTTCGCGACGCCCGCGACCGAGGCGGCCGTGCACCGCGACCTGGGAGACTACCTGCAGCTGCGCGTCTCCCCGCAATACCTCCTGAACGACGTGCTGGCGCTGGGGGCGGAGTACGGGTTCTGGCGCAAGGGAGCCGACGAGTTCCGGCTGCTGGAGGAGGTGCCCGGCCTGGCGGACGCCGGACCCCTGGCGATCGGGACGCGGGAGACGCGGCACCGGCTCGGGCTCGGGATCTTCTATCGTCCGGGCGAGGGTCGGCGCTCGCGCGGCCGCGCCCCGGAGGCCGAGGCCGGGGAGGCCGAGGCCGGGACGGAGGAAGCCGCGGCGGACGAAGCTCCGACCCGCGAGGCCGGGGCCGACGAGGCCGGCGAGGTCGCGGAACGCCGGGATCGATCCGACCGAGCAGAGGGCCGGAAGCCCCTCCCCTGGCGGATCGGCGTGGTCCTTCAGTGGTCACTCGCGGGCTCGGGGGGAAGGACCCCCGCGTCCCGGCTGCTGATGGCCACGCTCCGGATCCCGTTCCGCCCGTTCTGAGATGCGCGGGGAGCGGTCACCCGGACCAGGCATGTCGACCGTTCGCGGCCGGACGGAAGCGCCCCGGTGAACCTCGTTGGCATCGCGCTGGGGGGCGCGCTGGGGGCGCTGGCCCGATACGGCCTCTCCGGCTGGATCCACGCCCGCGTGGGGGCCGAGTTCCCGTGGGGCACGCTTGGCGTGAACGTCCTCGGCTCGTTCCTGATCGGCCTGGGCCTGTCCTACCTGCAGCACACCAGTCTGCCCCCCGAAGCGCGGGAGTTTCTGGCCATCGGTCTCCTGGGCGCCTTCACGACGTTCAGCACGTTTACCTGGGAGACTGCCGCCCTCCTACAAGACGGCGAGTGGGCGCGGGCGGGCCTCTACGTCGGCGGCAGCCTGATCCTGGGTCTGGCGGCCGTGCTCGTCGGCCTGGGCTTCACCGAAGCGTTCCTGCGGCTGAGGAGATAGGGATGCCAGACCGTTTTAGGGGCGAGCGGACGCTAATGCGGATCTTCGTGGGTGAGAGCGACCGCTGCCGCTCGGGGCCCCACCGGGGGAAACCGCTCTACGAAGCGATCCTGCTCACGCTTCGCGAGCGGGGCTTCGCGGGCGCCACCGTGGTCCGCGGCATCGCCGGGTTCGGGGCCAGCGCCCGCGTCCACACGGAGAAGATCCTGCGGCTGTCGAGCGACCTGCCCGTCATCGTCGAGGTGGTCGAGGAGGAGACCCGCATCCAGGAGGCCCTGCCTCTGCTGGAGCCGATGATCGGTGGTGGCCTGATCACGCTAGAGCGGGCGCGCGTGATCCTGTACCGGCCCGCCGACGGGGGCGCGGCGGAGGGCTAGGCTGGCCGCGCTCGCGACGCCGGATCCCTATTCGAGAGCGCCGCCTCGGCCCCCTCCAGCAGCTCGCGCGCGTGCCGGAGGGAGACG
>CAYMQZ010000126.1:4170-7782 GCA_964392705.1 uncultured Gemmatimonadota bacterium
CGAGAGCGCCGCCTCGGCCCCCTCCAGCAGCTCGCGCGCGTGCCGGAGGGAGACGGCGCTCTCCGGATCCCCCCCGAGCATGCGGGCCAGCTCGGCCACCCGCTCCTCCCCGTCCAGCGCCCGGGCCGTGGCGGCGGCGCGCCCTCCGGTCGACTCCTTCTCGACCAGGAAGTGGGTCCGCGCACGCGCGGCGATCTGGGGCAGGTGCGTGACCACGAAGACCTGGTGCCGCCCGGCGACGGCGGCCAGCCGCTCGGCCACCCGTCGGGCCACCCGGCCGCCCACCCCCGCGTCGATCTCGTCGAACACCAGGCAGGGGACCCGGTCCACCTCGGCCAGCGCGGTCTTGAGCGCGAGCATCACGCGGCTCATCTCCCCTCCGCTGGCCACGCGCGACAGCGGGGCCGGCTCGAAGCCGGGGTTCAGCGAGACCCGGAACTCGACGAGCTCGCCGCCGTGCGCGCCGGGCTCCTCCAACGGCTCGAACGCGCAGACGAAGCGACCTCCCTCCATGCCCAGCTCGGGCAGAAGAGCCTCGATCGCCCCCTCCAGACGGCCGGCCGCCTCCCGACGCCGCGCGCCCAGGCGGTCCGCCGACTCGCGCAGGCGCTCCTCGAGCGTCCGCGCCTCCCGCTCCAGCCGCCGGATCTCGGCGTCCGAGCTCTCGAGGCCGGCCAGCTCGGCCCGCGCCTCCCGACCGGCCGCCGCCACATCCTCCAGCGTCGCCCCGTACTTCCCCTTGAGCCGGAACAGGAGGTCCTGTCGCTCCCGCACCTCGCGCAGGCGGGCCGGATCGTGCTCGACGCCGTCCCGGTACTCGGCCAGGCGCCGACCCAGCTCCTCGAGGCCGACCCGGGCGCCGGCCGCCAGCTCGGCCAGCTCCTCCGTGTCGGGGTCGATCCGGCCCAGCCGCTCCAGCGGTCGCCGCAGCGCTCCCAGCCGCTCGACCAGCGCCCCGTCGGCTCCGTACACGGCGTCGTACAGGTCGGAGGCGATCGCCAGCAGGTCCTCGGAGTGCTCCAGCCGCCGCGCCTCGGCGTCGAGGCGCTCCTCCTCGTCGGGCTCGATCCCCGCCGCCTCGATCTCGTCGGCCTTGAAGCGGAGGTAGTCCGCCCGCTCCCGCAGCTCGGCCGCCTCCCGGCGAAGCTCGCCCGCCCGCCGCCGCGTCTCGCTCAGGCGCCCGTGCAAGGCGGCCACCGTCTCCGCCAGCTCGCTCGCCTCGGCGTAGGCGTCCAGGATCCTTCGCTGCGCCGCCCGGCGGAGCAGCGTCTGGTGCTCGTGCTGTCCGTGCAGGTCGACGAGCGCCGAGCCCAGCTCGCCGATCAATCCGGCCGTCGCCGGCGAGCCGTTCACCCAGGCCCGGTTCCGCCCCTCCCGCTGCAGCTCCCGCCGCAGGATCAGCCAGCCGTCCTCCGCCTCGAGCCCCGCCTCGTCCAGGATGCCGCGCACGTCGTCCCGGCCGCTCACGTCGAAGCTCGCCTCCACGAGGGCCCGCGCCTCGCCCGCGCGCACCAGGTCGGTGGAGGCGCGCTCCCCCAGCAGCAGGGACAGCGCGTCCACGATGATCGACTTGCCCGCGCCCGTCTCGCCGGTGAGCGCCGTGAGGCCGGGCCCCGGCTCGAGCCGAACCTCGTCGAGCACGGCGTAGTCGCGGATGCGCAGCTCCTTCAGCACCGGGCGCCCGATCGTCTCAGCGGTCGCGGGGGCGGACGTCGCCCCAGCGCAGCTTCCGCCGCAGCACCGAGAAGAAGCTGTGGCCGGGCAGCGTGAGCAGGCGCAGGGGGTGCTCGGAGCGCTCCGCGTGCACGCGGTCGCCCGGCCCCAGGTCGCTCCCGGCCTGGCCGTCCACCGTGAGCACGATGTCCTCGCCGTCGGAGACCAGCTCGACCGTGATCCGGGTGTTCCCCGGAAGGACCACGGGCCGGACGGCCAGCGTGTGCGGCGAGATCGGCGTGGCCACGAGCGCGTCCAGGCTCGGGACCAGGATCGGCCCGCCCGCCGAGAGGCTGTAGGCCGTGGACCCGGTGGAGGTCGAGAGGATGATCCCGTCGGCGCTGTACTGGCCCACCTCCTCCTCGTCCGCCCACACGCGGAGCGTGATGAGACGGGCCAGGCCGCTCTTGTGGATGACGGCGTCGTTCACGGAGTAGAAGGTCTCGGCGTCGGGGCCGGTCCCTCGATCGCGCGCCGTCCCGGGGCGGCGCTCCACCCGCACCTGCAGCGCCAGGCGCCGCTCCTCGTCGAACTCGCGCCGGGCGAGCCGCGACAACGCCTCCTCCAGCTCCTCCAACGGAACCATGGTCAGGAAGCCCAGCCGGCCCAGGTTGCAGCCCAGAACGGGCACGCCGCGCGGGGCCGCCATCCGCGCTCCGCGGAGCAGCGTGCCGTCACCCCCCAGCGTGAGCACGCAGTCGAGCCCCTCCCAGGCCTCCTCCAGGACGCCGGCCGCGCGGTCGACCCGGTCCGCGAGGGCCCGCTGCGGATACAGCTCGAAGCCCCCCTCGCCGGCCGCGCGCGCGAGCCGCGCGAGGACCCCGTCGAGCCCCCCGTACTCCGGGTTCCCCAGCACGCCGATGCGCATCAGGCCGTACCGCCGTTTCCTTCCCCTTCGCCGGCGCCTTCCCGGGGGACGTCGAACGGCACGGCGCGGAGCTCGCCCGAGGCCTCGGCGATCAGCTCCTCCACCCGACCCTCCGCGTCTTCCAGCAGCCGGTTGGCGGCGCGCAGCCGCTTCACGCCCCGCTCGAACAGCTCCAGCGCCTCGTCCAGGTCCGGCTCTCCCCGCTCCAGCTCGGCCAGGATCTCCTCCAGCTCGCGCAGCGCCGCCTCGAACGCCGTCCCCCGGTCACTCGCCACCGTTCGGCTCCTCGATCGCCCGCTTCCCCTCGGTCCGGCACTCGACCGTGCCGTCCACCACCCGCAGGTGGAAGGGCTCCCCCGTCTCGAACCGCTCCAGCCGTCGCAGGACCCGGCCGCCGGGATCCAGCGGCACCGCGTAGCCGCGCCGGAGCGTGGCGAGCGGGCTGAGCGTCTCGAGCCGGGCGCCCAACCGCGCGACGGCCGCCTCCCAGCGCTCCAGCCGCCGCCCCATGGCCCCGAGCAGGCGCTCCTCGGCGCGCAGGGAGCGCTCGCGGCCCCGCCTCGTCCGCTCCCGGAGACCCCCGACCAGGGCGTCGGCCAGCCGCCGCATCCGCCGGCGAAGCTCCCCGGCATCCCGCACCGCCAGCTCGCCCGCCGCCGACGGCGTGGGGGCGCGGACGTCGGCCACCAGATCGGCGATCGTCACGTCGACCTCGTGGCCGACCGCCGAGATCACCGGCACCGGGCAGGCGGCGATCGCGCGCGCCAGCCGCTCGTCGTTGAAGCACCACAGATCCTCGACCGAGCCGCCGCCCCGGGTGAGGATCACCACGTCCACCCCGGCCTCCGTCACCCGCGAGAGAGCCCGGACGATCTCGCCCGCCGCCGCCTCCCCCTGCACCCGGCACCCGGACACCAGGATGTGCGTCCAGGGCGCGCGTCGCCGGATCACCGTGAGCACGTCGCGCAGCGCCGCCCCGGTGCGGGAGGTCACGACGCCCACGCGCTCCGGGATTCCGGGAATCGGCCGCT